>NZ_CP022441.1:0-316557 GCF_004010915.1 Klebsiella sp. LY
CCGCCAGAACCGCCTCCGTCACCGCCTCCTGTGTTTCCACCATCGAGCCCCCACCGGAGCCTCCATCGCCCCCACCGGAACCACCATCGGAGCCCCACCGCCAGAACCTGAACCCGCCGCCATTAACTGGAGGTTGAGGAATTTCGGATGGCTGGCCTTGATAATCACAAACAAAAGGATCTTCGTTGAATCCTGAATGGAAAGCACAATCCCGAAACTTACCATTCCAGAATAAATCGTACATAGCTTTAGAGGAAACTGGCGTATATTGAATTTTAGTTACAACGGGGTCTGTGCCTGTAGATACAGAACCTGTATAAACGGTTAATGCCCCTTGTTTATTTACAAACCTATTCCCCTGAAAAATCCATGTATTTAATGGTTGTTCATCATATAGCGTTGGATTGGGATTATTCGGATTCTGTTCGGAGCCAGGCGGATATGTTCCATCTAGAGGATTAACATATGTATATCCGGGTTTTGGATCTGTTCCAGTGTTACCGCCATCACCGCCACCTGAGCCTCCTCCTCCTTCATTACCTCCTGAGCCGCCACCTTCAGGAATAGCTACGCCAATAGGCTTCCATGTGCCATAACATTGATTTTCGTCACCAGTACAAACAACAACACCAGTTGCATTCCATAAACAGCCCTCGTAATTAGCATAACGATCTAATGTTGGTTATCTTTCCAGACGTTTGTCATAGAGGCATCAAATTCAGTTTTGCAATACATTCGGCATCAGTTGCAGCATTAGCAAAGAAAGATGCAAATAATAAAGGCGGAAGTAATCTTTTCATTTTTAATGCCTAAAAGGGGTGGCATAAGCCACCATTAATTAACGGTGTTGGCAGATAAAAGAAAGGCTAATATTAAGATGCGCGGTTAACAAATTTCTTAAAGAGTTTGATTCCCACGGTTGCACCAACAACTTAATACAACCAGTGCCCAGGCATAACGGACATTTCTGTAGCCTGTGCGGTGAGAGAGTCAAAAGCAGCTTTCGCTTGAGAGGTAGCATCACCTTCGGCAGCAAAAGCTGAAGAACCAATTACCAGAGTTGAACCTGCAACGATTTTAGAAATAACAGATTTTTTCATGTTGAAACCTCAGAGAGCTTTTTAAAGACAAGGATGGAGTGAGAAATCACCCAGCCGATACAATAAGCAGCAAAGAAATAAGATAAATCACTCATCTTTGACCACCACTTATAACGCCGAGGCCGAAGCAAATTACAAGCCCGGCGTTAAAGATTAGTTGATAAAGGGATTGGAAATCTGTAGCCCCCATAATCACTCCAACAATTCAAGCAGCATATCAACGTTGTAACCTTTTGATTGCTCGCCAGTTTGCTTGTCAGTGTAAGGGAAGCTGCGCTCGTACCCCGTTACACGGCATGGAACGTCAACAATTTCCTCGCCAACACGGCCTAAGGATTTTTTTGATTTGATGCGTATTACAGGAGGAAAGCTGTAAGCATCAGCAGCCGGAGAAACAACTGTTGTGTAATAGAAACCACCACTACTGTTAAAACGTTTAATTTTCCCGGTAACTGTCGTTTCTAAATTTCCTAAATTACTACTCATATAAACACCTTTTAAATTAAGCCACACGCAGATGTGATGGTTTTAAATACCATGATGGAATAACGCAGTCAGATACTTTGATTTCTCTTGTCTGCTTGACAACAACAGGCGAAAACTTAGAGATATTACATTTCTGTGCAATATCAATACCAATCTTTCTTAACCTTGCTCGATGTGTTTGGACTTGCTTTTTATTTAAATCAAAAACATGACCGTGAAACCATTGAATAGCATACATGGCTGTAGTATTGGCTGCACGAGTAGTGTCAACAACACCACGACTAACAAGATGTTCACTAATAGTTTCAAAGTCCATAGCATTCACCGATAACTTTTCATCAAGCTCAAGAAAATCAGAATGTAACTTATTTAACAAAGAATAATCAGAAAGTCCCCAATAGCACAGGGATTGCTTTTGAAGAAATCGAGACTTCAATTTTTGTTCAAACCGAACAATACCATTCTCTTTGCAATATTTTATAACATCGCTTATGTAATTAAATTCCCTTGAATTTTCGGAGAATTTATTTTTAATTTTCACAAGGCTATGTAACTCAAGCTCATGAGCCTTGTTATATACTGTTGGGTATATAAGGTTGACATTGCCTTTTTTTGAAAGCCAGTCAACTGATTTTCCATTGGAATGCAACCGTGGAATACTATTCCTGTAAGGTTGAGTAGAAAGTCCTGAAATATAATCATCCTCATTTCCCTTCCCTACTGATTTGTTTGATGTTATATGCAGTTCTTTAATTAAAGCACCATCAGTAATTAAATGAGCTTTTTCATTCTCTTTCGATTGCCCGGGCATTAACTTTGTACACTTGGTAAACAAAGGTAATTTCAGTTCAGTTAGAATCTGATTAAATACCATGACACAAGCATCTACAGTTGGAAGCCCAAAGAGATTATCAAGACGTCCCCAGCGGGACGGATTTCCAGTCATTTTTAACACTGAACCACGGATCGAGATCGAGACAACATCACAGAAAGATCCACGATGCTGGAAGGTTGGTTGAGATAAAGCGCTAGCCTCCCCGCTTTCAAGGTGAATGCGCTGATAAGCTACGTCAGAGATGATGGGCAACTGATAGCCAAAATCCTGCTCAATACTCAACCAATCGAAAAACATAGCATCCATGTATGCAAGAATATTTGGATACCTTATACAACAAACGCGCACATGCATACAAGAGCGCATCGCTATTTTTATGCAATGTAACTAACATGCATGAACCCAAAACACACAAAGACTAGATTTATGGCTGAGAAAAAATACACGTCCCTGCGAGTACCGGAAGAACGTAAAATGGAGCTGGAGAAAGCCGCTATTGAAGTCAGTTATGCCACCGGACGCATGGTGAAATGGACTGACATGGCGTTCTATCTCATGGATGAGTATCTAAAAGAGGCTGTCAGAGACCTGAAATCATCAACAAAAACGTCTACTGGCGTGGGGAAAAAATGAAGCACTACGCAGTGCAAAAACCGTGGGAAACCACGGTAAAGTTCGGGTGTCACAGAACCCCGAACCGCTTCGCGGCGAAAATGTGAACAATCGAGCAGGCTTGATGGTTGAAGTATTAATTAGTTGGATAGACGAAAAGTCACTGAATAATTAACAAAGGATTAACAATGAGCGATTCATCAATGATCGACATGATGGTTGACAGCATGCTGAACGTAGAGCGTAAAGACATGCTGATAAATACATGTCGTAACCTGTTCATTGAAAAGGATTTTTCAAGCATGCAAAAATCTGTTCAGAAGGAATTAAAAGCCATCTTCGAAGATGACAGCATGCCTGTTCCCATATCACCACGATTCACATTAGGAATGAGCGCCCTACTTCTGGCAAAAGAATTAAACGATGACGTTTTGAAAATGTTGGCAAATGAAATCATGCTCATATCCGATAAAGGAACGTTGCAGCGAGCATTCGAAATGGTCAGGAAAAGGCTGCAAGACGCAAGCTGATGCGCATAATGACGTTATGCTAAAGAGGCCGCTGCGGGAGAGATTTTCGCAGCGGCCTTTTCAACATAACGCGTTGACATTATGCGCACCAGTGCGCAGATAAACCCGTTCGGAAAGAATTTGTTGCCGGATACCAGGAAGAAACAAACCGCACCCCGGGTTGATGTGAAAGCCTGTCACCGGCGATCGCCATTCTGTCACACACGCTGTAAGGCATCAATTTCATCAACTGGCCATGTCGATGCCTGA
Organism: Klebsiella sp. LY; assembly: GCF_004010915.1. NCBI lineage: Bacteria > Pseudomonadati > Pseudomonadota > Gammaproteobacteria > Enterobacterales > Enterobacteriaceae > Klebsiella > Klebsiella sp. LY. Next base: position 3,813 of record NZ_CP022441.1, read on the forward strand.
ATGACCTGCGGCCGCAAAAAACAGGCTTTGCAGTGATGGGAATATTATGGCTGACGCCATAATGCTTTCTGAGTCCTCGCTTCGCTGCGGGGCTTCCGGCGCAAAGCGCCTCCCATGCCTGACGGCATCAAAAAACAGAAAAGCCAGCGATGGCTGGTAGCTGAAAAATGAAGATTCGCCCTGCTTCCCGGCATCCTCCCCGCTGCGCAGGGAGAACGCCGGCAATCATGGCTTTCAAAGTGGATTAACGACACGGGCACGAATGAGCATGTACAGCGTTCGTTTGCTGGCGTTGGTGCTTTTGGAGGTAAAGAGCGCACCTATTAGCGGGATTTTTGAGAGCCACGGTACTGACGAATCAGCTTCACTGTCCCTGTTATCAACCATCCCGCCAAGAAGCACAGTCTGACCAGATTTAAGCTGAACGGTCGTCGAAATCGAACGTGTATTCGTAATAATGTCTGAAGCTGCCTGAGAATCAGAAATACTGTCTGCGTTCGTTTTGACATCCATTATGAGTAATCCCGCAGGTGTCACAACAGGAACTACCTGCAGAGAAATCCCTACGTCACGTCGTTCTATTGTCTGGAAGGGATTATTAACGCTTGCAGCTTCTCCGGTGATTCGTCCGGTCACAAAAGGCACGTTCTGACCTGCGGTGAATGTTCCGGGCTGGCCTGACATTGTAAGTATGCGAGGCATAGAAAGTAATGTCGATTTATTCGAAGTCTCAAGCGCTTTAAGACTCATTGCCAGAACATTTCCATTAAAAATACCGAATGAACCACCTGAAGACGAAAGAACCTTACCAAGCCTGTCAGTATTCACACCCCCTGCTACTGGATGGCCTGATGGATCACCGGCAGCAAATGAAAAGTCAAAACCGTCAGAAGCAGATGTTTCAAAAATAACTGACTCAACCAGAACCTGAATTCTGGGTACATCAACCGAAGGGAAAAATTCTTTTAATTGCTTATGCTGTGAAGCAGATGCGGTAACTGCAAGTATATTGGCTCCATCAAAAGGAAATACTTTTGTACCTGCAATGTTATCCCCTTTAAGGAATACATCAATTACCGGGGCAAGGTCTTTAGCTCTTACATTATTAACAGGGTAAGTTTGTGTAATCAGGCTTGCCTGAGTTTTTCCTGGATTGAAGAAATCGCCAGCAGGAGAAGATGAAGAATCCTGAGGGATATAATCAACATCATCCGAGAATGAATCGGCATATTCATAATTACGTGAACTGTACTTCTGAACAACGCCCGGATTACCATTACTTAAATCGTAACCATTTGCACGAAGTACAGAAACAAAGAACTGTGGTAATTCTTCTCTTTTAACATCAGCAGAATAAACAGTCACTTCCCCTTTCACATCAGGCGACACAATAACTGGCTGACCAGAAACTTTAGAATACCATGATACAAACTCCCGCAACGGTACATTGTTAAGCTCAACAGGTATTGCATGAACTGTAAATGTCAAAAACAATAAAATACTAGCAAGTAACTTTTTCATGTTTACCACCTTTAACAAAATCCACATTACACAAATCGATGAAAACCATTTTATAACCGTCTTTCTTTAAATCCTCAGATGTATATTTATTCTTTTTTGAATCCATAAACACAAAACTGACTTTATTCAAAAGTCGATATGACGAGATAATTTTAAATTCTGAGATGTTGTACTTTTGAGTATTAACCTGTTGAGATGCCTGTTGCTCGATAATTACAGGTGTGTCGGCGCGAGTAATAAATGAATATAAAAATGCGAGAAGCACGCCAAAAATAAAACAAAGAACCCTCGAGTACTTCCTGAAATAAATCTTAGTAAGTGTCATATAAAACCTTGAATCTCTTTTTGTGGCGTAGCGCCCATGTGATAAAAAAGGCGGTAAATATGAATACGATGAATGCTCATAACTATCTGAAAATGCTTGCTTAGTGTCATACGCCTGATAGAGGTCACGCCCGGTGTATGTCCAGCGTTCTACTGTCATCGACTGAGGCGAATCACCATATTTAACGATACCAACATGCACTTTTGGCAGAGGTAATTTACTCCCCGTCATAAGGCTATAAATTGCACCTATAAACGGAATTGTGATTTTATCCAGACGGCGGCAATAAACAACATGCTCCGCCAGAGCAACGCGGGCTTGTTTATCCATGATTGATAAATCCTGAATGAGAAAAATAATATCCCACCCAAGTTTACGGGCATGTAAAAACCAGTTAATAACTGCCTGGCGTTCTTTATCAGCCCAAGAACGAGAATTGAACCATGTCCCGCATTCATCGAGTACGAGCAAGCCGTTTTTATTTTCATCATAACTATCATTACCCTTCCCTATGGATAATAAATCATCCAGTGAAGGTTTGTCGGGTATACGAACTACATTAGGCGTTTTGGCAAAAATACCGACGCGAGGTAACTTATGTATGCGTAAGTCAAGATTCGTTGCTACCTTACAGCCGGAAACAATCTTATCCTGTATTTTACCAACAGCAACAAGTGTTTTACCTGCACCTAGTTTACCTGTCACAACATAAACAGCCATTACGATTTATTCCAGTCAAGATAACCAATAATACGGTCTTTTACATCAAATATAAAAATAGCAGCCTTCAATGAAAAAATCGCATAAAGGCAAGGCAACGCATTCGAAGGAATGATATAAGCTATTGCATCTGATATATCTGCTGGCAATGCTGCAACCAAATCAGACAAATAAGAGACCAGTAATTGATTGAGCCCCACGATTAAGGCCAGAAAAAGTGTTATTGCAAGTGCGATACGTGCAATACCTAAAGTAAGGAACCTTGCAAAATAACCGATTAAGACCCCCGCAAGCCACCCAATAAAGCGTGCAAGCAAAGGCAATCCTAAAAACGCTGGCATAATTACTCCTTACCTTTTCTTAGTATCCCGGCAAATGAATCGTAAACGGTAACAAACGTCCAGAAATAAAGAATAAAAGCAAATACAGATTTAAACATATCAATATATTTGCACTCTATAGTGAATTCATATTTCTTTCCGGCAGCAAAAACAAAGGGTGTACATTGTTTTGCCGACGGTAATGAAGGAAATAACTTTCCTTTGGTAAAAGCATCCAGCAATGGTGAGCTGTCACCAGAGCCAATTTTTTGCATATCAGCAGATGCAGCAGAAAACTCCGGAGATACTGGAGTACCAGCCCCAAGAAGGCCGCCAACGCTGTCAGAGAGCCCTTTTACAGAGTCTGTAAGGCTCTGGACTGTTCCATCCAAAGAGGAAGAAATATCAGACTGAATTGCAGAAGAATCGAATTCTTCCGTCATAGCGTCCTTGTTGGCCTTAGCCATACGGTCATAATCGAAATCTCCGGTTCCTGAGCCTCCGCCAGAACCGCCTCCGTCACCGCCTCCTGTGTTTCCACCATCGGAGCCCCCACCGGAGCCTCCATCGCCCCCACCGGAACCACCATCGGAGCCCCCACCGCCAGAACCTGAACCGCCGCCATTAACTGGAGGTTGAGGAATTTCGGATGGCTGGCCTTGATAATCACAAACAAAAGGATCTTCGTTGAATCCTGAATGGAAAGCACAATCCCGAAACTTACCATTCCAGAATAAATCGTACATAGCTTTAGAGGAAACTGGCGTATATTGAATTTTAGTTACAACGGGGTCTGTGCCTGTAGATACAGAACCTGTATAAACGGTTAATGCCCCTTGTTTATTTACAAACCTATTCCCCTGAAAAATCCATGTATTTAATGGTTGTTCATCATATAGCGTTGGATTGGGATTATTCGGATTCTGTTCGGAGCCAGGCGGATATGTTCCATCTAGAGGATTAACATATGTATATCCGGGTTTTGGATCTGTTCCAGTGTTACCGCCATCACCGCCACCTGAGCCTCCTCCTCCTTCATTACCTCCTGAGCCGCCACCTTCAGGAATAGCTACGCCAATAGGCTTCCATGTGCCATAACATTGATTTTCGTCACCAGTACAAACAACAACACCAGTTGCATTCCATAAACAGCCCTCGTAATTAGCATAACGATCTAATGTCTGGTTATCTTTCCAGACGTTTGTCATAGAGGCATCAAATTCAGGTTTTGCAATACATTCGGCATCAGTTGCAGCATTAGCAAAGAAAGATGCAAATAATAAAGGCGGAAGTAATCTTTTCATTTTTAATGCCTAAAAGGGGTGGCATAAGCCACCCATTAATTAACGGTGTTGGCAGATAAAAGAAAGGCTAATATTAAGATGCGCGGTTAACAAATTTCTTAAAGAGTTTGATTCCCACGGTTGCACCAACAACTAATACAACCAGTGCCCAGGCATAACCGGACATTTCTGTAGCCTGTGCGGTGAGAGAGTCAAAAGCAGCTTTCGCTTGAGAGGTAGCATCACCTTCGGCAGCAAAAGCTGAAGAACCAATTACCAGAGTTGAACCTGCAACGATTTTAGAAATAACAGATTTTTTCATGTTGAAACCTCAGAGAGCTTTTTAAAGACAAGGATGGAGTGAGAAATCACCCAGCCGATACAATAAGCAGCAAAGAAATAAGATAAATCACTCATCTTTGACCACCACTTATAACGCCGAGGCCGAAGCAAATTACAAGCCCGGCGTTAAAGATTAGTTGATAAAGGGATTGGAAATCTGTAGCCCCCATAATCACTCCAACAATTCAAGCAGCATATCAACGTTGTAACCTTTTGATTGCTCGCCAGTTTGCTTGTCAGTGTAAGGGAAGCTGCGCTCGTACCCCGTTACACGGCATGGAACGTCAACAATTTCCTCGCCAACACGGCCTAAGGATTTTTTTGATTTGATGCGTATTACAGGAGGAAAGCTGTAAGCATCAGCAGCCGGAGAAACAACTGTTGTGTAATAGAAACCACCACTACTGTTAAAACGTTTAATTTTCCCGGTAACTGTCGTTTCTAAATTTCCTAAATTACTACTCATATAAACACCTTTTAAATTAAGCCACACGCAGATGTGATGGTTTTAAATACCATGATGGAATAACGCAGTCAGATACTTTGATTTCTCTTGTCTGCTTGACAACAACAGGCGAAAACTTAGAGATATTACATTTCTGTGCAATATCAATACCAATCTTTCTTAACCTTGCTCGATGTGTTTGGACTTGCTTTTTATTTAAATCAAAAACATGACCGTGAAACCATTGAATAGCATACATGGCTGTAGTATTGGCTGCACGAGTAGTGTCAACAACACCACGACTAACAAGATGTTCACTAATAGTTTCAAAGTCCATAGCATTCACCGATAACTTTTCATCAAGCTCAAGAAAATCAGAATGTAACTTATTTAACAAAGAATAATCAGAAAGTCCCCAATAGCACAGGGATTGCTTTTGAAGAAATCGAGACTTCAATTTTTGTTCAAACCGAACAATACCATTCTCTTTGCAATATTTTATAACATCGCTTATGTAATTAAATTCCCTTGAATTTTCGGAGAATTTATTTTTAATTTTCACAAGGCTATGTAACTCAAGCTCATGAGCCTTGTTATATACTGTTGGGTATATAAGGTTGACATTGCCTTTTTTTGAAAGCCAGTCAACTGATTTTCCATTGGAATGCAACCGTGGAATACTATTCCTGTAAGGTTGAGTAGAAAGTCCTGAAATATAATCATCCTCATTTCCCTTCCCTACTGATTTGTTTGATGTTATATGCAGTTCTTTAATTAAAGCACCATCAGTAATTAAATGAGCTTTTTCATTCTCTTTCGATTGCCCGGGCATTAACTTTGTACACTTGGTAAACAAAGGTAATTTCAGTTCAGTTAGAATCTGATTAAATACCATGACACAAGCATCTACAGTTGGAAGCCCAAAGAGATTATCAAGACGTCCCCAGCGGGACGGATTTCCAGTCATTTTTAACACTGAACCACGGATCGAGATCGAGACAACATCACAGAAAGATCCACGATGCTGGAAGGTTGGTTGAGATAAAGCGCTAGCCTCCCCGCTTTCAAGGTGAATGCGCTGATAAGCTACGTCAGAGATGATGGGCAACTGATAGCCAAAATCCTGCTCAATACTCAACCAATCGAAAAACATAGCATCCATGTATGCAAGAATATTTGGATACCTTATACAACAAACGCGCACATGCATACAAGAGCGCATCGCTATTTTTATGCAATGTAACTAACATGCATGAACCCAAAACACACAAAGACTAGATTTATGGCTGAGAAAAAATACACGTCCCTGCGAGTACCGGAAGAACGTAAAATGGAGCTGGAGAAAGCCGCTATTGAAGTCAGTTATGCCACCGGACGCATGGTGAAATGGACTGACATGGCGTTCTATCTCATGGATGAGTATCTAAAAGAGGCTGTCAGAGACCTGAAATCATCAACAAAAACGTCTACTGGCGTGGGGAAAAAATGAAGCACTACGCAGTGCAAAAACCGTGGGAAACCACGGTAAAGTTCGGGTGTCACAGAACCCCGAACCGCTTCGCGGCGAAAATGTGAACAATCGAGCAGGCTTGATGGTTGAAGTATTAATTAGTTGGATAGACGAAAAGTCACTGAATAATTAACAAAGGATTAACAATGAGCGATTCATCAATGATCGACATGATGGTTGACAGCATGCTGAACGTAGAGCGTAAAGACATGCTGATAAATACATGTCGTAACCTGTTCATTGAAAAGGATTTTTCAAGCATGCAAAAATCTGTTCAGAAGGAATTAAAAGCCATCTTCGAAGATGACAGCATGCCTGTTCCCATATCACCACGATTCACATTAGGAATGAGCGCCCTACTTCTGGCAAAAGAATTAAACGATGACGTTTTGAAAATGTTGGCAAATGAAATCATGCTCATATCCGATAAAGGAACGTTGCAGCGAGCATTCGAAATGGTCAGGAAAAGGCTGCAAGACGCAAGCTGATGCGCATAATGACGTTATGCTAAAGAGGCCGCTGCGGGAGAGATTTTCGCAGCGGCCTTTTCAACATAACGCGTTGACATTATGCGCACCAGTGCGCAGATAAACCCGTTCGGAAAGAATTTGTTGCCGGATACCAGGAAGAAACAAACCGCACCCCGGGTTGATGTGAAAGCCTGTCACCGGCGATCGCCATTCTGTCACACACGCTGTAAGGCATCAATTTCATCAACTGGCCATGTCGATGCCTGAATGACCTGCGGCCGCAAAAAACAGGCTTTGCAGTGATGGGAATATTATGGCTGACGCCATAATGCTTTCTGAGTCCTCGCTTCGCTGCGGGGCTTCCGGCGCAAAGCGCCTCCCATGCCTGACGGCATCAAAAAACAGAAAAGCCAGCGATGGCTGGTAGCTGAAAAATGAAGATTCGCCCTGCTTCCCGGCATCCTCCCCGCTGCGCAGGGAGAACGCCGGCAATCATGGCTTTCAAAGTGGATTAACGACACGGGCACGAATGAGCATGTACAGCGTTCGTTTGCTGGCGTTGGTGCTTTTGGAGGTAAAGAGCGCACCTATTAGCGGGATTTTTGAGAGCCACGGTACTGACGAATCAGCTTCACTGTCCCTGTTATCAACCATCCCGCCAAGAAGCACAGTCTGACCAGATTTAAGCTGAACGGTCGTCGAAATCGAACGTGTATTCGTAATAATGTCTGAAGCTGCCTGAGAATCAGAAATACTGTCTGCGTTCGTTTTGACATCCATTATGAGTAATCCCGCAGGTGTCACAACAGGAACTACCTGCAGAGAAATCCCTACGTCACGTCGTTCTATTGTCTGGAAGGGATTATTAACGCTTGCAGCTTCTCCGGTGATTCGTCCGGTCACAAAAGGCACGTTCTGACCTGCGGTGAATGTTCCGGGCTGGCCTGACATTGTAAGTATGCGAGGCATAGAAAGTAATGTCGATTTATTCGAAGTCTCAAGCGCTTTAAGACTCATTGCCAGAACATTTCCATTAAAAATACCGAATGAACCACCTGAAGACGAAAGAACCTTACCAAGCCTGTCAGTATTCACACCCCCTGCTACTGGATGGCCTGATGGATCACCGGCAGCAAATGAAAAGTCAAAACCGTCAGAAGCAGATGTTTCAAAAATAACTGACTCAACCAGAACCTGAATTCTGGGTACATCAACCGAAGGGAAAAATTCTTTTAATTGCTTATGCTGTGAAGCAGATGCGGTAACTGCAAGTATATTGGCTCCATCAAAAGGAAATACTTTTGTACCTGCAATGTTATCCCCTTTAAGGAATACATCAATTACCGGGGCAAGGTCTTTAGCTCTTACATTATTAACAGGGTAAGTTTGTGTAATCAGGCTTGCCTGAGTTTTTCCTGGATTGAAGAAATCGCCAGCAGGAGAAGATGAAGAATCCTGAGGGATATAATCAACATCATCCGAGAATGAATCGGCATATTCATAATTACGTGAACTGTACTTCTGAACAACGCCCGGATTACCATTACTTAAATCGTAACCATTTGCACGAAGTACAGAAACAAAGAACTGTGGTAATTCTTCTCTTTTAACATCAGCAGAATAAACAGTCACTTCCCCTTTCACATCAGGCGACACAATAACTGGCTGACCAGAAACTTTAGAATACCATGATACAAACTCCCGCAACGGTACATTGTTAAGCTCAACAGGTATTGCATGAACTGTAAATGTCAAAAACAATAAAATACTAGCAAGTAACTTTTTCATGTTTACCACCTTTAACAAAATCCACATTACACAAATCGATGAAAACCATTTTATAACCGTCTTTCTTTAAATCCTCAGATGTATATTTATTCTTTTTTGAATCCATAAACACAAAACTGACTTTATTCAAAAGTCGATATGACGAGATAATTTTAAATTCTGAGATGTTGTACTTTTGAGTATTAACCTGTTGAGATGCCTGTTGCTCGATAATTACAGGTGTGTCGGCGCGAGTAATAAATGAATATAAAAATGCGAGAAGCACGCCAAAAATAAAACAAAGAACCCTCGAGTACTTCCTGAAATAAATCTTAGTAAGTGTCATATAAAACCTTGAATCTCTTTTTGTGGCGTAGCGCCCATGTGATAAAAAAGGCGGTAAATATGAATACGATGAATGCTCATAACTATCTGAAAATGCTTGCTTAGTGTCATACGCCTGATAGAGGTCACGCCCGGTGTATGTCCAGCGTTCTACTGTCATCGACTGAGGCGAATCACCATATTTAACGATACCAACATGCACTTTTGGCAGAGGTAATTTACTCCCCGTCATAAGGCTATAAATTGCACCTATAAACGGAATTGTGATTTTATCCAGACGGCGGCAATAAACAACATGCTCCGCCAGAGCAACGCGGGCTTGTTTATCCATGATTGATAAATCCTGAATGAGAAAAATAATATCCCACCCAAGTTTACGGGCATGTAAAAACCAGTTAATAACTGCCTGGCGTTCTTTATCAGCCCAAGAACGAGAATTGAACCATGTCCCGCATTCATCGAGTACGAGCAAGCCGTTTTTATTTTCATCATAACTATCATTACCCTTCCCTATGGATAATAAATCATCCAGTGAAGGTTTGTCGGGTATACGAACTACATTAGGCGTTTTGGCAAAAATACCGACGCGAGGTAACTTATGTATGCGTAAGTCAAGATTCGTTGCTACCTTACAGCCGGAAACAATCTTATCCTGTATTTTACCAACAGCAACAAGTGTTTTACCTGCACCTAGTTTACCTGTCACAACATAAACAGCCATTACGATTTATTCCAGTCAAGATAACCAATAATACGGTCTTTTACATCAAATATAAAAATAGCAGCCTTCAATGAAAAAATCGCATAAAGGCAAGGCAACGCATTCGAAGGAATGATATAAGCTATTGCATCTGATATATCTGCTGGCAATGCTGCAACCAAATCAGACAAATAAGAGACCAGTAATTGATTGAGCCCCACGATTAAGGCCAGAAAAAGTGTTATTGCAAGTGCGATACGTGCAATACCTAAAGTAAGGAACCTTGCAAAATAACCGATTAAGACCCCCGCAAGCCACCCAATAAAGCGTGCAAGCAAAGGCAATCCTAAAAACGCTGGCATAATTACTCCTTACCTTTTCTTAGTATCCCGGCAAATGAATCGTAAACGGTAACAAACGTCCAGAAATAAAGAATAAAAGCAAATACAGATTTAAACATATCAATATATTTGCACTCTATAGTGAATTCATATTTCTTTCCGGCAGCAAAAACAAAGGGTGTACATTGTTTTGCCGACGGTAATGAAGGAAATAACTTTCCTTTGGTAAAAGCATCCAGCAATGGTGAGCTGTCACCAGAGCCAATTTTTTGCATATCAGCAGATGCAGCAGAAAACTCCGGAGATACTGGAGTACCAGCCCCAAGAAGGCCGCCAACGCTGTCAGAGAGCCCTTTTACAGAGTCTGTAAGGCTCTGGACTGTTCCATCCAAAGAGGAAGAAATATCAGACTGAATTGCAGAAGAATCGAATTCTTCCGTCATAGCGTCCTTGTTGGCCTTAGCCATACGGTCATAATCGAAATCTCCGGTTCCTGAGCCTCCGCCAGAACCGCCTCCGTCACCGCCTCCTGTGTTTCCACCATCGGAGCCCCCACCGGAGCCTCCATCGCCCCCACCGGAACCACCATCGGAGCCCCCACCGCCAGAACCTGAACCGCCGCCATTAACTGGAGGTTGAGGAATTTCGGATGGCTGGCCTTGATAATCACAAACAAAAGGATCTTCGTTGAATCCTGAATGGAAAGCACAATCCCGAAACTTACCATTCCAGAATAAATCGTACATAGCTTTAGAGGAAACTGGCGTATATTGAATTTTAGTTACAACGGGGTCTGTGCCTGTAGATACAGAACCTGTATAAACGGTTAATGCCCCTTGTTTATTTACAAACCTATTCCCCTGAAAAATCCATGTATTTAATGGTTGTTCATCATATAGCGTTGGATTGGGATTATTCGGATTCTGTTCGGAGCCAGGCGGATATGTTCCATCTAGAGGATTAACATATGTATATCCGGGTTTTGGATCTGTTCCAGTGTTACCGCCATCACCGCCACCTGAGCCTCCTCCTCCTTCATTACCTCCTGAGCCGCCACCTTCAGGAATAGCTACGCCAATAGGCTTCCATGTGCCATAACATTGATTTTCGTCACCAGTACAAACAACAACACCAGTTGCATTCCATAAACAGCCCTCGTAATTAGCATAACGATCTAATGTCTGGTTATCTTTCCAGACGTTTGTCATAGAGGCATCAAATTCAGGTTTTGCAATACATTCGGCATCAGTTGCAGCATTAGCAAAGAAAGATGCAAATAATAAAGGCGGAAGTAATCTTTTCATTTTTAATGCCTAAAAGGGGTGGCATAAGCCACCCATTAATTAACGGTGTTGGCAGATAAAAGAAAGGCTAATATTAAGATGCGCGGTTAACAAATTTCTTAAAGAGTTTGATTCCCACGGTTGCACCAACAACTAATACAACCAGTGCCCAGGCATAACCGGACATTTCTGTAGCCTGTGCGGTGAGAGAGTCAAAAGCAGCTTTCGCTTGAGAGGTAGCATCACCTTCGGCAGCAAAAGCTGAAGAACCAATTACCAGAGTTGAACCTGCAACGATTTTAGAAATAACAGATTTTTTCATGTTGAAACCTCAGAGAGCTTTTTAAAGACAAGGATGGAGTGAGAAATCACCCAGCCGATACAATAAGCAGCAAAGAAATAAGATAAATCACTCATCTTTGACCACCACTTATAACGCCGAGGCCGAAGCAAATTACAAGCCCGGCGTTAAAGATTAGTTGATAAAGGGATTGGAAATCTGTAGCCCCCATAATCACTCCAACAATTCAAGCAGCATATCAACGTTGTAACCTTTTGATTGCTCGCCAGTTTGCTTGTCAGTGTAAGGGAAGCTGCGCTCGTACCCCGTTACACGGCATGGAACGTCAACAATTTCCTCGCCAACACGGCCTAAGGATTTTTTTGATTTGATGCGTATTACAGGAGGAAAGCTGTAAGCATCAGCAGCCGGAGAAACAACTGTTGTGTAATAGAAACCACCACTACTGTTAAAACGTTTAATTTTCCCGGTAACTGTCGTTTCTAAATTTCCTAAATTACTACTCATATAAACACCTTTTAAATTAAGCCACACGCAGATGTGATGGTTTTAAATACCATGATGGAATAACGCAGTCAGATACTTTGATTTCTCTTGTCTGCTTGACAACAACAGGCGAAAACTTAGAGATATTACATTTCTGTGCAATATCAATACCAATCTTTCTTAACCTTGCTCGATGTGTTTGGACTTGCTTTTTATTTAAATCAAAAACATGACCGTGAAACCATTGAATAGCATACATGGCTGTAGTATTGGCTGCACGAGTAGTGTCAACAACACCACGACTAACAAGATGTTCACTAATAGTTTCAAAGTCCATAGCATTCACCGATAACTTTTCATCAAGCTCAAGAAAATCAGAATGTAACTTATTTAACAAAGAATAATCAGAAAGTCCCCAATAGCACAGGGATTGCTTTTGAAGAAATCGAGACTTCAATTTTTGTTCAAACCGAACAATACCATTCTCTTTGCAATATTTTATAACATCGCTTATGTAATTAAATTCCCTTGAATTTTCGGAGAATTTATTTTTAATTTTCACAAGGCTATGTAACTCAAGCTCATGAGCCTTGTTATATACTGTTGGGTATATAAGGTTGACATTGCCTTTTTTTGAAAGCCAGTCAACTGATTTTCCATTGGAATGCAACCGTGGAATACTATTCCTGTAAGGTTGAGTAGAAAGTCCTGAAATATAATCATCCTCATTTCCCTTCCCTACTGATTTGTTTGATGTTATATGCAGTTCTTTAATTAAAGCACCATCAGTAATTAAATGAGCTTTTTCATTCTCTTTCGATTGCCCGGGCATTAACTTTGTACACTTGGTAAACAAAGGTAATTTCAGTTCAGTTAGAATCTGATTAAATACCATGACACAAGCATCTACAGTTGGAAGCCCAAAGAGATTATCAAGACGTCCCCAGCGGGACGGATTTCCAGTCATTTTTAACACTGAACCACGGATCGAGATCGAGACAACATCACAGAAAGATCCACGATGCTGGAAGGTTGGTTGAGATAAAGCGCTAGCCTCCCCGCTTTCAAGGTGAATGCGCTGATAAGCTACGTCAGAGATGATGGGCAACTGATAGCCAAAATCCTGCTCAATACTCAACCAATCGAAAAACATAGCATCCATGTATGCAAGAATATTTGGATACCTTATACAACAAACGCGCACATGCATACAAGAGCGCATCGCTATTTTTATGCAATGTAACTAACATGCATGAACCCAAAACACACAAAGACTAGATTTATGGCTGAGAAAAAATACACGTCCCTGCGAGTACCGGAAGAACGTAAAATGGAGCTGGAGAAAGCCGCTATTGAAGTCAGTTATGCCACCGGACGCATGGTGAAATGGACTGACATGGCGTTCTATCTCATGGATGAGTATCTAAAAGAGGCTGTCAGAGACCTGAAATCATCAACAAAAACGTCTACTGGCGTGGGGAAAAAATGAAGCACTACGCAGTGCAAAAACCGTGGGAAACCACGGTAAAGTTCGGGTGTCACAGAACCCCGAACCGCTTCGCGGCGAAAATGTGAACAATCGAGCAGGCTTGATGGTTGAAGTATTAATTAGTTGGATAGACGAAAAGTCACTGAATAATTAACAAAGGATTAACAATGAGCGATTCATCAATGATCGACATGATGGTTGACAGCATGCTGAACGTAGAGCGTAAAGACATGCTGATAAATACATGTCGTAACCTGTTCATTGAAAAGGATTTTTCAAGCATGCAAAAATCTGTTCAGAAGGAATTAAAAGCCATCTTCGAAGATGACAGCATGCCTGTTCCCATATCACCACGATTCACATTAGGAATGAGCGCCCTACTTCTGGCAAAAGAATTAAACGATGACGTTTTGAAAATGTTGGCAAATGAAATCATGCTCATATCCGATAAAGGAACGTTGCAGCGAGCATTCGAAATGGTCAGGAAAAGGCTGCAAGACGCAAGCTGATGCGCATAATGACGTTATGCTAAAGAGGCCGCTGCGGGAGAGATTTTCGCAGCGGCCTTTTCAACATAACGCGTTGACATTATGCGCACTAAGTCTGTAATGGCTCAATAGTAATGTCCGCCTGTGGCTCAATTCAGATGTCCGCGCTATGGTAAGCTTCACTGGTCCGTTTAAACTACCGGGAGGCATATCATGAGCGCAGAAAGCTCAGGAGTGTTTACTTTGAAAGAGATCAACCGGATCAAGATTATACAGGACGTCATTGAACGTCGCATCACAACGCGCCGTGCGGCCGAGCACCTCGGTATCAGCGACAGGCAATGCCGCAGACTTCTTGCCCGTTACCGTGAAGGCGGACCGCTTGGTATGGCCAGCAGACGATGTGGCATGCGTGGTAACCGCCAGTTGCCACCCGGGCTCGCAGATCAGGCTCTGGAACTGATCAAGACGCGTTATGCTGATTTCGGTCCGACTCTGGCGCGTGAAAAGCTCGAAGAACTCCACGGACTGTTTCTTGGCAAAGAAACTGTCCGGCGCATCATGGTGCGGGCTGGCTTATGGGTTCCCCGTAAACAACGTGCCGCAAGGATCCCTCAACCACGGTACCGGCGTCCGTGTACTGGTGAGCTGATACAAATAGATGGCTGTGATCACGACTGGTTTGAAGGCCGTGGCCCGGCCTGCACCGCGCTGGTCTATGTTGATGATGCAACCAGCAAACTGATGGAACTGTTGTTTGTTAAATCGGAGTCCACGTTTTCTTACTTCGAAGCCACGCGGCGCTATATCGATAAGCATGGTAAACCGCTGGCACTGTACAGCGATAAAGCCGGTGTTTTTCGTGTTAACAATAAACACGCCACAGGCGGAGACGGGCATACTCAGTTTGGGCGAGCCATGCATGAACTGAACATCCAGACTATCTGTGCAGAAACCAGTCCCGCCAAAGGGCGTGTAGAACGAGCTCACCTCACTTTACAGGATCGTCTGGTCAAAGAGCTGCGGTTACAGGGCATTTGTTCAATGGAGGCTGCAAATGACTTCGCTGAGGCCTATATGGCTGACTATAACCGCCGTTTTGGCAAAGTACCGCGACATGATTTTGACGTACACCGTGCTGTAGAACATGATGAGGACCTGGGGCTTATTTTCACTGTTCGTGAAAAACGTAAAGTCTCAAAATCGTTGACGATACAATATGATAAAATGTTGTACCTGATTGAAGACAGCGAACTGAGTCGCCGTGCAATAGGTAAATATATCGATGTGTATCACTATCCTGATGGCAGAAAAGAGCTGCGCCTGAACGGTACGCTACTTCCCTACTCTACCTACGACCGACTGTCAGAAATCGACCAGGGCGCGATTGTCGATAACAAGCGTCTTGGCCGAACCCTGGAGTTTATCAGTCTGGTGCAGAGCAAGCGGGATAACACGCGCTCTCAGTCAATTCCCGCTGGAGATGGCCCTTCCCGACGACGGCCAAAGCAGGAAGGGAAGAAATCCCAGCGCTCACTGGATAATGATGACATGCTCGAAGCACTCAAACAGCTTCAGTCACGTTCAGAGGACATTTTTGGTAAAAGAGCCCGCTGATGGTACTCACTGGCCGGACAGTGGTTGCTCACCAGTTGATATTGTCCGGCCAGACCCATGATGTATTATTCATTTCGTTCAGCATCTTTATGTCCTGCTTTTCACGGGCATACTTACCCCATAAAGAATGAAAAGAACGAACAATACTGATTAACTGCTTTTTTCTTTGCTCCGGAGATAGGCTGATAAAATAGCAGCACCTGCTGTCAATATTATCCTCAATGAAATTAAAATCAGAGTCTGATGCATATTTTACTGTTAGCATAATATCATTCGACGTTGTTCTCTCAGACTCTGTTAATGCTGATTCTATCAGGTATTCAAAGGCATACATGACAGACAGCTGGTTTTTGTCTGTCTGAATATAACCCATTGAGTTTCTGAGTATTGAGGACTGTACCAGGACCAGAGGCCATAAAAGCTCAACACCATAAAGCTTATATGTATCATGTTGATCATACTGATGTTGCTCAACACGACGATTACCTTCCCGTGCTTTACGAATATCATAGGCAAGGGATAACATAAATCCGTCTTTAACTTTAATCAGTGGGCTTTCATCCACGATGTAATGAATGAGTTCATGTAATTCATTCAGGGCTTCTGAATCTCCCCACAGTATAAAACCTGCATTGTTCGGCGTTAACTCGTATCGAAGCATGGGCTCAATCATCCTGTTGTTTCAGTCGGAGGAAAGTCTATCAGTAAAGAGAATGAGAGATCAAAGTGGTCATTTTAATTGAGCTGGATAACGGACATTTCAATTGAGCCTTGACAAAGTCTTTGATTTTACAGGTTCTTTTGATTTTATATGGGTATGGCCTGATATACGAAATGCCAATATGAACACAACAAACTCAGGCTGACACATACATCATTACAATGAGAACATTCATCAAGACTAACGTAATAACGTTAAGCCACAGTGAAACAATACTCTTGCTTATGAAAAGTTTAGTTAAATCTGGGGACTCATCTTTATAATCACCAGTTCTGGATGCTGCCTGTCTACGGTTCATGACAGCATAAATTTCATAATGACTGACTAAACGCAATATCAACACCAGATAAATTAGAAGAATACCAGCAATGATTAGATATCTTGAACCGTTAAACAAATCCATAACTGTCTCAATTTGAACGTCAAACATTGTATTCTATCTCACTTTTTGAGGAGATCGTCTTTCTTCCCGGGATACCGTGCTCATTCTTTAGTATCAGCATTTAACTGCAGAACGGAAAATTTCTGGGTTGAAGGTAGAGACACGTAACTTAGCTTGCACTGCTCTAACAAGGGAAAAATGCCGTCAGTTAACCCGGACAGGCGTAAACTAAGAGGCTGGATGAGCTTTCCTGATTGAGTAAATTTATCCGAAAGCGTTGATTGCTGCGTATAAATAGAAGGCTTTCCGGGGCTGGATGTCCAGCCATTCTGCCAGTCTGTATCCGACAGCAGATAATCCTGCCACCCCATTGTTCGAAGTGTGTCAATCATGCAGGTGAACCGGAATAAGGTACTCTGTTTTGTAAACTCACCTGAACTTGCCAGCCACAGGTATTCAACCTTTTGATATAAGCGTGCAGACGGGCCTTTAACCTTGCCCTGTTCCTGCAACCAGAGAATATCCTGCGCTAATGACCTGGGAAACAATTTGCGTTTCTGGGCAGTGGATAGCCATTGCATAATAAACATATGGATTTGTAGCGAAGACTGAATCTTTCCTTCCCTTCGGGCAAGCGCAACTGCGATCAGGATACACCATGAAAAATGCGCCAGTTCAGTATCTGGCCGTTTGGTAGGTAGAACAGTCAAAGAATTCTCCGGCGTAGTTCAGCAACTGGTGAAAGACCAAGAATACCACAAGAGAACCACTGACGTACCCCAGGCTTTTCAGGATGAAAAAAAACCACCTTTTTAAGGTGGTTTCGGAATGACTCAGCTTTTTCGCTTAAATCAGGAAATCATCAAGAGTTTTACCGGCATCCAGTTGAGCTTTAATTGGAGATGGTGTACGACCCTGACCAGTCCAGGTTTTACGCTCACCAGCATCGTCGATGTACGCATATTTAGCAGGACGTGGTTCACGTTGCTTGCGCACTTTAACGTTAACGGCTGCTTCCATCAACTCACTCGGATCAATACCGTCAGCGATCATCATTTCACGATAGTGACTGAGTTTTTCCAAACGCTCGCGATTAGCGGCTTCGAGCTCTTTTTCTTCTTCACTGCGTTCAGAGACAACCGTAGTGAGTTTTTCCAGTAGTTCTTCGAGAACCTCTAAAGGCAGTTCACGCGCCTGGGCGCGAAGTGTACGGATGTTATTAAGAACTTGTAATGTCTCGCTCATAGTTACCTCTTCTTGAACATCGTTATGCAGCTACATAACAACATTAAATTAACAGTTAAATGTCAGCAGGAGGCGTTGCAAGCTAAATTATTATCATCGTGAGATGATTTAAAAAATTCTGGCTCTCATGCTGTCTGTATGTTCTGTAACCCGGATACGCCCTGGTGTTGGTATGTTCATTGTCTTATAGAAAACGAACAATTGCATCTCGTAAAATCTGCCACTCCGTTTATGACTCAAGTAAAAGAGTCCAATGAACAGGTGATTTTTAAATTGTAAAGGTCATAAAAAAAATAATCAATGTTCTTTGATTCATTTTTTCAGGATGATGTCTATATCACCAGGCTTAACCATTACAGTGAAGTCTGAATGTTTACTCAACGATTATGTATGGAACTGATTTTTCAATATCATCTATATCACACAGTCCGTGGATTAAACCTAACCGCATCGGCACATTAACTCTTTGTTTTGCGTAAAGGTATGCCATAGCCCCCATGCAATATGTTTCCTGCCCTGAAGGTTGATACTGGCCCGTCTCATCGTCATTGAAAGCACCGGTAGTGTATGTTGTTTTATGGCAAAAAAAAGGAATATTGTCATTGGCGAGAAGCGTCGATTTTATGTCATCGATGCGTCCTTCTACTAAGGGAATAGGATTATTTTTAAGAAAGGGACAATCTTTGCAAGGCCGTTTCATAGCAAAGAGCTTCTTCACATTAAGGCTCATATTTCACCATAAGAAATTTCTATACAGATTGTAAAATTATACTACAGACTTAAGAATCAAACCAAAGTTCAGAAAACCTACAGTATCAGACCCTGGAGTATACAAAACCAAAAATTGAAGCTTCTCAATGTAGGTTTGTTAAACCACAATGATAATGAGCTTGTACATCATAAGATGGAGTAGTCGATAAGACGGGCAGCACATCCGGGACGAGTTTAAATTTCGACCAGTGAAATTATTTCGTCATATAAAATAGCCACGGTATGAGGTCATGTTTAGCTCAATCATATCAATACCGGCCCTGGACCTGCCTCACAGGACGTTGAGCTTATTATCTCTGTCGAAGGTATTTAAAACCCCGGGAACCAGTGCCGGGGCATTTACTTCACGTCAGGCAGGTTGTTTCTCTGGTATGATGCAAGCACATCATTAAGACCATCCAGGACCTTTTTATCCATAAACCGCATATGGATGTTTCCGTTTCCATACACAATAAATTTAATATTTAAATCCTTGTCGATATAGTCAACTTTCTGATAATCATTCTTCTCTCTAAGAGCAAAAAGCTTAGGTACGATAACATCCTGCTGGCTGTAAGATAGCCCTTCTATGTACCGGGAAATCCTGTAAAGATCATTGAGGCTGTTCAGGTCTCGATCCGTCATGTCAAGGTAGTATACATCCTTCTTGAACCCGTTCTTTATAACCATATTTTCATTAATAACAAAGCTACGGGCGTTCTTTTTAAAATCATGGCTCAGATTACCCAGGCATGAAACCAGACCCTCGCAGAGTATGTCTGCCCGATTGTTAACCGTATGAGCCACTTTCTCTCTTGCTGACTGAATCGTCATAATTGGTGGTTCTGTTACCAGTTCGTCAATAAATGATTTTAGTTGAGGTGCATTCCAGTAGATATTTAATGATGTTCTGTCGATGAGTCTCTTCCATGATTCTCTATCAATCAAAACTCTCGCCCTCTCTATCTGTTTATCTAAATGGGCAGGGTTAAAGCGAACATATGCAATTCTGAGCTGATCAATAAGGGAGATGCCCATCAGTTTTTCCGCTTCGGATATTGCAGTTAATCCATTAATAAAAAGATTCATTGCCATGTCCCGCTCAGACACAACGCTTTCTACAAGATTAGTTTCTTTCAGTTCGTGGGATGTCATATTATCTCCTTTTTTTTAAAAGGATGACATATTAGATCGCTTCGTCAATACCCTTTTTTAAATTCACATACTCATATAGAGCGAACGCGGAATTTTGACCATAATATTGCTGTAGTTGGAGAAAAGTAACTTTCAGGCGGGTATCGTTAAGAGATTGATGACTGGGTAGAAGCATTGGAGCAATGATTCAATCAAGAGTGGCTTTGTTATCAAAACCACCCTACTATTTTAGCCGCAGGCCAGATTAGATAGAGATATCAGAAGGCCACAGGAAATACATCTCTCCATTTTTCTTGTATCGATTAGGTTTGCTTTCACCGCCAATGGAAATCCCTAACGTTGTCAATTCATACTTACCATCATTATCTTTGAGGTATCCCGCAGTGATAAGCTTCGTATACATGTCGGATAACCCCATCTTGTGCTGTTTTGATAAATTTGTAGTGGTTAGTTTATTTGCAGGCTCGGCATTAGCTTCATCGTCTTTTCCTGCGCTGTCATCCGAATCAGTTGTTTTGTTATCAATGGATACGAAAGTTTTTTCGTCATTTTTTGTGGATGATTTCGAAAAATCTTTTTTCTGTTCCTGATTTTTTTTCGAATCAGAGTCAGCGGTTTGCAATGATGTTGGGGATGGAATGTTTTCTGTGCTGATCCGGATTAAACGCTGGGCCTCGGTAATAGAAGCATTGAATGCTTCCCGGTCTTCATCTTTTACAATTAATACCCCCAGTTCATGGTTATTGATTTGACTAAAATCATACAGATTCAGGCTGCATATCAGGCTCTGACTTTCATTAGCATAAAATTTAGCATGCAGATTCTGGCAGAAACTGAGCCGTACGTAGGGCAAACTGACTAGCCATTCATGGTCTTTTGGGTTGAGTTCAGATTTACCGTAGATGATACGAATATCTACCTTCATACGGTTTTTATCTTCAATTAGCTCCTTAATTCTGGCGCTTAGTTTCAGGTAAGGGCTTATCAGGATAATGCGCTCTTCGGCATTCGCTATAGTTTGCTCTACGTGATAATTCAAACCCGTTGTATTGAGAATCTGGACCATAAAAAACCTCGATTTTTCTGTAATTTCTGAATGACAGCGACAAAATAAAAGTTACTTTTTAAATGACCGCTGGTTCGATGCCTTAAAGGATGAAATGTCACTCAGTGCTTAATTATTTGCTTTACGCCACTGGCGTGGCTCTACCGCGTGTGGGTCAGACCATAACCCTTTACCTGCGTTACGTGCATTTAGCTCAAGAGACCCATACTGAGGAACCGTTAGCCGCCCCTGATAACGATATGCCCATGCCATGCCTTCTGCGACCATAACGGCATTAAGATCCTGGTTATTCAGATAGAGGGTACCAAGCATACGCCCATACACGTCCTGCCCGTGGTCCTCAATAACGACAACTTTGTTTGCTGCCATCTGAGTCATGGCTTGCTTTGCCTTCTGACCGAAGGCCTGCTTACTCTCCGGGGCATCAATCCCATAGAGCCGCACTCTGGTATTTGTAGCGCCGTCATAAACTTGGACAGTATCGCCATCAATTACCCGCACAACTTTCCCTGAAATGGTTTGAGCACAGGAAAGCATCGGCACCGATAAAATAAATACGGACAAAGGGACAATGGCAAATCTGGTCATCCGGAATTTAATCATTTGCTGTCTCTGGGTGATAATCATTTATTGTGAGTTGAACAGAAAAAAAACAATGAATTTGAAAAGTTACTTTCGAAGTATAGGTTACTTTATTAATTACATGCTATTGTGTCAATCTATATGAAAATTATTGCCGAAAGCGAATAAAAAAGCATGTCAGCTCAGGAAAAGGGGGGCTTATGTCTACTGTAAATGATGTGATTGTATCTTATGGAGTGGACAGTAAAAGGTATTCAAGAGACTTCCAGACCAAAGAGGAATTTAAAAAGAGCTGGTATGCAGTTTTATCTCGTGCACACGCTTCTGTAGACTCGAAGGTAAGCTGTTCCTGTAAGGGTAAAGGTCCAAAGTTACTTGCCGTAAAATATCATACAGGTGGCGATACGTATTTTCTGGCACGGTATCCGAATACAGGTAGCCAGCATTCTCCTGATTGTATTTTCTTCACACTGGATAAAGATAATTCCGGGTTAAAATGCTATACACATGGCGTAGTCAAAGACCTTAAAGATGGTGGCTTCGGCATCAGACTCGACGTTGCATTAGCTTCATCTGACTCCGAATCTACCTCGATCGTGCCTGTAGATAACAGGAACACACCTGGTGGCGTTTCGCAAAATAGCATGTCGCTGCTAGGTTTGCTCCAGTTCCTGTGGGATGACAGTGGTCTGAATCGCTGGTATCCCAAAATGACCGGGAAACGTAATCCAGGAAAGGTATTCAACCTTATTACCAGTTCATCGGAAAAAATTAAAATTGCATCACATCCACTCTCCACACATTTACTGGTTGGCACATATCCTTCTACTCCTCAGGAAACCAAAAACATAAAAATGACAGATGCGGTTATGCAAAGCAAGGAGCGTCTGATTTGCATCAATGCGTTGTCTAAATATAACTACGAGAAACATTCGAATGTGTCAAAGCGGCTTCCGGTAAGGTATTTTTCTGGCGTGCCGGTCGTGCTGATGAATACAGAGGACTGGACGTTACTGGAGAAGAGATTCCCCTCTGAGATAGCAAACTGGAGAGCAGGTGGCAATGTCATCTGTATTGCTATAGGCGAACCTGGTAAGTTTAAGGGTAAAGATACGTACTACCTCAAGCCCCTCCAGATCGCCCTGATGAACGTTGATGATAACTGGATCCCTGCAGATTCCAGCTATGAACTGACTATGCTTAATTATCTTCATAACCAGGGAAGAGCTTTCATCAAGCCACTAAGATATGACGCCTCTAATAATGATGTCTTTCCTGATTTCTGCCTGACGGATACAGGGGGGCATGAACTGTTTCCTATTGAGGTATTTGGCATGGATACAGCTTCATATCTGGCCCGTAAGGCGATTAAAGAAAGTTACTATAATGAACGATATGGAAAGAACGGTTGGGCATCATGGGTTGCACCGGCTGGCCCCTTACCTCAGTTGCCACCGAAAGCCAGAAGTTAGCCCCAGGTTATAAGGGCTTCGGCCCTTTACTCCTTCCCCGGCTTCACATCTCCACTACCATGGTTGAGTTCTGACTGATAAAAGGCAATTTATTGCCCCTCTCATTCGTTTGTTAGTCACAGCTACGCCGCCTTTCAATCCAGGCAACTGTATTGCTTCACATAATAATTGTGATTGATTACGCATGCTATTTGCTCGATCTCAGAAAAGTTACTTTTTTTGCAGACAGTACAGTTTGCAAAAGAACACTTAATCCATTTCTGGCTATATCACCCTTCCCTTCTTTACCTGGGATAATAAAATTTAATTAAGCCCCTATTTTAAACTTTTACAAACTAATCATGTTATTCTTATCCTGAGATTATTACCTGCTTTACATCGTTAAGGAGATCATCATGCCAACAGTAAAAACAGTTGTGTCTAAAGTTTTCTTTTTTAGCATCTGGCTGGCAATAGTACTTTACATAGCATATTTATCATTATCTAATTTCATGTTGAGAGGCATCGATCATGAAGTGGCTACCACTTACAATGATAGTGAAGGGTTTGTATCAGGTAATCCAATATCAGTAAAGAAAGTTGACCCTTCCGATGTCAGAAAAACAACGACCCAGGAGAAAGTTACTGGCGTTAAGTGGAACTATTATAGAATCGGTCAAAACGATACGATCGGGGTTTTTAGTTACCATCAAATCAAAGAGGGTGACATCCTAACGATTACCTCACCCACTGAAATAGTGCAAGAAGAACTCAGAAACGGACGTTTAAAAAAGTTTGAAGAATTCTCTTTTATCGAAAGCGTAGTTAAGAATAGTAAAAATGTACCTTTTGTTAAAGTTTGTATAACCAATGGAAGTTGTTTTTCAGCCATACGCTTATAGTAAAAAGGGCCTATTGGCCCTTTTTGTTTATTAAAGATTTAACGCCGAAATACACCAACCTAAAGCCTTGATATAAATCACGTTGTACACTTATTGCTCCCCAGAAAATCACCCAGGTTACCAGAAAATGAAAAAGCATCGCATATTTAAGCTCAATTCCAACTGATAAGACACCATTTATCGTGGCTTCAGCCAGAAACGGTGAGAAGTAATAGAGAGCAATAACAGGAATGATTGAGTAAGTCACAAATAACAGGGTTCTCCTGAGCGTAAGGTCGTCGCTTAATTTTGAATTAAAATCTAATCCAGTGTCTTGAGAGTGTGGTATACCTTTGATGTTCATAGTCGTTCCTTTATCAATGTAGAAAGTTATTTTTCTAAAACTTAACATGCTTACTGTCATTAAGATTTATTGGGTATTCGGGATTAGTCGTATCGTTTCGCTACTGACGTAGTTTAAAAAAAGCTTCAGGGCCTTACCGCCATCCTCCTCGTTATGCTGCTGGTCTATTTTCATGTGTATATTACACAGGGTGATAAATGCACCTGGTCGTGTGCTGTTGAGTCCATTACTTTTCTAAACATGATTCAGTTTTATAATTATATATCACATCATAAATTATAGGGCATGGTTTCAATGTGTTTGTTTTGAAAATTATTTAATAATCCAGACCAGTATCAACTATATCGTTAATGTTTTATTTTAAACATTCTGACCGGAAAGCCTGCCTGCCTTTCTCGCAAGACTCTTAAATAACATGACCATGCTGCTCATGACGGCAAACAAGGACGAGATTGCCCCCTACCGTTCTTCTTCCCGCCAAGTGTAAAAGTAACTTTTGGCGTATAAAGGGGTTCAGCCCTGCAGTCCTTCATCCGGTGACTTCCATTCTGAACCGTAAACCGGCCCGTTCTCATCCAGAAGGTATATTTTGCATCGCGTGCGCTACGTGAAATCTGACGTACTCACCCCTCCGTTTTTTTCCAGATTTCACGTAGCGCCACCTGTGTGAAAACCACTCCAAAAGTAACTTTTTCTCAGGTCAAAAGCCGGTCACCCACATATCGGGGAAAGTCACATTAATTTAACACATTGAATAATGGTATTTATTCGAAGTGTTAAAATGCCTGAAACTCAACCAAATAGATACCCGATCGCCATAATCCTTAAAATCTGAAGTTATCTTTCCGGACGGATTGTGGTGAGATTAATGAAATGCTTTTTCATTAATCTAAAACCAGATGCACGGAGTTAGTGTTAGCATGCTATCTGTTTTGCATGTGGCATTCACGATGCGGTACTACTCATATTTTCGGCGATATGTGACACTGTCACGCAACTACCATGGTTATGAACAGGAATTGAGCAGCGCAGTCGTGTTCAACGAGATGGTCAGGACAGAGTTTAATATCCTGCAGATTCAGAGTTGTCGGGTACAGCCGGGAAGTGTCAAACCGGCAAAGGGCCGAATGCTCCACATTCAACAAACCACCCCTGGTTAGTTGAATCCTTTGCCGGTTTTCACGAAGAATAGCATTTACCCAGCGAGTAGTGATCAGTCCTGCTCGACATTTTTATGTCCAGATATGAAGAGCTAAAAAATTTCTGGTTAAAAGCAATTTTCCTGCCCGTATGGAAAAACGCCGGGTACCGCAGTTGTTAAGATGGTTGTCACCTGAACAAACGGATGATTTTATGAAAATTATTGAGGTCAGCTACGGCCCCACTGATGGAGTATCCATTAGTGGTTTATATCTGCGAGAGACGACAACCACTCAAAAATCCGGCGCACTTTTAGGCGGTGGACTATCACAGTCCGGCGTAGTTCTGGGAGGTGGCGGATACTCTGGTAGCGAAACAAATCAGACGGGGCGATCGGCTATTTTTGCGCCTCCTCAGGGCAAAACAGCAGAACCGGATATATCGAGAATGCATGAACTGTTAATGTACCTGGCTGTGGGATTCATCGCATTGAACATTCTCACTTATGGTGCATATGGAGTTCTCATTCTCACTGACTTTGAGTTGTCAAAGACAGCAGTAGAGTTATTTGAAAGTTCGTTTTACTTTTATATGATAATAGGCATTGTCGCTGCCTTATGTATAATGCTAATAGCTCCAAGGGATTATTCTCCAGTCCATATGGAAAACAGGAGAAATGAACTAAGGAAGGATGTTTACCTTCGTCTCCGTTATGTCGATACTGACAATATCGTTTTTGATCCCGTAACGCTAACGGGTTGCCATGCTGACAGAGTCTATATTTATTCTTTAATTGAGAGCATTATCAGTTAGTTTGCATGGGAAGGCCTTGGCATTATCTGGTCTTCCCTTTTCTATTTGCCGGACTTGATGATATCCATTGGTGTTGAATTTTAAGGTAGCGTAATCGTATCGCTTCTGTAATCTATCCAAGTTTTATATGCCACATATAAACATGATGCCGGTAGATTTAAAAAATAACATATCTCTATCCCATCTTTCATCTTTTCCATTAAATGGGATATCCCGGCATCTCTGAAGTAAACCATGGAAATAACATACCAGACCCTTATAAACGGCATTGTAAGTATGTAGTGGAATGCAACGCTTGACACGAAAAAGACTGAAGATGTTAAAAGATATAGTATTCGTGAGATAGTGGTTGGCGCATAGTAGTTTACGAAGCCACTTACAACCCTTAGGGCTTATATTTCATGCTGCCCCTTTAAAACCAAAGATAACATTCACGAAATCATCTTAACACTGAGGTTTTCAAAAGGATTTTTTTTCACTCTTTGTACCCTTTCATATACATTCAGTGTTTATCCGGGTTTTTTGGTTCCTGTTGATTTCATATTTAAAAACACCCCCCTTACGTAAGAAATAAAACCTGGTAGGATATTCATATCAACTAGTCCATTTTTTAAATGAGGGGTTAATTTCATGGAAAGTACAGCACTTGTTCCTCTTGGCGTGTATCAACACTGTGCAATGGCTTCTGTAGCCTACGTGGAACACCGTCGAACAATGGGCAGGAATCTGGGGGAGCTGGCCTATGCAAAAGCCTTTTTCAGAGCATTAACGGGTAAGGCTCAAATTACATCGAGTGATGTCCGTCAGGTCGATGCATCTTATGACCCGTCAGTTCGCGGTGAGTCGACAAAAATGGATTACATGCGTGCTATCGATCTCCTTATTGATACGCGTGGAGAAGTCTTTACCCTGCCGCTCTCATGGTCTGTGGCTGTTGCGATGTTTCCAGGCATACAGAACCGGGTATCACAGCGACGCGATCACCGTGAAAAAATTATGGAACTGCGTGACCAGCGTAAGACCACCAGCCATTTGCAATCAAAAGAAATATCGTTCCAGAACGCTAAGACCGTTTCAAGCCAGCGCCTCATTTTCTGCCGTCCAGGAGAGCATAAACAATGGCTCAGGGACTGGCACGATGAGATCCACGGTCAGTGTCTTCGTGAAAGCGATATCTACATGATGCTAAGAACATGGTGGTCAAAATTTTGGGTTACCCGATATCGTAGTGATTATATCTGGTGCAATTCATTACATGAATTACTTGACGAAATTGATTATGTCCTTAGCTCAATGACTTTATTGGAATACAATTTGTGTGTTTCAGCATTGCCATTGAGTATTGCTTTTCAGTCAGATAAATGAACTTGTAAGTTAACTGGTGTACTTTTTAAGAAATTACGGCATGATGAGCCAATATATTTTTATTGTAATTTGTGAGTGTTTATATTATAAATTCCACGGCATGCCGAAAACATTCAGAAAACACCTCGGTAATGTTTTTTGTTTTTGTTTTAAATAAAAATAGACTCTTGATGCACAGTTTTTATTTAGTATGATGGACTCTCTATCCGGGCAATTGATTTGTAGCAAATGTTAATATCGAGGTGATTTAAATGGCTGACTATTATTCAAATTCTGCGTTTGTTATTGAAGCTACACCAGCGCAAAGTGAAGTTCTGTTAGAAGCAATGCATGAGTTGTTTGAGCCTGACAATGATTTTATTCAACGCATTACATCTGGTGATAGCCATGACGGTCTTTCTGAAATGGAACGTGTTGTGCGTCACTGTGTGCTGAATCACCCGGACAAAACTACAGTTGAAGTTATTGAAGACTGCGATTGGTCATTTGATGGTGAAATATGTTCTGAGGGTTTCCTTGTCCACAGTGATTGCGGTAATTTCAATTCAGAGCATGCAGCGCTTTTTGCCCAGGCTTCTCTAATTGCCTTCGGGAAAGATGAGCTTTTATCTTTTCAGATATCTTATACATGCGATAACTTCAGACGTACTGATGGTTATGGCGGTGCTGCCTGCGTAGTTTCCCGTGAATTTATTCGCTGGACGGGGAATTACGATTTTCTTGAAGCTGAAGAAACCGCCTTTACTGAACGCATGCACTATTACTTCTGTTCTTTTACTGAGGTTATCGGTGAGCTGGAATGTCCTGTGACTTTCATTCTATGTTGCCCGTCTAATGTAGATGCATCTCAGCGCTATAATGAAATATTGCTTAACTATCGAAGTGGTGGAAAAACCAATATCGACGGTAGCATTAAATTTTCCTCTTGTTCATCTCTCAAAAATGCCCTCCTGGAGCCTGTTACTCCGGATGAGTACCGGGTGATGGCAAAGTACCTTAAGGTGATGTGATCCACGGAGGCGGGAATTGGTCTCCCGCCTCTTAACACACTATTTAACTGAAACTCCGGTGACTAGATGACAAAACAAATTTTACCTGCTGAACTGGCCGAAATTGTAACCGCTCTACTGGTTAAACCTGAACTGCTGGGCGAACTGGACACACGTGTCGCTCATCAGGAGTTCATGAAGGCCATAGGATGTGTTGTAGCTGATTTCTGTGGTGGTATCGTTAACGGGGTGACTGACGGAGATATATCGAGTCCCTATCTTTCAGATGTCTACAGCACACCCTGTCTGCATATTGAAGCAGATGACCGTCTCCCTTCGCTGGAGCAAAATGTCTGGGCAAACTATCACATTGAAGGCTGGAAAGAAGCTGATGTTCTGGAGGCTGTATCTGTTCCTGCAACAGTGAAATCACAGCGAGCAGATATTCAGGGGATGTTAAGTAATGCCGGTCTTGCACTGGGTATCGAACAGCAGTTAAAACTCAAAATGGCAGACTGGCGAATTGCGGAAGGCTGTGAGCTGTTGCATGAGGAAGACGGAAGGCCTTACACCGCTACCCTCCATATAGCAAACCAGATATCACTTGAACTTGAGGACGAGTCTGGTGAGCCATCCTTTGGTGTACGGCTGGAGATTAACCACGGTGTCCCTGCTTTGCATCTTAACGTGGCCGGAGGTGATATCCTCCTGCATATGCATGTAGCACAGGGTGGCTTGATTCTGACGCCGGACCACTCCGGGGTGCAAATTGGTAGTGCTGAGCCTGATCGTCATTCCTACCATGATGATGCATCCCTGCTTGTGCGGTCATAATCTTAATACTATCCCGTTGAGCCAGGTGGCTGGTTCGGCGGGACAGGTTATCCACCAGCATCGAAGAAAGAGTGGTTCACATTCAGTAAAAGTAACTTTCACAAATGGCCCCCCAAGGAATATCGGGGCGGGTTTACGCACTGGCGACGGGAAGCATGCGGGCGGGGTTACATCAGGCGGATGTACGTCACTACCGTGACTTCTGTTTCTGTAGTGTTGTACCACTCCCGTAAATCACATTCCGCTGAAGGTAGATATCCGCGACGGATTTACCCCCCAGTTTTTTCAGAACCCGATTGATATGGTCCTGGGATGATCGTTTGGTGATTAATAATTCAGACGCTATGTCCACATCGGAATGGCCACAAAGTACGAGACGCGCTACGGTGAATTCCTGATTAGTCAACCGGACAATATTAACTGCTGGTGGACATGCAGAGTTATTGATCGTTTTCAGTACTTTAGCGATAAACACATTCATTTCGGTTGTGATATCGATAAACTGTGAGGCATTCTTTCGGTCACATTCTATTGAACTGCGCATCAGATAGCAGACACGTGCACCGTATTGATAGAGCTTCCTCAGTGAATGTAAATTTTCCTCACGTAGTGGGCATTCAATGAAAAATACATGGTCCTTACGGACCTTATGGCTTCTGAGGTCATCCGCTGATAGTTGGTATACGGTGATCTCATACTTTCTGAGTATTAACTCAATTCCAGCAAACAGAAACTGGTTGTCCGTAATGACGTAAATCATGCTCTCTGTCACTCCATGTATAGTATCCGCTCCGTCTGTGAATGATACACGGTGACGGTAGCTAATACTGTCATGATTTTAGCGTTTAAAGCTTCCTTTTGATCTACGTTGGTCTTTCAGATATGACACCAGTGAATACACAGCGATGAAAAGAAGTACAATAGCGGCCAGCAGTGCAAACAGGTTAGACATCATGTATCTCCGGATGAATGGGAACAGTAACTAAGGAAGGTGCGAACAAGTCCCTGATATGAGATCATGTTTGTCATCTGGAGCCATGGAACAGGGTTCATCATGAGTCATCAACTTACCTTCGCCGACAGTGAATTCAGCAGTAAGCGCCGTCAGACCAGAAAAGAGATTTTCTTGTCCCGTATGGAGCAGATTCTGCCATGGCAAAACATGGTGGAAGTCATCGAGCCGTTTTACCCCAAGGCTGGTAATGGCCGGCGACCTTATCCGCTGGAAACCATGCTACGCATTCACTGCATGCAGCATTGGTACAACCTGAGCGATGGCGCGATGGAAGATGCTCTGTACGAAATCGCCTCCATGCGTCGGTTTGCCCGGTTATCCCTGGATAGCGCCTTGCCTGACCGCACCACCATCATGAATTTCCGCCACCTGCTGGAGCAGCATCAACTGGCCCGCCAATTGTTCAAGACCATCAATCGCTGGCTGGCCGAAGCAGGCGTCATGATGACTCAAGGCACCTTGGTCGATGCCACCATCATTGAGGCACCCAGCTCGACCAAGAACAAAGAGCAGCAACGCGATCCGGAGATGCATCAGACCAAGAAAGGCAATCAGTGGCACTTTGGCATGAAGGCCCACATTGGTGTCGATGCCAAGAGTGGCCTGACCCACAGCCTAGTCACCACCGCGGCCAACGAGCATGACCTCAATCAGCTGGGTAATCTGCTGCATGGAGAGGAGCAATTTGTCTCAGCCGATGCCGGCTACCAAGGGGCGCCACAGCGCGAGGAGCTGGCCGAGGTGGATGTGGACTGGCTGATCGCCGAGCGCCCCGGCAAGGTAAGAACCTTGAAACAGCATCCACGCAAGAACAAAACGGCCATCAACATCGAATACATGAAAGCCAGCATCCGGGCCAAGGTGGAGCACCCATTTCGCATCATCAAGCGACAGTTCGGCTTCGTGAAAGCCAGATACAAGGGGTTGCTGAAAAACGATAACCAACTGGCGATGTTATTCACGCTGGCCAACCTGTTTCGGGCGGACCAAATGATACGTCAGTGGGAGAGATCTCACTAAAAACTGGGGATAACGCCTTAAATGGCGAAGAAACGGTCTAAATAGGCTGATTCAAGGCATTTACGGGAGAAAAAATCGGCTCAAACATGAAGAAATGAAATGACTGAGTCAGCCGAGAAGAATTTCCCCGCTTATTCGCACCTTCCCTAAATTACCCTACCACTAAGAAAATTCCTATCAATGTTGATTTCTTTACATATACCCACCTGATGATGGTATGTGCAATACATTAATATTTAGTGTTTATGAAAAGAGTCTGAGATAACGAAAATGAGGGTTTATAACCTGGGTGAGTATTAATTGCCTCTAAAAAACAGCTCAGAGAGGCGCGTTAAAATTTTTCTATTATTGCCGGGACCGTCGCCAACGGCGCGATGTATTCCGTATTAAAACTGTCAAGAGCTGCGAAGAATGAGCCAGTGACAGCGGGCAAGTCATCGAGAAAACCGGGAGTACGTGACGAACCTTTAGTTTGCTGAGCGAAGCGAACATCATAAAAAGTAACTTTCTTCACCTTCTGTGGCCGATTACCAATATTATTGCCTGAATGGTATAGTCAAACCTGTAGGAAGCTGTTCCCCCATTTTACCAGGAAGAAGATTACGATGAATGTCATTCAGTCCCGTATGCTCTCTGTATTTGATTTTGACGGCACACTAACACGGCATGACAGCTTTATCCCTTTTCTGCGGTTTGCCTTTGGCAATCGGGCTTTTTCCCGTCGTATCGTCACAATGGCTCTTCCCACGTTACGCTGTATGGGGAAGAAGATGACACGTGATGAACTGAAAGAAATTCTCATCACAACCTTCCTTACTGGGGTTGACGAGAAATGGCTATCCAAAAATGCTGAGAAATTTTGCCAGGTCTACTGGAGTCGGCTTATGCGTCCTGCAGGCCTGATGGCCGTGGCGAATGAAGTGAATTCCGGCGCGGAAGTGACATTATGTTCTGCTTCACCAGAAATGGTACTCAGGCCATTTGCCGACAGGCTGGGCATCAAAGTGATAGGCACACAGCTTGAGGTCAAAGAAGGGATACTTACCGGGCGTATTAGTGGGCATAACTGCCGGTGTAGCCAGAAAATTATCCGGCTGGAAAAAGAGTACGGTCCTTTGAAAAATTATCATCTGCGGGCATGGGGAGACACACGAGGGGATTACGAACTACTGTCAGCTGCAGCCGACCCTCACTGGCGGCACTTCCATGCGACCTGGCGTCGGGGAAAAGTTCCTTTCGAACTACCTATCCGGTAAATTATCGCCCCTTTCCGGGGCGAAGGCTCACAGAATACCCGCTATTTTTGCCTGATCCAGCCAGTCTTTAAACTCTTCCAGAAGTTGCTCGTACAGCTCCTCATCCTTCACCGTTGCGAAGTTATCGATGGCAAAGAAGTTGCTGTTATCGATTCGCCGATCGCTGAAGGTATCCAGTTTTTCGAGAATACCGTAATTTGAACCGCCGAGGCCCACAAATTTCCAAAAAATGGGGTAGTTGGCCGAGCGGCGTATGGCTTCTTTGATTTCACGGGTTTTACTAATCCCGCCATCCGTAATGCAGACAACATAAACGGGCAGTATGCTGTCCTTGAAGAAGTCGATCACCTCATTCATGACCGGCGGCTCGTTGTTTGTCCCGCCCAGGCCCGGAAGGATTTCCCAGGCAGATCGTTTACCCGTGTTCTGGATAGCCGCAACATATCCGTCAAGATTGTCCAGGGTGACGTCAGGGTATTTCTTGTGACGCTCAGCAAAGCCCCACACATCCATCGTACCGTCATCATCGAACTGGACTGACAGGACGGCTATACGGTCGAGAACGGACTGCACATGTCCCTTTTTAAACTGACCGGTCATAGAGCCTGAGGCATCAAGAACAAAAGCGACTCTGGCTTCAACCGTCTCCAGCTTGTGTTTGGCAAGAGAAACACTGGCTTTTTTTGCCAGACTGATAAGCGCGGGGGCTTTCCCTTCCAGTTTTTTCTCCAGACTGATCCGGGCTGGTTGCGTTGGGGTATCTTCTGGTTGTGCGACATCGACACCATAGCTGACGGCAAGTGGCTCCAGTCCACCGTTAAACCCCTGCCCCTGAGCACGGAGTTTCCATTGCCCCTGATGACGGTAAATCTCGCCCATAATCACCGCTTTCTCACTACGGCCCTTCAGGTCGACATTGAATTCAGCGATGCCGGTTGCCGTCAGCCGGAGTTGCGAGAGTCCGCTGATCGTGTCATTGCCATCTATCACCAGCGTTATAGCGATTTTCTGAATGGTTTCGGGAATGCGTTCCAGCGCAAGCTGAAGGTTCGCATGCTGGTGGCCGGGAAGCAGTTTTACAGCTCCACCGGCAGCACTCCGATTGTTGTAGAAGATAAAGTCTGCGTC
Source organism: Klebsiella sp. LY (assembly GCF_004010915.1). NCBI lineage: Bacteria > Pseudomonadati > Pseudomonadota > Gammaproteobacteria > Enterobacterales > Enterobacteriaceae > Klebsiella > Klebsiella sp. LY. Next base: position 37,723 of record NZ_CP022441.1, read on the forward strand.
ACCGGTGACTTTCCCGTCAGCATTCAGCATAAACAGGCAGGTTTCTGGTTCACTACTAAAACTGTACGATGACAGATAATCAAGTCTGAGCGTCAGGTCCGTAGTATGTAGTGGAATATTCTGTCCTGATTGTAATTGCATCTGATCCCTCTTTAATTTTGAGCAATATTCATTCAGTAAGCTGATATAAAAAACCCCGGACAGGCCGGGGTTTCGTTGGGGTTATTTATCAGATGTTGATGCCATGCTGTTGCGCCAGCGCACCCAGGCCACCAGCAAACCCCTGCCCGACTGCTTTAAATTTCCACTCAGCGCCATGGCGATAGAGTTCGCCGAAAATCATTGCGGTCTCCGTCGACGCATCTTCAGACAGGTCAAAGCGGGCAATCTCAGCGCCGTTATCGTTGTTCACAACACGCATGTAGCTGTTGCTGACCATACCGAAGTTCTGTTTACGGGCTTCAGCTTCATGAATAGTGACAGCAAACACCAGTTTTTTAACGTCAGCGCTGACTTTAGCCAGCTCGATTTTGACCTGCTCATCGTCTCCGTCGCCTTCACCCGTGCGGTTGTCACCCTGGTGCTGTACCGCGCCGTCCGGGCTGGTGGTGTTGTTATAAAAAACGAAGTGCGCGTCGGACAGCACTTTTCCATCTTCGCCGACCAGGAAGACCGAGGCATCGAGGTCAAATGCCTGACCATCGGTAACACGCGCATCCCAGCCCAGACCAACCAGTGCCACATTCATGGAAGGGGCTTCTTTGGTCAGAGAAACATTACCGCCTTTTACGAGAGAAACTGCCATTTTATCGCTCCTGCTTATCGTTGACGTCGGGGCCGGATGACCAACCCCGCGTGAAAATAGTGAGAAAAGTAACTTTATTATCAGGATGCGTTGATGCCGTACTGCGCACAAACGGAACCCAGACCACCGGCATAGCCCTGGCCGACTGCACGGAACTTCCATTCCGTATTGTGGCGATACAGTTCACCGAACAGCATCGCGGTTTCGGTGGAGGCATCTTCAGTCAGATCATAGCGGGCGACTTCTGTCTGATTGTCATCATTTACCAGACGGATGAATGCACCAGATACCTGACCGAAACTCTGGCGACGGGCCTGGGCATCGTGAATGGTCACGACGAAAATGATTTTGTCCACATCAGCAGGGATCGCATCCAGTTTGATTTTCAGGGATTCATCATCGCCATCACCTTGACCGGTACGGTTGTCGCCGGTATGGGTGACTGAACCGTCGGAAGATTTCAGGTTGTTGTAGAAAATAAAATCGGCGTCGCCACGAACCTTGCCATTTGCGGCCAGCAGGAATGCCGAAGCATCGAGGTCAAAGTCCTGACCATCGGTAGAGCGGGCATCCCAGCCAAGACCGACGAGAACATTTTTCATTGTCGGGGCTGCTTTGCTCAGTGAAACGTTGCCGCCTTTAGATAGTGAAACACTCATCAATTTATCCTCTTTCGTTAATCACATACTTATTATTAAACAGCCGGAGATCAGCTTTCTTTATTTTCCGCTTCCGGTTTTTCAGGGAAGATAACGCTGGCAAGAATACCGAGCGCCAGCACGCCTAATACGACATACAGGCTGGTGGTTGCGGACAGGCTGTAGCCATGGTGCCAGATATGGTCGGAGGCATTCAGGCCAAGCTTAAACGCAATAAAGAACAGCAGGACGATAACCGCCTTTTCCAGCTGAGACAGATACTGCTTCAGAGCTTCCAGCACAAAATAGAGGGTACGGAGACCAAGGATAGCAAACATCATTGCGCTGTAGACAATCAGTGGCTCACGGCTGACCGCAATGATTGCCGGAACGGAGTCGAAGGCAAACATGACGTCAGAGAGTTCAACGACCGCGACACACAGCATAAGAGGCGTCGCATACAGGGCGGCTTTTTTTACCCGTCCAATGCTCACATCGTTGTTTTCGGGTTTCGCCAGCTCGGCATCAACTTCTTTCTGGGTTAACAGGAACGCATGTCCGGACAGTTTCGGCCAGATAGGGAAGAACCGTTTGACCAGGCGATAGGCGAGGTGCTGGGAGTAGTCCTCAATTTCATCGCCATCATCACCGCTTTTCAGCATCATGACAGCAGTCCAGGCAACGACCACGGCAAAAACCAGTTCGACATAAGGGCCAAGGCTGAGCAGACCGGTACCAATCGCAACAAAGATCCCCCTGAAGACGATGGCCCCAACGATCCCCCAGTACAGTACACGGTGGCGATAACGGTCTGGCACTGAGAACCACGAGAAGATGGCCATCATGACGAAGAGGTTATCAACGGACAGGACCTTTTCAAGCGCATAACCCGTGACAAACAGGCTGGCAACTTCTGCACCGTGATGGATATAGAGGAAACCGGCAAATGCCATCGCAACGATAACCCAGAAAACGGACCATAAGGCCGCACTCTTAAGGGAAATTGGCTTGTCATGGCGATGCATGAACAGGTCAATAAAGATGGCGCCGACCGACAGCGCGATAAAAACAATCACTGTTTCAGTCGGAAAACCGATGTGTGTGGAAACCATAGCGTACCCTTAGCGGATGTTTATCAGAGGCCGAATTCAGTCGGGTCGAAGCCCAATGAACGGGCAATTTCACGAACGGCGTTTTTCTCATCCTCGTCAAAATTACCGTCGCTTTTTGCAACAGCAATACCGACACGGACTGCCAGCTGAGCCGCTTCAGGCTGGTCTTTCAGCGCGAGGATGTATTTCATCGTCTCGCCTTTACCAATTTCGAGATCAAAGTCGAAGCTGGTCACCAGTTTGTTGAAGAATTCGATAACCTCAGTCGTTTCAAAAACTTTCAGTTCTTCTGATGCCCGCAGAAAGCCAATCATTTTCTGCTTTTCTTCAGCGCTGACGCCGTCACTGGAAACCGCGATACGTGCGCATACCGCGACTGTACCCTGCATAAATTTCTTGTTTTTGTAACGGCCAACCTGGCGGGTCAGCTCATCACGGCCTGAGGTCAGTGCCCCTTTAACTTTGTCGAAAAAACTCATTTTCCGTTCCTCATCAATTTGGTTATTTAGAACCTTTAGACCAGCGAAACCCCCAGCCAAAGGCCTTGTCCATCTCCTCCTGGCCTCTGAAGAACTGGTTAATCCGTTCTACGCGAATTGACCCGTTGTCATTCACCAGACGGGCAATTGCGCACAGAGTACGTTTGTTATCTCCCTCGGTCAGACGGGTTTCAATGGGGGGCTGGTCCGGTATATGGAGCGTCACCACACCGTCAGTTTTATCCCAACTGGGTACGCCCTGGTAGATGAAGGCATAAATCAGAACCTGATTGATTTGCTTCCACTCCCGTCCGTTAATATGCAGCCATTCGCCATCCATGGCCTCCCCGGTACGATCATCGCCCTGAAGCTGAACATAGGGCTCGTTATGATAGTTGCCAAAGGCATTGCCGAGTGCCTGGATCACGGACTTGTGACCATCCTGAAGTTTGACGAACGCGCCCAAATCAAGGTCAATCGCTTTGCTTGAGCCAAACATCCCTCCGAGTAAGCCACCGGAGCCGGAGCCACGATGCCAGTTAAGGTTGATGCGGATCTCGCCAAAGTTGTCCTTCTTGGCAAGGCTGATAGCCGGTTTCTCTTTGGTCAACGAGACCTTGCTTAGGCTCACCTTATTTGGTGCAGGAGCCGGAGGCGGTGCGACTGGCGGCGGAGAGGCTGGTGCGGCATCATCAGAGACGTTCACACCAAAGTGTTCAGCCAGTGGTTTGAGACCACCATTAAACCCCTGGGCAATAAACCGGAATTTCCATTCAGCATTTCGCCGATAGAATTCGCCGAGGATAAGTGCGGCCTCCTGCCGTCCAGTCAGTTCAACCTGCCCGCAGATCAGTTGAGAAGCACCACTTTCAACCAGGATAGAAAGATTATTCAGGGTCGAGACGGTATGGCTGCCGTCACAGGTCACCGTAAAAGCGACTTTCTGTACCTCAGATTTGAGGCGGCTCAGGTCAACGATAAAAGAGCTGTTATTTCCCTCAGGATGATAACTGACAGTGCTGTCGTCGTTACGAGGCTGTCCGTAGAAGACCATATCCGCGTCTCCCTGCACTTTTCCGGCAGCAAACAGACGGAACGCGGAGGCATCAACGGGGCCACCTGAAAGGATCCGCACGCGGAGTTCCTGAGCGGGAACGGGGGCATTTCCCCCTGGCGTCAGGTTCATGCGCTGACCACTGTGTTAATGATGTCAGGGTACATATCATCGATCGTGCGTCCACTGCTGGCTTTCCCGTGGGCGGTAAAGTCCCAGTTGCCGTTATTACGGCGGAGTGAGGCAATAATAATGCCAGTATGCGCTCCCTGCTCGGTCAGTTTGTATCGGGCCAGTTCTTTGTTGGTCTGATCAACAACACGGCAGAAAGCGTTATCAACATCATTAAAAGACTGCCCACGGAAACTGTTAACGGTGAAAGCCAGATATTCAACCTTTGCAGGCAATTGGCCGAGATAGACATTGATGACCTCATCGTCACCGTCTCCCTCACCCGTCAGGTTATCGCCGGTATGTACCACGGAGCCACAGGTCGATTTCAGTTTACGAAACCATATTGTGTCAATTTTATTACCGGCACTGTCCAACAGAACGCAACCCGCGTCCAGATCGATAGAGTCATTGCCGCCAAAAATGTTGCCAAATAATCCTTTTTTCTTTACCGGATCCCATCCCAGACCGAACTTAAGTTGGCTGAGTGCGGATGATTGTTTGCTGAGTGATACCGTCTGGTTTTTACTTAAAGAAACCATATTCATTCCTTAAAAGGTATTGACTGAGACATTGTGAAATTAGTAGTAAAGCAGGCACCATCAAAATCATATCATGACAAAGTTCACCTGCAAGACAAAAACGGGTAGGTTTTCATAATTTACTTTTAATTACATTCCGGACTAACGAATTAAATTAGCGTAACCAATTGATAGTATTCAAAAATATATAGTTGTTCTCAAAATCATAAACAGCCAGAGTTTATCATATTATGATTGACATGGTTCGGAGGTATTCTTAGACTCATGTATCAGTAAAACTTTTTCCTCTCTTCAGGCAAAAATAATAAAAGATGAAAAACAAAATTTGGTTTATGGAAGGTTTGTCCTCCCAGCGAGACATTATTCTCGGTGTGAAATCTTTTGCAGATAAACACAATAAAGATATTCTGGTTTTATCTTCTCACCGGAATGAACGAAATGAAATTCTCTCTGTTTCAGATCTCTCATTAATCGAACCTAAAAATGAAGATGACCGTCTTTCTTTCATTCACTCCGTCACGATGAACCATGGCATTAATGCGATTCATACCGGGCGAAACTGTAAATGGTTTGAAAGTCAGCGAGATGCCATTCAATCCCCGTCCGTGAGTCTGACAACAGGCGCGACCGGAACTGAATGGTTCGAGCTCGCTGACGAAAAAGTTACTTTCTCGGAGTACATGACAAAAAATGGACTCCCGGTTGTGCCGTCTGTGCGGGTCAACTCTCCCGATGAACTGAGTCATTTGCTCAGCCACTCCCCGTATCCTTCTGATCGTCTCTGTATTAAGCCCGTAACCGGTATTTATGGCATGGGATTCTGGCGTTTTGATGACGAGATTTCACCGGTCGCGTTTCTGAATAACCCCGACAGCCGGGTTATCCGTCCGTCACAGTATCTGGCCGCACATGCCCAAATGGAGACCTTTACACCTCAGGTTCTGATGCCTTATTTACCGGGGCCTGAATACTCCGTAGATATGGTGGTAAGTCAAGGGACTGTCCTGGCCGCCGTCGGGCGGCGTAAGGAGGGGGTGCTCCAGCATCTGGAGAATGAAGGGGAAGCGATTGAACTCGCCATCGCCTGCGCCCGCTTAATGAACGCCGACGGAATGGTCAACGTCCAGACCCGGCATAACGTTGAAGGCAATCCCCTGCTGCTTGAAATAAACATGCGCCCGTCAGGGGGCATTGGGTATACGCAGCACAGTGGCGTGAATCTGCCGGGTCTGTATGCCTTCCATACACTGGGGTTGATGGATGAGGATCAGGTCAGGCAGTCAGCGAAAACTGATTTTTCGCCTGCAGTCGTCCGCTCTGTCACCGACGTCATTCGCTACCCGGCATTATTGACCAACAGAATCGATTAATGGAGATAAATATGTCAGTAATGGATGGATGTTCCGTTTATCAAAAGACATTATCTTGTGGGCGGATTGAGGTAAGCAGCGAGGTGACCGATTATCCTCTTACTGATCTCTTTGATATCGCCGAACGGCGGAATCCTAAACGCGCATTTCTGTTTGTCAGTAAAGTGCTGGGTCGCCATATTCCTGTCTCGCCTCAGGTCATGCGCAACGTTTACACACAGCTGGCGGAGCAGTTCCTTGGGACACTGGACGGGCCGGTGGTCTTTATCGGGATGGCCGAGACGGCTGTTGGCCTTGGGGCGGGAGTGTTTGATGAGGTGCGTAAGCATCACCCTGATTGTGTCTATCTGACATCAACCCGCCATCCGGTCGATGGCGAACTGCTGTGCGAGTTTAAAGAAGAGCACAGCCATGCCACTGACCACCTGATCTACTGTCCCTCCACACCGGATATGCGGCGCACAGTGGCAGAAGCTCAGACGCTGGTGCTGGTGGATGATGAAGCCACGACGGGGAAAACGTTTCTCAATCTTCTGGCCTCATTACGTGCATCGGGTGCACTCCGGAAGGTACGACGGGTTATTGCTGTCACGCTGACTGACTGGAGCGGAGAGGCCCTCAGTCAGAACAGCCCCCTGCCCGTTCACGCTGTATCGCTCATCTCAGGCAACTGGCGCTGGACACCCGAACCGGATGCCCCGCTGCCCGTCATGCCCCCGGTTAATGTGACCTCCAGGGGGAACGTCCCGATCACCGGCAAACAATCCTGGGGGCGACTCGGGATGCAGATACCGGCCAGTGACCTGGGCCTTAAGGTTAAGGTTTCGCACGGGGAAAATATTCTGGTGCTGGGCACCGGCGAATTCGTCTGGGAACCGTTCCTGCTGGCTGAACGTCTGGGATCGGCGGGCGCTCAGGTCCTTTACAGTTCCACCACCCGATCACCGATTTCAACCGGCTTTGCAATCCAGTCCGCCATTGCTTTCAGCGATAATTACGGCCTGGGTATCCCGAATTTTGTCTATAACGTCGCCCACCAGCGGTTTGACCGCATCCTGCTTTGCACAGAAACTCCGGCGTCGAGCGTGGACCCCCGCCTGCTTGAGGCGCTTTCCGCCGTCGCTCCTGCCGTAGAGGTGATTACCTATGAATAAGCCCGTCGTATTCAGCGACCTCGATGACACCCTGTTCCAGACCCGCCGAAAAATGGTGGATGAACTTGCCCTTGAACCCTTCCGGACCGGCGCACTGGATCGCAGTCTCACACCTCGCAGCTTTATGACCGAAGAGCAGGCCATGCTGGTGGACTGGTTGCTGGAGCATGCGGATCTCATTCCGGTGACGGCCAGAGGAACGGAAGAAATCAGCCGGGTGCAGATCCCCTTCCGTTCCTGGGCCGTAACCACTCATGGTGCGGTGATCCTTCGTCCTGATGGTACGCCAGACCGCGACTGGAAAGCCCATATGCTGGAGAGCCTGTCCTCCTACGCCGACCGCTTAACGTCAATGCAACATATCATTACCGAACTCATGGAAGCACGGGGCATCAATGCCTGGGCACGGCTCAACTACGAATATGATGGTACGCCGGTGTATCTGGTCATGAAGCACTGCGACAGCACGAAGCTTGATGAACTGAACGCTATCGGGGATGAGATCGAGCGCGTCTTTTCGACCGAAGGGTTTTACATCCACCGCAACAGCAACAACATTGCCTGGTTACCCTGCCCGGTAGAAAAAGGACTGGCCGTTTCCTGGTTGCTGGAAAAACTCCGTCAGGAGCGCGGGGTTTTCCCGGTGATAGGGCTGGGTGACAGCCTGAGTGACCATCGGTTCATGAAACTGTGCAGCTGGTTTGGTCTCCCACGCCAGAGCCAGTTTGCTGAGGCTATTTCACAGCATATTTTTGGAGAGCAATAACATGTCTCACATCACTTCGTTTTCTGGTTCGTATCAACCGGACGATGTTCAGTTTTTGCTGAAACCCATTGCTATGGAGATGACGCCGGTTGACCTGAAGGAAGAACTGATTCAGTCAGGGAAAATGCATTACTCCGACATGCTGAGTCAGGAGCCTGAGCCAACCCGCTGGCATCTGGATCTTTTCACCCGTGCGCTGGACGCGGGGGCAGCACGGCTGGCGCGGGAGGTCTCTCAGCTTAGCCGTGAACTGGCCTTACGCGCCGGTGATGACCCCGTGGTTCTGGTCAGTCTGGTCAGAGCCGGTGTCCCTCTTGGTGTGATGCTCCATCAGGCGCTACGGGCAATGGGAAAACGGTCTTACCATTACGGTATCAGCATTATCCGCGATCGGGGTATTGACGCTGCGGCGCTCGACTACATCGAATCACGTCATGGCACAAAGGGCATTGTGTTTGTCGACGGCTGGACGGGAAAAGGAGCCATTACCGGCGAATTGTCACGCACGCTGAAGGACCGCCCCGGCTACCCGGCACAACCTCGTCTGGTTGTGCTGGCAGATCCCTGCGGATGTGCCTGGCTTGCCGCCAGTGACGATGACTGGTTGATCCCATTCGGTATCATGGGTGCTCCTGTATCAGGTCTGATTTCACGTTCTGTCTGGGCCGAAGAAGGCCTGCACGGGTGCGTGGTATGCGACCACCTTCAGTCTTTTGAATGCAGTCAGCTGCTGGTGGACACGGTAGCAAATTTCCGGGAACAATTTGACGGACAAGACCTGCCACCTACCGGCTGGGACGTCGGGAACAATGCAGCGCGCTGGCAGCTGAGCCGGGACGTCATCGGAGGGCTGGCTGAACAGTATGAGGTGGACAGTATTAACAGGATCAAACCGGGCATCGCTGAAGCGACCCGGGCGGTTCTGCGTCGTGTGCCAGATCATGTGTTTGTCCGGCAGATGGATGACCCGGATGTCGCGCTTCTGGTCGGTCTGGCAAAAGAGAAAGGCATCGCGGTGACGGAAGCCGGGGATGCTCTCGGCCAGTATCGTGCAGTTACCATCATCAAAAAGGTACGCTGATGAAAAAACAATTCACCCCATGGGAACTGGGCGCAACGCTGTACATGCCTGCAACCCGAAAGGATCTTGTTGAAGTGGTGCTGGACGGGAAAATACCCGGTCTGCGGTCTCTGGTGGTGTGCCTGGAAGATGCCGTCAGCGAACATGATGTTCCTTTTGCTCTTCAGAATCTCTCACTGTTTTTGCAACAGCTGAATGAAGCTAAATTTCGCCACGGAAACGACGAATGGCCGTTGGTCTTTATTCGCCCCCGTCATCCGGACATGGGGCGCTGGCTGACAACGAATGTGGATCTTAGTGCGGTCGATGGTTTTGTCCTGCCAAAGTTTACCCGCTCCACGCTGCCGGTGTGGTGGGACATTATGGCCGATACCGGGTTGAGCATGATGCCGACACTTGAAACCGAAGATGTCTATGACGTGCTGAAAATGCAGGATCTGGCCTCTGAGCTGTCGAACCACGCCTGTCGGGAACGTATTATTGCACTGCGTATCGGGGGGAACGATTTGATGAACGTGGTCTCTCTGCGACGTCCACGGTCTTTGACTCTTTATGACACGCCGATGGGATATGTCATTAAAATGCTGGTTTCGGTATTTGCCCCGCGTGATTTTGCGCTGACGGCCCCCGTGTGCGAACACATTGATGACCACGGGATTATGGCGCGTGAGCTGGCGATGGATATTGCTCACGGGCTGGTGGGGAAAACAGCAATTCATCCGGACCAGATCAGTATCATTGAGGGGGCACTGAAGGTTTCTCCAGGCGAACATTCTGACGCACTGCGAATTCTGAACTCCACGCAGGCGGTCTTTAAATCACAGGGTGCGATGTGTGAACCGGCGACCCACCGGCGGTGGGCTCAAGGCATCCTGGCCCGGGGCCAGGTTTACGGACTGACGACCGGACAGAACACAGACGGGATCAGGCTGCTCCCGTTCTCTCAACAGCAATAAGGGGCAGTACATGGGATTCAGATTCAGGAAGTCGATCAGTATCATTCCCGGCGTCAGGATAAACCTGAGTAACGGCACGCCCAGTCTGAGCATCGGCCCGCGCGGGGCGTCTCTTTCTGTTGGAAAACGTGGCACTTATGCCAATCTGGGACTTCCCGGTACCGGGCTGAGTTACCGTACACGAATAGACCAGACTGCACGGGGGCGTCAGGACAACAGTACGCAGACAGTTCCGGGGGTGAGGGAAGATCTTGAGCAGGAAGCTGAAAGACTGATGTCTGTCCTGAATGCCATCACGAATATTCATGAACTCTCCCCGTCTCCGGCTGACGGAAACACCTGGGCATCGCTCGAAGCGCATTATCTTCAGCTCCATCAGGGGGAATTCGACCTGCCCGCGCCCGTACGTCCGTCAAAACCTGAGTATTCCCCCCTCCCGCACGCTCCTGATGAACATTCCGGGCGAGGTTTTCTGGGTGGACTGTTTGAAACCGAATCCGCCCGGATTGAGCGACAGAATGCTAACCATAGTCGGTGGCAACAGGAAGTCGCAGATATTGATCGAGAAAACACGCTTCTTCAGCACCGGTATGAGACACAACGTGTGGCCTGGGCTGAACAGTATGCAGAATGGCAATTCCAGGCCCAGGAGCATAAGAAGAAATCAGCACTTTCGGTGGCCGGTACCCGCGCACAATTCCGTACTGACGCCCGATTCTTTGAAAACTGTCTCGCAGAGGTGTTCGCGCAGACGGAATGGCCGCGAGAAACCCTGGTGACCTTTGAGGTTCGACCTGACGAATCCACTATCTGGATCGATGTTGATTTACCTGAAATTGAGGATATGCCTGATAAGGTGTATGCCGTCAACGCCCGGGGTACGGATATTACGGAGAAAGCGATGACACAAAAAGCGGTCCGGGGAAATTATGCGAGACACGTCCACGGCATCCTGATGCGTTTAGCTGCTATCGCATTTCAGACCCTTCCGTTTGAGTTTGTCGTGCTTTCCGGCTTTACTCAGAGGGTCAGCAAACATACGGGGTACCTTGAGAATGAATACATTCTTTCCTGCAGGATAGACCGCCATCATATGGAAAAAATAAATTACACGAACCTTGAAGATGTGGATCCTATTGCGGTACTGAGTGTTCAGCCACTTATCCGGAAAATGAGTACCACTTTCCTGTTTCAGCCCATTGATCCTATTACGTTAAATGCAGGCTCCAGTTGACTATGCAACTCAATTCCCGACAGGAACGAATTTATACTCTGGCAAATTTACTGGGTACGGGAAAACCCGTTTCTGCGGAAAAAATCATCGGAACACTGGGTTGTTCCGAACCCACCCTTAGCCGGGCGCTAAAGGAACTTCGCGAATCTTATGCTGCGGATATCAAATACAGTAAGGCTGGTCATTCTTATCAGCTTGTGTCTTTCGGACAACTTGATAAAAAAACATTACGCCGGATGAATGAAGCACTCTCTCAACATGCTGAACTACGGTCTCAGGGTATTTCGACAAAAGTGTTGCTGGATAAAGACCTGAAAACGACGGTCTCATTATCCATTCGACGTCGGATACTTCGGAAAATCGACAGACTAGCGAAACTCACCGGCACATCCCGAAGCGAGGCGGTTGAGACACTGGCTGAAATGAAGATCGAGGACTTTATTAAGGTCCATCAGTTTAAGAACCGTCCTGAGTAGTCCATTCAGGGAAGAAAACCGAACCATAAAAAGTGACTTAACATTCCAGTTGAAAAGAGTCTCGACTCATAACCTGGATGCCGGATGTCCGCTCCCTCCGGTATGCCGTCGTTAACCAGGGTACCAGGTCAAAGAAATCATTCAGAGTTATGTTCAGCCCTCATGGATTCAGGCGCTCTCATTCCCATGGTGATGTGCGGTTCAGCAGGTTATCTATTCGTACCTTGCGTTCCGGCGTTATTGGGGCGTCAAGCTCCTCAATAAACGCCTCAAACTGATTGTCATCGAGGAGGAACAGGCATTGATCAAGCTGAAAGTCCTTTGCTACCCTGCAGGCAACCTCAAGCATAAAATCGGTCCGTGATTTCATTTGAGAAAGTCAAAATCTTCCCGACGCTGAGCTTCCAGACCATGATTTTTCTGAATCGCCAGAATTGTCTGGTCGGCGGCGTGTAATTTATCCTGCAATTCCTGGCCTCCCGCTTCCCCGTTATAAAACGATGGAGGAGTAGAGAGAATGGCCTCCATAACATCCATCAATGACGCGACCTCCTCACCGCTCAGTGTGCCGCAGTCATATATCAGATCGTTATGCAGCTTTGAAATATGTCCTGCCATCGTCATTGAGTACGCCATTCCATTTTTCGCTCTGGGGGTTGACGATGTTTCAGTAAGCAAACGCCAGTATTCGAACACAGATCGGGCAGTGGTGATTAACCTCCGGGTGTATTCCTCTGAGCTAAAAAGACGGGAGCTGACCGTAAAGGGGAGTTTTCCGTTTTCAGCAATATACTGATAGAGCAAAGTAATGGCCTGTGTGGGGTTGGTTCCCAGCAGTTTCATTGTTTCATCCGTGCGTTGTTTGAGTTCGTCATCAATGCGAACGCTGATCTGTGACAGTGCCATACATACTACCCGTGTAGTGAGTTTGCTATACAACATATCACAGTGACATTTGTGTAGCAACTATGCTACACGCTTAGTTCTCATCCTGGACATTTCAGGGGTCGTCTCAGAATTCGGAAAATAAAGCACGCTAAGGCGTAGTCACCCCGTGACTCCCCCGCGCCGATGCAGCGAGCTTCGTTCCGTCTTGCAGTGACGCAATCAGCGGGCAGGAAACGTTCCCTTTCCGCGCATGGCAGGCGCACACCAGTTCAGACAGCACGGCCTCCATGCGTGCCAAGTCGGCCATCTTCTCGCGCACATCCTTGAGCTTGTGCTCGGCCAGGCCGCTGGCTTCCTCGCAATGGGTGCCATCCTCCAGCCGCAGTAGCTCGGCGATTTCGTCCAGGCTAAAGCCCAGCCGCTGGGCCGATTTCACGAACCGCACTCGTGTTACATCCGCCTCGCCATAGCGGCGAATGCTGCCATAGGGCTTGTCTGGCTCCGGCAGCAGGCCCTTGCGCTGGTAGAACCGGATGGTCTCCACATTGACCCCGGCCGCCTTGGCAAAAACGCCAATGGTCAGATTCTCAAAATTAATTTGCATATCGCTTGACTCCGTACATAACTACGGAAGTAAGCTTAAGCTATCCAAACCAAATTTGAAAGGACAAGCGTATGTCTGAACCACAAAAGTCTGAACCACAAAACGGGCGCGGCGCGCTCTTCGCCGGTGGGCTGGCCGCCATTCTTGCGTCGGCCTGCTGCCTGGGGCCGCTGGTTTTGATCGCCTTGGGGTTCAGCGGGGCATGGATCGGCAACCTGACGGTGCTGGAACCCTATCGCCCGATCTTCATCGGCGCAGCGCTGGTCGCGCTGTTTTTCGCCTGGCGGCGCATCTACCGCCCGGCGCAAGCCTGCAAACCGGGTGAGGTCTGCGCGATTCCCCAAGTGCGAGCTACTTACAAGCTCATTTTCTGGATCGTGGCCGCGCTGGTCCTGGTCGCGCTCGGATTTCCCTACGTCATGCCATTTTTCTATTAATCACAGGAGTTCATCATGAAAAAACTGTTTGCCGCCCTCGCCCTCGCTGCCGTTGTTGCCCCCGTGTGGGCCGCCACCCAGACCGTCACGCTGTCCGTACCGGGCATGACCTGCTCCACCTGCCCGATCACCGTCAAGAAGGCGATTTCCAAGGTCGAAGGCGTCAGCAAAATTGACGTGACCTTCGAGACACGCGAAGCGGTTGTCACGTTCGATGATGCCAAGACCAGCGTGCAGAAGCTGACCAAGGCAACCGGAGACGCGGGCTATCCGTCCAGCGTCAAGCAGTGAGCCACTGAACCCGAACCTGGGGCGATCATGGGACTGATTACACGCATTGCCGACAAGGCTGGCGCGCTTGGCAGCGTTGTTTCCGCGATGGGATGCGCTGCCTGTTTCCCGGCTATCGCCAGCCTGGGCGCGGCCATCGGCCTTGGCTTTCTACAGGAATACGAAGGGTTGTTTATCTCCAAGCTGCTGCCGCTGTTCGCAGTCGTGGCTTTGCTGGCGAATGCACTGGGCTGGCTGAGTCATCGGCAATGGTACCGCAGCCTGCTCGGGATGGTCGGCCCAGCCATCGTGCTGGCGGCCATGCTCTTGTTTTTTGGCAATTGGTGGACGGCGAACCTCCTCTATGTCGTTCTGGCCTTGATGATCGGGGTGTCGATCTGGGATCTGCTCTCACCGGCCAACCGCCGCTGCGAACTACCACCCAAACACGGCTAACTGCATTGGCAGTTGCCGAAACGAAAAGGAACGATGCAATGTATTTGAATATCACCGGAATGACCTGCGACTCGTGCGCGACACATGTCAAGGACGCCCTGGAGAAAGTGCCGGGCGTGCTGTCGGCGCTCGTGTCCTACCCGAAAGGCTCCGCGCAACTCGCCACCGATCCCGGCACCTCGCCAGAGGCGCTGACCGCCGCTGTGGCCGGCCTCGGCTACAAGGCCACACCCGCCGATGCCCCATCCACTTCAGCGCGGGGCAGACTGCTTGGCAAGGCGCTGGGATGGCTGGGCGGTGGCGACAAGGCTGGTGGTGATGGGGACGGACTGCACGTCGCCGTTATTGGCAGCGGCGGAGCCGCGATGGCGGCGGCGCTGAAGGCCGTCGAGCAAGGTGCGAACGTCACGCTGATCGAGCGCGGCACCATCGGCGGTACTTGCGTCAATGTCGGCTGCGTGCCGTCCAAGATCATGATCCGCGCTGCCCATATCGCCCATTTGCGCCGTGAAAGCCCATTCGACAGTGGCATCGCGGCGACTGTGCCTGCGATTGATCGCAGCAAACTACTGGCCCAGCAGCAGGCGCGCGTCGATGAGCTGCGCCACGCCAAGTACGAAGGCATCCTGGACAGCAACCCGGCCATCACCGTGCTGCATGGTGAAGCGCGTTTCAAGGACGACCAGAGCCTTGCCGTCCGTTTAAACGATGGCGGCGAGCGTGTGGTGGCGTTCGACCGCTGCCTGGTCGCCACGGGTGCCAGCCCGGCCGTGCCGCCGATTCCGGGCCTGAAAGAGTCACCCTACTGGACTTCCACCGAGGCCCTGGTCAGCGACACCATTCCCGAGCGCCTGGCCGTGATCGGCTCGTCTGTGGTGGCGCTGGAACTGGCGCAAGCCTTTGCCCGGCTGGGCAGCAAAGTGACGATCCTGGCACGCAACACGCTGTTCTTCCGCGAAGACCCGGCCATCGGCGAGGCCGTTACAGCCGCGTTCCGTGCCGAAGGGATCAAGGTATTGGAACACACGCAAGCCAGCCAGGTCGCGCATGTGGACGGCGAATTCGTGCTGACCACCGGGTACGGTGAAATACGCGCCGACCAGCTGCTGGTCGCCACTGGCAGGGCACCGAACACGCGCAGCCTGGCATTGGAAGCGGCGGGAGTCGCTGCCAATGCGCAGGGGGCCATCGTCATCGACAAGGGCATGCGCACCAGTACGCCACACATTTATGCGGCTGGCGACTGCACCGACCAGCCTCAGTTCGTCTATGTGGCGGCAGCGGCCGGCACCCGTGCTGCGATCAACATGACTGGCGGCGATGCGGCCCTGGACCTGACCGCAATGCCGGCCGTGGTGTTCACCGACCCGCAGGTCGCCACCGTGGGCTACAGCGAGGCGGAAGCACATCACGACGGGATCGAGACCGACAGTCGCACCTTGACCTTGGACAACGTGCCGCGTGCGCTTGCCAACTTCGACACACGCGGCTTCATCAAGCTGGTCATCGAGGAAGGTAGCGGACGGCTCATCGGCGTGCAAGCGGTGGCCCCGGAAGCGGGTGAACTGATCCAGACGGCGGTGCTCGCCATTCGCAACCGTATGACCGTGCAGGAACTGGCCGACCAATTGTTCCCCTACCTGACCATGGTCGAAGGGCTGAAGCTCGCGGCGCAGACCTTCAGCAAGGACGTGAAGCAGCTTTCGTGCTGCGCCGGATGAGGAAAAGGAGGTGTTCAATGAGCGCCTACACAGTGTCCCGGCTGGCCCTTGATGCCGGGGTGAGCGTGCATATCGTGCGCGACTACCTGCTGCGCGGATTGCTACGGCCGGTCGCGTGCACCACGGGCGGCTACGGCTTGTTCGATGACACCGCGTTGCAACGGCTGCGCTTTGTACGGGCTGCCTTCGAAGCGGGTATCGGCCTGGACGCACTGGCGCGGCTGTGCCGGGCGCTGGATGCTGCGGACGGTGACGGTGCGTCTGCGCAGCTTGCCGTGTTGCGGCAACTCGTCGAGCGTCGGCGCGAGGCCCTGGCCAGCCTCGAAATGCAACTGGCCGCCATGCCAACCGAACCGGCACAGCACGCGGAGAGTCTGCCATGAACAGCCCAGAGCACTTGCCGTCTGAGACGCACAAACCGATCACCGGCTACTTGTGGGGCGCGCTGGCCGTGCTCACCTGTCCCTGCCATTTGCCGATTCTCGCCATTGTGCTAGCCGGCACGACGGCCGGCGCGTTCATCGGGGAGCACTGGGGTATTGCAGCCCTCACGCTGACCGGCTTGTTTGTCCTGTCTGTGACGCGGCTGCTGCGGGCCTTCAAGGGAAGATCATGACCGCTTCCCAGCCAGCCGAGAGTGGGCAGCTTTGAGCTTCGCAACCAATCTGGAGGAGTACCACCATGAACGCAAACGCCCCGAACACTGCCAGTTGCACCACCTGCTGCGTATGCTGCAAAGAAATTCCGCTCGATGCCGCCTTCACCCCGGAAGGCGCGGAATACGTCGAACATTTCTGCGGGCTGGATTGCTATGAACGCTTCCAGGCACGCGCCAAGGCCGCGACAGAATCTGACATAGCGCCTGTCCCTGGCGGTTCGCAGCCGTCAGATTGAGGCATACCCTAACCTGATGTCAGATGTTGAGCACAAACAACGTCAGAGTAGGGTATTAATTTATATTTATTGACACATTCAGCCAAGGGTAATAGATTTCATCCTGACATTTTTACCTTTGGAGGCATCTTGCAAGGTCAACGTATCGGCTACGTTCGCGTCAGCAGCTTCGACCAGAATCCTGATCGACAACTGGAACAAATAGAAGTCGGCAAGGTATTCACCGATAAGGCTTCAGGCAAGGACACACAACGTCCCGAACTTGAAAGGCTGCTGGCCTTCGTCCGCGAGGGCGACACCGTGGTGGTGCATAGCATGGACAGGTTGGCACGCAACCTTGATGACCTGCGCCGCATCGTCCAAGGGCTGACACAACGGGGCGTGCGCATGGAGTTCGTTAAAGAAGGGCTAACGTTCACCGGCGAGGACTCACCGATGGCCAATCTGATGCTGTCGGTCATGGGAGCCTTTGCTGAGTTCGAGCGCGCTCTGATCCGCGAACGTCAGCGCGAGGGAATCGTGCTGGCTAAGCAGCGCGGGGCCTACCGGGGACGAAAGAAATCGCTGAACAGCGAACAAATTGCCGAGTTGAAACGGCGAGTTGCGGCAGGCGACCAGAAAACCTTGGTGGCCCGTGACTTCGGCATCAGCCGCGAAACCTTGTACCAGTACCTGCGGGAAGACTGACCATGCCACGCCGCTCAATCCTGTCCGCCACCTAGCGCGAAAGTCTGCTGACACTGCCAGATGCCAAAGACGAACTGATACGGCACTACACGTTCAACGAAACCGACCTGTCGGTGATCCGTCAGCGTCGCGGCGCCGCGAATCGATTGGGCTTCGCCGTGCAGCTTTGCTACTTGCGATTCCCTGGCATCTTCTTGGGCGTCGATGATCCTCCATTTCTGCCCCTGCTGCGCATGGTGGCCGCACAACTCAAGGTGCCGGTGGGAAGCTGGAACCATTACGGCCAGCACGAGCAGACACGGCGGGAGCACTTGGTCGAGCTGCAAACGGTGTTTGGATTCAAGCCCTTCACCATGAGTCATTACCGGCAAGCCGTGCATACATTGACCGAAATGGCCTTGCAAACAGACAAAGGCATTGTGCTGGCCAGCACCCTTATTGAAAACCTGCGGCGGCAGAGCATCATCCTACCCGCCATGAATGCCATCGAGCGCGCAAGCGCCGAGGCCATTACCCGTGCCAACCGAAGCATCCATGCGGCATTGGCCGATTCCTTGATACCTGTCCATCGCCAGTGCCTGGACGAACTGCTCAAGCGCAAGGATGGTAGCAAAATGACGTGGCTAGCGTGGCTGCGCCAATCGCCCGCCAAGCCAAACTCGCGCCACATGCTTGAACACATCGAACGCCTCAAAGCCTGGCAGGCGCTTGACCTACCTGCTGGCATCGAACGGCAGGTACACCAAAACCGCTTGCTCAAGATCGCCCGCGAAGGCGGCCAGATGACGCCCGCCGACCTGGCCAAGTTCGAGTCGCAGCGGCGTTACGCCACCTTGGTAGCACTGGCCATCGAGGGCATGGCCACCGTCACTGATGAAATCATCGACCTTCACGACCGTATCATCGGCAAGCTGTTCAATGCGGCCAAGAACAAGCATCAACAGCAGTTCCAGGCTTCCGGCAAGGCGATCAACGACAAGGTGCGGATGTATGGGCGCATCGAGCGCACGCTGTTCATTCTGGATTGGCTGCAAAGCGTGGAGCTGCGCCGCCGCGTCCATGCGGGGCTGAATAAGGGCGAGGCGCTGGACGACACGTTGCTGCAATATCTGTCCCCGCTGGGGTGGGAGCATATCAACCTGACCGGCGATTACCTATGGCGCAGCAGTGCCAAGGTCGGTGCGGGGAAGTTCAGGCCATTGCGACCGCTGCCACCGGCTTAGCGTGCTTTATTTAATGAGATGGTCACTCCCTCCTTCCCGGTACTATGCTGAGGACAGGCTTTCATTCGGAGAACTATCATGGAAAACATTGCGCTCATTGGTATCGATCTGGGTAAAAACTCTTTCCATATTCATTGCCAGGATCGTCGCGGGAAGGCTGTTTACCGTAAAAAATTTACCCGGCCAAAGTTGATCGAATTTTTGGCGACATGCCCCGCTACAACCATCGCAATGGAAGCCTGTGGCGGTTCTCACTTTATGGCACGCAAGTTGGAAGAGTTGGGGCATTCCCCAAAGCTGATATCACCACAATTTGTCCGCCCGTTCGTTAAAAGCAATAAAAACGACTTTGTCGACGCCGAAGCTATTTGTGAAGCTGCATCGCGTCCGTCTATGCGTTTTGTGCAGCCCAGAACGGAATCTCAGCAGGCAATGCGGGCTCTGCATCGTGTCCGTGAATCCCTGGTTCAGGATAAGGTAAAAACAACCAATCAAATGCATGCTTTTCTGCTGGAATTTGGCATTAGCGTTCCCCGAGGAGCTGCCGTTATTAGCCGACTGAGTACCATTCTTGAGGATAATAGTTTGCCTCTTTACCTCAGCCAGTTATTGCTGAAATTACAACAGCATTATCACTATCTTGTTGAGCAGATTAAAGATTTGGAATCCCAGTTGAAACGAAAGTTGGACGAAGATGAGGTTGGACAGCGCTTGCTGAGCATTCCCTGCGTCGGAACACTGACAGCGAGTACTATTTCAACTGAGATTGGCGACGGGAAGCAGTACGCCAGCAGCCGTGACTTTGCGGCGGCAACAGGGCTTGTACCTCGGCAGTACAGCACGGGAGGTAGGACGACATTGCTGGGAATTAGTAAGCGAGGTAATAAAAAGATCCGAACTTTGTTGGTTCAATGTGCCAGGGTATTCATACAAAAACTGGAACACCAGTCTGGCAAATTGGCCGATTGGGTCAGGGATTTACTGTGCCGGAAAAGCAACTTTGTCGTCACTTGTGCTCTGGCAAACAAGCTGGCCAGAATAGCCTGGGCCCTAACGGCACGACAGCAAACTTATGTAGCATAACGGCAGAAATACACCGGTTTAAAGAATTACTGATCTGGTTTTGCGAATACTGATATTGATGATACTAACGGCCCACCGGCCTGTTGAGGAACCTGTAAAACGGAAAGGCTCATTGAAGCCGTATATTTTCTGGAGGTTCATCAGGCGCGGAACTCATCAAGGCGCGGGAATAAAATCCCATTCAGACGCCGGATAGATTCAAGCAAGCCAACTTGTCGTCAAAATCGGTGTTGCAAAAACGGGAGTGACCATAGATTCCGTTTTCTGAGACGACCCCCTTATGGCAGCACTTTAAATTGAGTCTCATACAGTATCTGTTTTCTTTCTCTTCATCTCTCATGACCTGCTGCCCACTTACAGACTCCAGGGTAAAGCAAAAAATTCTCCACCGGTGAGCAGAGTATATTGCATATGCCAGTTTATGAGTGTATATATAGCATATGCCAATAAGGAGCCTTCATGCCAAGACCCAGAATTCCCCGTAACATCTGTGGCCGCCCTGCGGATACCTGTTTTAAGCCCAATGCGCGACCGATGAGCCAGCTTGAACATGTTCATTTAAAAGAAGATGAGTTTGAAGCGTTACGGCTGGTCGATTTACTGGGCATGCAACAGCAGGAAGCGGCTGTTGCAATGGGGGTTTCAAGGCAGACACTGGCCAATGTCCTGAAAGCAGCCCGTTTTAAGGTTGTGGACTGTCTCACTCAGGGCAAGGCCTTAATAATGCACTCTGAAAGGGAAGGAGTTACACAAGATGATCACAGCCATTCCAGTGAATGACGACCGGGTAGCAAATCATTTTACCAAAGCGAGTCACCTTGTCCTGGTGGATGAGCGCGGTGTGGAGCTCAGCCGGACAGAAAATCCCGCGCTGGGCGCAGATTGTTCAGGTAAACGGAAGCTGGTTGACCTGCTGGTTCAACAGCAAGTCAGCCGCGTTGTGGTCCGTAACATCGGGGAACGGATGCTGGGTAAATTACTGGGGCATCAGATCGCGGTGTACCAGACTGACTGTGGTCGTCGTTTGTTCACTGAACTGTGTGATCCGGATACCCGTGTTCTGACTGAACTGAATAAGCCGGAGCAGGGACGCCAGTCCTTTCATCATGAGGCGAAAGGGAAAAAATGCTGTCACTCTGACGGGAACACAGCAGAAAATGCGTGCCAGGGTGGGCGTCAGCATCATCACGGAAACGGGCGCTGTTGCCATTCATGAGTTTATTTCATCACGGGCGGTGATTTTTATCAGACCCGTATTGTGTATAAACCAGGAGCCGGAATGTGTGGAGGAGGCAGTAATGATGCCGGGGGAGCCCCTCAGCTGACTGAATTCCGGATGCCTCCCGTCAGTACAACCGGACGCTGAGCAGAAACAGATGAATTGTTATCTTGATGCCAGAAAGGCCCATACCTGTTGTATGGTCTGTAGTTCCCGCGACAACAACCCTGATACGGTGAACTTAATGTTTTCAGAGCACCCGGATGGCTCTGTATGTGCGGACTACACGGCCAATCACAGGCATCAGGGGTATACGGGTCTTTTACATGGCGGAATGACGAGTACCCTGCTGGATGCAGCAATGACTCATTGTTTGTTCATGCAGGGTGTGCAAGCCCTGACGGCTGAACTGACGGTAAGATTCATTTCACCCGTTTGTACCGGAGACAAACTGATGGTATGTGCCAGACTGCTTGGGCAACGCAGGGGGATTTACCTGCTTGAAGCATGGCTGACAAAAGGACAGCAGACAGTGGCACGTGCCACGGCGAAATTCATTGTTCCGTCGCAGGATATTGCTCTGGCGCATCGCTAGTGTGACAGACGACAGGTGTACCTGGTTATTATAAAAATTTGAGGCGTGTTTTGCTCAGACCGGAAAGAATAATCGCATATCGTATATTCCACTGAAACCGTGTAAGAGGTAGTTATGAGTAAACAAATCATTGATATTGGTATTGCTGAATCATCCCGGGTGGAGATTGCAGACGGCCTGTCCCGGCTTCTTGCTGACACCTATACCCTGTATATAAAAACACATTACTATCACTGGAATGTAACTGGCCCCATGTTTAACAGCTTACATTTAATGTTTGAAAATCAATACAATGAGCTGGCCACTGCCGTTGATGATATCGCTGAACGTATACGCTCGCTCGGATGCTTCGCGCCCGGCACATATCATGAATTTTCACGTTTAACAGCGGTTAATGAAGATAAGGATATTCCGGCAGCAAAAAACATGATTGAAAATCTTGTCCAGGGCCAGGAGACCGTGGTTAAAACTGCACGCTCCCTGTTCCCGCTCGTTAATAATGCGAATGATGAAGCCACAGCAGATCTGCTTACACAACGTATCCAGTTACATGAGAAAACTGCCTGGATGTTGCGTAGCCTGCTTGAATAATGTCACCCCGTGGCAGCAGAAAAAACGGTTTGTCAGCCACAGGCTATTACTGACAGTGCAGAATCATCCGTGTTCCTGTGGCTGTTTTTTCTGACCGTCACAGTATTAAACACCATTGAATCAGTGGGTTAATCAGTGAATGCGTGAACGAGAAATACAGTCCGTGACGGGCATCATCGGCTGGTATATCCGGACCACTGTTGTTTTCCCGTTAAGGTATCGCAGGTTCCGGTCTGGCATTTCACAGCCTGAACAGGGTTAATGATGCACGGATAAAACGGTTTACGGGGAAAGCAGGATCATATTATTCGTTGTTATGGCTTCCTTTACCGGTGCCTGCCTGCGGGCAGTAGAGATCATATAAGGTATTTAACAACGTCATGATACGGTTATCCTCAATACGGTAATATACCATTTTACCTGCCCGTCGGGTCTCGACCAGCTTCAGGCGGCGCATTACACCCAGCTGCTGGGACAGGGTCGGCTGAGTGATACCGACCGCCGCTTCCAGCCCGGCCACATTCGCTTCCCCCAGGCTTAACTGACACATCAACAGCAACCGGTCGCTGTTGGCCAGTCCCCGTAAGACATCTGCTGCCCTCAGGGCCGCATTCTTCATATCTGTCTGACGTTTTGTGTCTTCATTCATGAGCATTGCTGATTTCTCATACTATGTGTTTTTATATAATATAATTTAGTATACTGACGGTATCGTAATTTTGCCATCGTGTTCGTCAGGTCTGCAGCGTCCTGCCGGCCCGGGGAAACGATTATATCTGGCAGGCATTTTTGCCCCGGGTGAACAGAGAGGATGTAATGAAAATAGTGATTGTTGGTGGTGTTGCCGGCGGGGCATCCGCTGCAGCCAGAGCTCGTCGGTTATCAGAGGATGTCAGTATTGTTGTGTTTGAACGGGGAAGCGATGTCTCTTTCGCCAACTGTGGATTACCTTATCATATAGGCGGAAAAATTCCTTTAAGGCAGTCACTGATTCTGAAAACCCCGGAGGATTTTAAATCCCGCTTTAACATAGACGTCCGTATCTGTCATGAAGTGACGTCAGTGGATCCGGTTAATAAAACGGTGACGGTTAAAAATCTGACCTCAGGGGAGGTCTATAGCGAAGAATGGGATCGTCTGCTCCTCAGTACCGGCGCCGCTCCGGTTGTCCCTCCTTTGCCCGGGCTACAGGAAGAGGGTGTCTTTACGCTGCGAAATCTTACTGACATGGATACTATCCTGGGGTGGATTGAGCAACATCACGTAGCTCACACCACGCTTGTCGGGGGGGGATTTATCGGACTTGAAGTGATGGAGGCTCTGAGCGAACGGGGGATCAGTGTGACCCTGCTGGAGATGGGGGAACAGGTTATGGCTCCGGTTGATCCTGAAATGGCATCTGCCCTGCATCAGGAAATCCGGAGTCATGGCGTGGATCTGCGTCTCAGAACGGCGCTCACCGAGGTACTGCGGACAGAGACGGGATTCCGCGTTGCACTGTCTGAGGGTGGGTTTCTGCAGACCGACATGGTTATTCTCGCCATCGGGGTAAAACCTGAGAACAGCCTTGCCACAGGAGCCGGGCTCGCAGTGGGTAAACGGGGAGGCATAAGCGTCAATGCCTGTATGCAGACCAGTATCCCTGACATCTACGCCGTGGGGGATGCCGTTGAAACCCCAGACTTTGTCTTTCAGGAACCCGCTAATTTTCCTCTGGCAGGGCCCGCCAACCGCCAGGGACGCATTGCTGCTGATAACATGCTAGATCGTCACAGCCTTTACCATGGCAGTCAGGGGACATCCATTTGTAAGGTATTTTCGCTGAGTATTGGCAGCGTCGGTGCGAATGAAAAGCAGCTGAAAGTTCATGGCACCCGATACGAGAAGGTTTACGTCCATGCCGCTGATCATGCCGGTTACTACCCGGGGGCAACGATGATCAGTCTGAAACTGCTGTTCAGCCCCGATACCGGTAAAATTCTCGGGGCTCAGGCATCAGGGAAAAAAGGGGTTGATAAACGCATCGATGTCCTGTCTGTCGCACAGCGCGCGGGGCTTACCGTCAACGATCTCGAACATCTTGAGCTGACTTATGCTCCACCTTTTAACAGTGCAAGGGACGTCGTTAACCAGGCTGGTATGGTGGCGACAAATGTAATGAAAGGAGATACGGCCATATGTCATGTCAGCGATGTGTTACAACGGGAACCGGGCAGTTATTGTTTACTTGATATTCGCTCTCCTGCCGAACTGAAACAATTTGGCGAATATCCTGACGCGCTATCCATTCCACTGGATTCCCTGCGGGAGAATCTTGAAAAAGTGCCTAAAGATAAAGAGATTTTTATAGGGTGCCAGAGTGGCCTGCGCGGGCATGTGGCATACCGTATTCTTCAGGCCCACGGCTTCCGGACATATAATCTGAGTGGTGGCTTTATAACCTGGCAGGCGGTAACGGAGTCAATAAGTAAATAAGAGATGAGGTGCCATACACATGGCACCCTGAATCGCCACAGGTTTAACAGTGAAGTGGTCTGCTGAATTTGTTCACCTGAACAGAGGTGTGGACTGACCCCGCACCGTTATAAGGACAGTTATGAAAAAAATAACTTTTCAGATCAGGCATATAATGTCAGATTCATGGTCACTATAGGAATGGCAAGGACTGGATTTTCATTTTGCAGCCATCAGGCTGCTTAGTTCAGAGATAGGTCTGTGTAATGCGTAACTTCGTGACTCGATTGAGAGTATGGTTTCCGCCCCCACTCATCTTATTGCTGTTTTTCGTCACTGATGTGTTGACTGCAATCCCGCGTTTTACCTTCGACATCGTGAATATAGTGCTAAGCGTGTTGCTGACCGGTGTTTGTATTACCATGATACTGCACACCGCTTGGCAGATGAGCACGAACGGCACGACGCTTAATCCGCTTCATCCGGATAGAACCACCAAGCTGGTAACTGTCTAGACTGGCCCCATGAACCTCCAGACAGTTGGTATCACTTAAATTAGTGATAGTCTTAATACTAGTTTTAGACTAGTCGTTGGAGTCCGAATGATTGATGTTCTAGGTCCAGAGAAGCGCAGACGGCGCAGCGTTCAGGAAAAAATCGCCATTGTTCAGCAGAGCTTTGAGCCCGGAATGACCGTGTCGCTGGTCGCCCGTCAGCATGGCGTTGCTGCCAGTCAGCTGTTCCTGTGGCGTAAGCAATATCAGGAAGGCAGTCTCACTGCGGTTGCCGCGGGTGAACAGGTTGTACCCGCGTCGGAGCTGGCATCTGCAATGAAGCAAATTAAAGAGTTACAGCGCCTGCTGGGCAAAAAAACCATGGAAAACGAGCTGCTGAAAGAAGCCGTTGAATATGGCCGACAAAAAAAGTGGATAGCGCACGTGCCCTTGTTGCCGGAGGATGGCGAATAAGCCTTGTCAGTCGTTGCCTCCGGGTCTCACGTGCGCAACTGCATGCCATGGCCCGTCGGTCGAAGGGCTGGCAGGATCGTCGGTGCAAGCGCAAGCCTGATGATACTGAAGCGCTGGCTCGTATCCATACCGTTATCGACGATCTGCCCACCTATGGTTATCGTCGTGTATGGGCACTGCTGCGCAGACAATCAGAAACTGACGACATGGCGGTGATCAATGCCAAACGCGTATACCGCATCATGCGTCAGAATGCGCTGCTGCTTGAGCGAAAATCGACAATACCGCTCTCAAAGCGGGCGCATACAGGGAAAGTGGCCGTTGGAGAAAGTAACCGGCGGTGGTGCTCTGACGGCTTCGAGTTCAGCTGTGATAACGGTGAAAAACTGCGGGTCACGTTCGCGCTGGACTGTTGTGATCGCGAGGCACTGCACTGGGCGGCCAGTACCGGTGGCTATGACAGTGAAACCGTGCAGGACGTCATGCTGGGTGCAGTGGAACGTCGCTTCGGTAACAGCCTGCCAGCATCCCCTGTTGAGTGGCTGACAGACAACGGTTCAGCCTACCGTTCTCATCAGACGCGTCAGTTCGCCAGAATGGTAGGACTGGAGCCTAAACATACGGCGGTACGTAGCCCGGAAAGCAACGGGATGGCGGAGAGCTTCGTGAAAACGATGAAGCGTGATTACATCAGCATCATGCCGAAGCCCGACGGGTTAACAGCGGTAAAGAACCTTGCGGAGGCCTTCGAACATTACAACGAATGGCATCCGCATAGTGCACTGGGGTATCGTTCCCCACGGGAATATCTGCGGCGACGAACCAGTCATGGGTTAAGTGATAAAAAGTGTATGGAAATATAGGGGCCAATCCACTGTCGGTTGTTACGCATGGAGTCGAAACCCTATTTACCTTGGAATGAGCGGGCTCCAGTTATCCGTTGCTCTCTGCTTTGGCAGCCTGGTGGGGATACTTGCTGTACCGTTGTTTATGTTTGTAGTAGCCAGATTACATATCCATGTTGAAGAGGTACAGCTTCGAAAACGTTTCGGGTTGGAATGGGAACGCTATACCCAACGGGTTCGTCGCTGGTTATAGCAACCCCGTGGTGTTGCAGGAGACAAATAACGTCGAAATCATAAAGAAAAGAATTCATCATCCTTGAGCTTTTATATCGTAATCGTAAACCAAGTGCCGTATGTAGCCATTGAGCCAGTGCTGGTACCTTAGGGAAGGTGCGAATAAGCAGGTCATTTCTTCCCAAGCTGACTCGCTGATTAAAATTTCGCGGATCTGGGCCGATTTTTTTCCCGCAAACACATCGAATCAGCCTATTTAGGCTATTTTTTCCACCATTTCTGGCGTTATTTCCGGTTTTTACTGAGATCTCTCCCACTGACGTATCATTTGGTCCACCCGAAACAGGTTGGCCAGGGTGAATAACATCGCCAGTTGGTTATCGTTTTTCAGCAGCCCCTTGTGTCTGGCTTTCACGAAGCCGAACTGCCGCTTGATGATGCGAAACGGGTGCTCCACCCTGGCACGGATGCTGGCTTTCATGTATTCGATGTTGATGGCCGTTTTGTTCTTGCGCGGATGCTGCTTCAAGGTTTTTACCTTGCCGGGACGCTCGGCGATCAGCCAGTCCACATCCACCTCGGCCAGCTCCTCGCGCTGTGGCGCTCCTTGGTAGCCGGCATCGGCTGAGACAAATTGCTCCTCTCCATGAAGCAGATTACCCGGCTGATTGAGGTCATGCTCGTTGGCCGCGGTGGTGACCAGGCTGTGGGTCAGGCCACTCTTGGCATCGACACCAATGTGGGCCTTCATGCCAAAGTGCCACTGATTGCCTTTCTTGGTCTGATGCATCTCCGGATCGCGTTGCTGCTCTTTGTTCTTGGTCGAGCTGGGTGCCTCAATGATGGTGGCATCGACCAAGGTGCCTCGAGTCATCATGACGCCTGCTTCGGCCAGCCAGCGATTGATGGTCTTGAACAATTGGCGGGCCAGTTGATGCTGCTCCAGCAGGTGGCGGAAATTCATGATGGTGGTGCGGTCCGGCAAGGCGCTATCCAGGGATAACCGGGCAAACAGGCGCATGGAGGCGATTTCGTACAGAGCATCTTCCATCGCGCCATCGCTCAGGTTGTACCAATGCTGCATGCAGTGAATGCGTAGCATGGTTTCCAGCGGATAAGGTCGCCGGCCATTACCAGCCTTGGGTTAAAACGGCTCGATGACTTCCACCATGTTTTGCCATGGCAGAATCTGCTCAATGCGGGACAAGAAAATCTCTTTTCTGGTCTGACGGCGCTTACTGCTGAATTCACTGTCGGCGAAGGTAAGTTGATGACTCATGATGAACCCTGTTCCATGGCTCCAGATGACAAACATGATCTCATATCAGGGACTTGTTCGCACCTTCCATAGCTAAACATGATTTCCCCATCAAACAGTAAGTCGTGTCAATTCCTAGAGTTAACACATTTCTGATCATGACTCACACGTTACGTTCAGTCGGTAGCCATCTGTGCAAAAAATGCGCTTAGCGTAGGATAATTTCCTTTTTCCAAGCGGACCCCAGGTTGTACCAATGCAGCATGCAGTGAATACGCAGCATGGTCTCCAGCGGATAGGGCCGTCGGCCATTGCCCGCCTTGGGATAAAACGGCTCGATGACAGCGGTCATATTCTGCCATGGCAGAATCTGCTCCATGCGGGAGAGGAAAATCTCTTTTCGGGTCTGACGGCGCTTAGTGCTGAATTCACTGTCGGCGAAGGTAAGTTGATGACTCATAATGAACCCTGTTCCATGGCTCCAGATGACAAACATGATCTCATATCAGGGACTTGTTCGCACCTTCCTTAGGGAATGTCTAAAATAGCGAAGCCATAGCATAGAATTTTTAATGGCATTATGATCAGGACATAAAGGACTTCATGCAGGGAAAAAATATCCCAAAAGAAACTGGTCATGTCAGCACACCAAAGGATCCTCGCCGGATCCTTTGGTTTTTCTCAGCCACAATCGCTTAACGTGAGTTTTCGTTCCACTGAGCGTCAGACCCCTATCACTGGAGAGCATAAAAAATATTGGGGCAGCGTGAGCTATGCTGCCATCGCTGGTCCCTTCCCGTCACTTTGAAAACCCGGATACCAGCAGACAAATTTATCCTGCAGTTCGTTATTCAAAACGGCGGTCCGGGTCTGTAACAAATAATGAGCCCCTTTTCTGCTCCACTGCATCTGCTGCTTTTTGGCCATTCGTCTGGCGATCACTTCATTGATCGTGGATTCCACAAACGCGGTTGATACCGGCTCTCCGTACCGACGCATTTCGCCGTAGTTTGGGATCATCATCTTATTATTCCGGATGTAGGTATACATTTCATCCAGATGTTTTTGCAGGGATTTCAGGCTAGGATAGCTGAGTTCAGGGTCATCGCAATACATAACGCAATTATCAATATGTTCCAGCGCAGCGACAACATTGCCATGCCAGAGATATCGTTTAATGCTTTCCAGCAGTGCCAGAACTTTACTCCCCGCCTCTGGATCTGATACCAGCAGTCCCCGGGCATATTGCATGAGCACCGTCAGCCTCATGGTGATATGAAACCAGTCCAGCACATGCGTTGACTCAGGGTACATACCGAACTGGAGGTCCCTGAGATTATCCGCGCCGTCGGACAGAAAAAATATCTGCTGGTTGGCCTGCATTCCCTGCGCTGAAAGGTGGGTCATGAGCCTGCGTTCCGGATGACAGTCATCCTTCTGAACAAAACCGAAGCGGCGGGTGTCAGCAGGCGCACCAACGGAAAAAGACTTCCCGGCAATAATTTCAAAATTACGCTTTTTGTCATCCCGATCGCGAACATAACCACCATCTATACCCACCACAAGCGGTTTTCCTGGCCTGGGCAGGTTCCCCCAGTCGCGGGGGCAGCCGGAAAGAAAACCTGAATGAGCTTCAGCCTCAGCGTCAAGACGCTGCGCCACCTGGCATAAATGATTCCTCACCGTTGAGGCATTCAGGCTGTGGCCCACCGGCAGAATATCTTTCAGCAGACGAGTCGTCATTTCATAGGAGATCATCGAGGCCCAGCGGGTTTCAATATATTTCAGTGCCGGGTGAGAATAATCGCCGGCCCAGTCGCTGAGCAAACTGACTGTCTTTGTATCACTCTCTTCACAACGGCACCGGTACACCCGAAGCCCGGATACCGGAATAACGCCAAACAGCGTCCGGTACCGTATTTTCTGTTTGCCTTTGATTCTGCGCGCAGCAAGGCAGTGAGGGCACCGGATATGGTGTTGAGTATATTCGTCTGCCTGCAGCTGGACCACCGACTGCTGGACCGTATTCAGCAACAGCTTGGATTCTGACACCGATAATCCGATGTCGTTCCGGGTCTCCCCTGATTTCTGGATTGTCATCAGTTCCTCCGTTCGACTGGAGCCTGATTCATCGGTGATGACTATCTGGAGCGTCAGTTGCATCATTGCCTCCTGCTGTGGTGGATGACTATCTCCCGGCTACTGGTTGTTCATCTGGTGACGAAGCTTATAATATGTGGAAACGCCAAGGCCCGCATGGTCGCAGGCGATCCTGAGCCTGACCCCTCTGCTTCTGAGTGCGTCAATTTCCTGGATCTTTTTGATATCGGCGCCGGGGCGCCCTGTTTTTTCACCCCGTGCTTTTTTCGCGGCGATGCCGTCGGCCTGCCTTTCCTTCAGTAAGGCTCGTTCAAACTGGCTGAATGCCGACATCATGTGCAGCTGCAGTTCCTGCATCGGATTGTTTGTGCCGGCGCTGAACGTCAGCTGCTCTTTCAGAAAAATAAGGGTAACGCCCTGGTCACGAAGCCGGGTGGTGACAGCGCACATATCCGACATATTCCGGCAAAGGCGATCGATGGAATGAACCAGAAGCGTATCACCAGGGCGTAATTGCCCCAGGAGTTCCTGTAACCCCGGGCGGTTTGTGTCCTTCGCGCTGGCATGCTCAACACAAATTTTATCAGGCTGAAAACCCGCCTTTGACAATGCCTCTTCCTGACGGGCCGTATTCTGATCGGCCGAGCTTACCCTGATGTAGGCATATTGCACGCAAAACCTCCGGAAGGTCTTTAAACATCATAGAGATTTAAAGAATAATCCATAAACACTGATTTAGGGAGGTTTATAGACATTTTTTCGGGGATCTGAGAGGCATGCTGAAAACGTATACCTTTATAGACATCAGTCAGCGACGACGGCCCAGCCAGATAACTTCAGGCTCCAGTACCGGAGATGCAAGGTCGAGCCTGCTCAGTTGCCGGTTGATTTTGTGGCGGTTGAACCTGACAGCATCCAGGTCGTCAGCAAAAGGGCGGATCTCGCCGACCGTTGTTTCATCATCCGCATTAACGATAGCTTCAAGAAACGCCAGGGTTTTATCGAACTCATCCGCAGCTGTGGCTCCGGGCATACCATGGCCGCTTATACAAAACGGCGCTTTCAGCGTAGAGTTTTCATAAATGGCCTCAACACGAATGTCATGAAGCCAGTGCTCAAAGAAATTGTATTCATAGGTAAAGCGATCGCCAGCATCAAAAGCAAAATCATCAATCACGACCCGGAACGGATTATCGACAAAACCGATGCCTCCTTCGTAGGAGATACCGTAATCTTTGCCATAAATGTGAAATTGATGGAGATGGTCGTCCCCCCAGCCCTGCACTATCTGGAAAATGAAGTGAAGCGCGGCCAGTGACGTGTCGGCAGCAATTCTCAGCCGACGCCAGACCATCGGACTGACTCCATGAACTGCTATTTTGATGACGTAGATCTTCATAGTCAGCAGGTATTGTTATGAAATGATGGTGGTTATTTTAACCCCTGTAGATGGCATCATTCGATGGCTGCCCCGAGGTTTTTCATGCTCTCCGATCTGGATGATGCAATAAATTTGAGCGTGAAGCCCCCGGCGACTGCAGGCCAGCGCCAGTTCATATTCATTCAGCGCCAGAAACTCCAGCCGCTGTGCATCATCGAAATCAGGTAGACCATAGAGCGCTTCCTGCTCGGCGTCCGAAAGAATACTGAGGAGCTTATTTTTAGTAGGCATCTCTGATCCTTATGCCTATTTAAACGCGCTTGTCACATTATCATTAACATAGAACCTTTACGTGTCATAATTTAAATTACGGGTAATGTGACTACCGTTGACAGATTATGGTACCCAAATCAGAATGTCACATAATCGAACGTATATGTGACAGAGGAAATATGTTCATCGGATATATTCGGATGTCAAAAGCGGATGGTTCGCAGACGAATGATTTACAACGTGATGCACTGATCGCCGCAGGTGTTGATGCCGCACATTTTTATGAGGACCGGGCATCGGGCAAACGAGAAGAGCGTCCTGGACTTACAGCCTGTCTGAAAGCACTACGACCCGGAGACACGCTGGTCGTATGGAAGCTGGACCGCCTCGGTCGTGATCTTCGTCATCTCATTAATACAGTGCACGACCTGACCGCGAGGGGGACCGGTCTGAAAGTGCTGACCGGTCACGGGGCGACTATCGACACAACAACGGCCGCTGGCAAGCTTGTCTTCGGTATCTTTGCCGCACTGGCGGAGTTTGAGCGCGAACTGATTGCTGAAAGAACGACTGCAGGTCTGGCATCAGCAAGAGCCCGTGGGCGGAACGGCGGCCGACCTTATAAAATGACGCCAGTCAAACTGCGACTGGCAATGGCATCAATGGGACAATCAGAAACAAAGGTCAGTACGCTATGCCAGGAACTTGGGATAACCCGGCAAACTTTGTACAGGCATATTTCCCCTGTTGGTCAACTGCGGGCGGACGGGATCAAGCTGTTCAACCGTGGATAATTTGAACGGACGGAAAAATCTGGGGTTCCGGCGTAGTACCCCTATCACCTCCACATTTTTGCAACAGTGCCTTATAAATGGCAGCCTTATGTTTACTTGCCAAGATGGGCTACCATATGATGTTTTATACTGAGCAATATTAATATTATCTTTAATGGAAAAATTAAGCCCACTAAGTGACCCACTGCTATATGGCTCTATTGTGAAGACGCCTGAGGGTAAAAATTTATACATGGTTGTCCCTATGTCTATTATTGCAAGGTTGACAATATTATTCGTTTTATAAATTTGAGCGTTTAAAATCACACATCAAAGCAATTAGTCAGGATAAACAACAATACCCAGTGCTTCGAGAATCAGTTCTTGCTGCCAGGCTGCAATTTTGATACCTGATGTATCGACTTTGCGGGGATCTAAACCGTCGAGTTCGGCGTGGCATAAATTGGCACCCTGTAGGCTAAATTGCCCCCAGACATCTTCGGAAAAAACACCTCGACTTAAGTCTGACTCTTTCAGTGATGCACCCGCTAGGTTCGTTCCTATCCAGCGATTTTCAAACAACTCACATTTTTCTAAACAAACCCTCTCCATATTGGCATAGGAAAGATTACATCCAGAAATAAATGCTGAGCAAAAGTACATACGATTACTCACTTGATGGGCAAAGTTTGTTCGGGAAAAGTTGGCACCTTTTAAATCACACGCACGGAACTCTATACCGTAGCAATTGGCATTACTGAAGTTTGCCATCGCAAGTTGGCATTGTTGGAAACTTGCATCACGAAGATCTGCGACATCAAAGTGGCAGCCTTCGATATCACCCTGTTCAATGAACTTGCAGTTGACGAATGTCGTATCACGCAAGTTAGCACGTCGAAAGTCGCTGCGAATGAATGTGCAAGCGGTGAAGGTGAGATCACTTAAGTCTTTATGTGAAAAGTTGTGGTGCCGATATGTATGATTGTAGGTTTCCATGAGTACTCCTTGTTGAAAGGAGGGCTAGACTACCATTATACATATGCCAAGACATTAAAATAAAAGCCTGTTACATCAACACATTACAACCCCTCAATTTACCTGTTTTAAGTGGTCAAATTGGCGCGTAGAGCGCCTATCGCTCTTGCATTGGCACGCGGCCCTGTTGAAAAAAGTTATTCGCTTTAGATAGGGTTAGGAGAGCCGTGCTTCGCCGGTAAAAAATCGGACTATCCGACGCAGGGCGGACTCATCGGCGGAGAAGCAAACTTTGACTATATCTCCCTACACTTGGAAGAGGGCTAGACTGGCCCCATAGATCACCAGACACTTCGACTCTCTTAAAATAAGAGGTAGTCTTGGAACTATGTTTAATACCAGTCAGAACGATAAGATGGTTGGAGTGTTATCAGGACCTGAGCGGCGTCGGCGTCGTACACCGCAGGAAAAAATTGCCATTATTCAGCAGACTATGGAGCCCGGTATGACCGTGTCTCATGTCGCGCGCCTGCATGGCATCAATGCAAACCAGATATTCAAATGGCGCAAGCAATATTAAGACGGTTCACTGACGGCTGTTGCATCGGGCGAGGAAGTGGTGCCGGCCTCCGAACTCGCTGCCGCCAATAAGCAAATTCGCGAACTCCAGCGCCTTCTGGGCAAAAAGACGATGGAAGCCGAGATACTCAAAGAGGCCGTGGAGTTCGGCCGGGCAAAAAAATGGATTGCGCATGCGCCCTCGTTGCCTGGGAACGACGAATAAGCGACGTTTGCAGAAGTCTTGGCGTGTCGCGTGCGCAGTTGAGCATTCGGGTTCACCGGCCATCTGACTGACAGGATCGCAGACGGCAGCCCCGTTCTGACGATACCACCGTATTGTCCCGGATAAACATGGCGGTGGCTGACCTGCCGACGTATGGTTATCGCCGTGTGTGGGCGCTGCTGCGACGGGAGTCGGAGCGGGACGGCCTGCCTGTGGTTAATGCAAAGCGGGTGTATCGCATTATGAGAACGCATAATCTGCTTCGGCACTGTTGCAAAGTTAGCGATGAGGCAGCCTTTTGTCTTATTCAAAGGCCTTACATTTCAAAAACTCTGCTTACCAGGCGCATTTCGCCCAGGGGATCACCATAATAAAATGCTGAGGCCTGGCCTTTGCGTAGTGCACGCATCACCTCAATACCTTTGATGGTGGCGTAAGCCGTCTTCATGGATTTAAATCCCAGCGTGGCGCCGATTATCCGTTTCAGTTTGCCATGATCGCATTCAATCACGTTGTTCCGGTACTTAATCTGTCGGTGTTCAACGTCAGACGGGCACCGGCCTTCGCGTTTGAGCAGAGCAAGCGCGCGACCATAGGCGGGCGCTTTATCCGTGTTGATGAATCGCGGGATCTGCCACTTCTTCACGTTGTTGAGGATTTTACCCAGAAACCGGTATGCAGCTTTGCTGTTACGACGGGAGGAGAGATAAAAATCGACAGTGCGGCCCCGGCTGTCGACGGCCCGGTACAGATACGCCCAGCGGCCATTGACCTTCACGTAGGTTTCATCCATGTGCCACGGGCAAAGATCGGAAGGGTTACGCCAGTACCAGCGCAGCCGTTTTTCCATTTCAGGCGCATAACGCTGAACCCAGCGGTAAATCGTGGAGTGATCGACATTCACTCCGCGTTCAGCCAGCATCTCCTGCAGCTCACGGTAACTGATGCCGTATTTGCAGTACCAGCGTACGGCCCACAGAATGATGTCACGCTGAAAATGCCGGCCTTTGAATGGGTTCATGTGCAGCTCCATCAGCAAAAGGGGATGATAAGTTTATCACCACCGACTATTTGCAACAGTGCCAAGCGCGGTGTCCGGAATTTCAGGTTTGTGTCTCTACAAAGACTAACTATCAGAAAAACTCATCGAGCATCAAATGAAACTGCAATTTATTCATATCAGGATTATCAATACCATATTTTTGAAAAAGCCGTTTCTGTAATGAAGGAGAAAACTCACCGAGGCAGTTCCATAGGATGGCAAGATCCTGGTATCGGTCTGCGATTCCGACTCGTCCAACATCAATACAACCTATTAATTTCCCCTCGTCAAAAATAAGGTTATCAAGTGAGAAATCACCATGAGTGACGACTGAATCCGGTGAGAATGGCAAAAGCTTATGCATTTCTTTCCAGACTTGTTCAACAGGCCAGCCATTACGCTCGTCATCAAAATCACTAGCATCAACCAAACCGTTATTCATTCGTGATTGCGCCTGAGCGAGACGAAATACGCGATCGCTGTTAAAAGGACAATTACAAACAGGAATCGAATGCAACCGGCGCAGGAACACTGCCAGCGCATCAACAATATTTTCACCTGAATCAGGATATTCTTCTAATACCTGGAATGCTGTTTTCCCGGGGATCGCAGTGGTGAGTAACCATGCATCATCAGGAGTACGGATAAAATGCTTGATGGTCGGAAGAGGCATAAATGCCGTCAGCCAGTTTAGTCTGACCATCTCATCTGTAACATCATTGGCAACGCTACCTTTGCCATGTTTCAGAAACAACTCTGGCGCATTGGGCTTCCCATACAATCGATAGATTGTCGCACCTGA
Source organism: Klebsiella sp. LY (assembly GCF_004010915.1). NCBI lineage: Bacteria > Pseudomonadati > Pseudomonadota > Gammaproteobacteria > Enterobacterales > Enterobacteriaceae > Klebsiella > Klebsiella sp. LY. The sequence goes on from NZ_CP022441.1 coordinate 74,118, forward strand.
TTGCCCGACATTATCGCGAGCCCATCTATACCCATATAAATCAGCATCCAGGTTGGAATTTAATCGCGGCCTCGAGCAAGACGTTTCCCGTTGAATATGGCTCATAACACCCCTTGTATTACTGTTTATGTAAGCAGACAGTTTTATTGTTCATGATGATATATTTTTATCGGCACTGTTGCAAATAGTCGGTGGTGATAAACTTATCATCCCCTTTTGCTGATGGAGCTGCACATGAACCCATTCAAAGGCCGGCATTTTCAGCGTGACATCATTCTGTGGGCCGTACGCTGGTACTGCAAATACGGCACTGTTGCAAAGTTAGCGATGAGGCAGCCTTTTGTCTTATTCAAAGGCCTTACATTTCAAAAACTCTGCTTACCAGGCGCATTTCGCCCAGGGGATCACCATAATAAAATGCTGAGGCCTGGCCTTTGCGTAGTGCACGCATCACCTCAATACCTTTGATGGTGGCGTAAGCCGTCTTCATGGATTTAAATCCCAGCGTGGCGTTGATTATCCGTTTCAGTTTGCCATGATCGCATTCAATCACGTTGTTCCGGTACTTAATCTGTCGGTGTTCAACGTCAGACGGGCACCGGCCTTCGCGTTTGAGCAGAGCAAGCGCGCGACCATAGGCGGGCGCTTTATCCGTGTTGATGAATCGCGGGATCTGCCACTTCTTCACGTTGTTGAGGATTTTACCCAGAAACCGGTATGCAGCTTTGCTGTTACGACGGGAGGAGAGATAAAAATCGACAGTGCGGCCCCGGCTGTCGACGGCCCGGTACAGATACGCCCAGCGGCCATTGACCTTCACGTAGGTTTCATCCATGTGCCACGGGCAAAGATCGGAAGGGTTACGCCAGTACCAGCGCAGCCGTTTTTCCATTTCAGGCGCATAACGCTGAACCCAGCGGTAAATCGTGGAGTGATCGACATTCACTCCGCGTTCAGCCAGCATCTCCTGCAGCTCACGGTAACTGATGCCGTATTTGCAGTACCAGCGTACGGCCCACAGAATGATGTCACGCTGAAAATGCCGGCCTTTGAATGGGTTCATGTGCAGCTCCATCAGCAAAAGGGGATGATAAGTTTATCACCACCGACTATTTGCAACAGTGCCAAGCGCGGTGTCCGGAATTTCAGGTTTGTGTCTCTACAAAGACTAACTATCAGAAAAACTCATCGAGCATCAAATGAAACTGCAATTTATTCATATCAGGATTATCAGTTATTGTATATATGTACATCAGCACCGGAGAAAACTAAAACCCCAGGCTCTACCCCACAAATACTTGCTAGAATATGCGTTAATAACGCGTAACTTGTTATGTTAAAGGGCAGGCCTAAATATGAGTCGATCGAACGCTGGTACCACATAGCATCTAGGTACGTAACTCCGCTACTTACGCGAAGCTTACACTGGTAAAGCACATGGCACGGGGGTAATGTCATTAAATGTAGTGCTGCAGGGTTCCACGCACTCATTAGGTGACGTCTGCCAAACACTCCAGATACTAAATCCAGTTGCAGCCCTTCGACTATACTCTGTAGCTGGTCTACCCCACTAAAGTCCCTCCATTGACTACCATAAATCGGACCAAGCTCCCCACCGGAGTAACCCAATGCCTTACCTTGGTTTTCGTAATTATCATCCCAAATAGTTCGTTTTGTGCTTCCCGCTCCATGGGTTAGTTCTCTTAATCTATCAACATTAGTAGACCCCTCTAAAAACCACAATAGCTCACCTACTACGGCCTTCCATGCTAGGCCTTTACATGTAGTGGTGGGGAAGCCTTTCTGTAGGTCGAACTTTAGCATTGCTCCCCAAATAGAGGTTGTACCTACCCCAGTACGGTCTTTTGACGTATTACCAGACGTTTGTATCTCTTGTAGTAGTTCCCTATAGTTACGCATAGTATAACTCCATATGTGCTGCTTCGTCTTTGAATATGGTTGTTTTATTTTCCAGACCTCTAACGTAAGTAAGTTCTTCTTCGTCTAGGAAGGTATCGGCAACTGGAGACCCTTTAAAGGTAGTCATATATATTTTTTCTGCCCCCTTTAAGACATCTAATGTAATTAGAGATTTCCCGCCTATTACTGTTAAGTTCCTACCTGTACTAGTATAGAACTTATAGAAATCTTTGCGCTTAATTACATGTACGAAAGGATTGTTGCTAACTACCGTATTACTCACCACAATGAAGTTTCTAGCTTCTGACGGATATATAGGTAGCGTCGTATACGTTGCTGCCCCCATTACTAAGTCTGTACGTTGAGTTAGTTTATAGAACCACGCTAGGTCCTCAGAGTGACGGGGCCAAGGTAGGCCCCCTTGGTGGCCAAATGCCCCGTTTTCTGCTACTGCAAATATAACTTGTTTAGTCATTAATCCGTAACTCCATAAGTAGCCTATCCATTTCTTCCTTAGACACACTAGACACTGAATTAACTAGATAGTTGGTTATTTGAATTTCCTGTGCAGCTGATTGTACTAGAGAAGAGTCTATATACCTTTCCATGTACTTTAATGGGGGTATAGGAAGTATAAACCACCTTTTTGCTCCTCATCCGAAGTATCTTACCTGAAATTCCCTCACTCGTTTACCGCTCAAGCCCCAATTTTAACTGCCGGTCCAGCCTAAACCGCTCTAATAAGGTTCGATTTGGCGGTAAAATCTCTAGCCTGATAGCTCGAGAGATACAAACTGCCCCACCGCCCCGTTTAAAAGTTGGCAGTGTTGAGCAGTGTTGGATTTGGGGTCGTCAGTCAAAGAGACGACTCTGTGATGGATCGAACAGGCTGGGAGTCAGTGGCGGCGCTCGTTCTGGTGGCAGCTCACGCTGCTTGGCGGCATTCGCCTTGGCTGTTTTCTGTTTCAGATGCTTGAGAATCTGCTCAATGACCTTCGGATCTTCGATGCTGGCAATCACTTTGACGTGACCGCCGCAGTGTTCGCAGACTTCAATATCAATATTGAAGACTCGCTTGAGGCGTTGCATCCAGGTCATGGCGCGGTGGCGCTCTGCAGGACTCTTGTCACGCCAGTTAGTATCGAGACCTTCCGATTTGTCGGGCTTCTTGCCCCGCTTGGCGGGTGTTACTTGAACTCGGTGTTTGCTGTTCGGTGCAAAGACGCCGTGGAAGCGTGTGAGGTTGACTCGCGGCTTAGGTACCAACGCAGCGAGTTTGGCGATGAAGTCCAGCGGCTCGAAGATCACATGGGTGGTGCCATTGCGGTACGGAGTTTTGAGCTCGTAACGCACCTGCCCATTGGCGGTTAATGCCAGACGTTTTTCTGAAACCGCTGGCCGACTAATGTAGCGACACAAGCGCTCAAGCTTATCCCGCTGATGCGCTTCGGCCATCACACCGGCGTGTAGCGAGAAACCAGCATGGTTGGCTACTCGACTGCTTGAGTCGGCTTTATCCTCACGCCCTGGCAAGGTTTGCAGGGTGAAGACTTTGCGCCCTTGCTGGGGGCCGACGGCAATGCGATACGTAACCGAAGCACCATGTAATTGAGTCAGCGTATCGTCTTCGCCCTCTTCCAGTGTCAACCACGTATTCTCGGCATCACGCTCCAAAATCCCACGCTTTTCCATGCAGCGAGCGATGCGATGGCTGAGGGTGTGAGCGAGCGTATTCAGCTCATCGTAAGTGGGTGCCTTGACACGATGGAAGCGTTGCTTGCCATAGTCATCTTCGGCATAGACACCATCGAGAAACAGCATGTGGTAGTGGACATTGAGATTTAGCGCGGAGCCAAAGCGTTGGATAAGAGTCACTGAGCCAGTTTGTGCAGAGGCTTTGGTGTAACCGGCTTTTTTGATCAGATGAGTTGAGAGTGTACGATAGACGATACTCAAGACCTGGCCCATCAGCTGGGGATGGCGAGCCAGCAAAAAGCGTAGCTGGAAAGGAAAGCTGAGCACCCACTGGCGAATGGGCTCCTTGGGGAAGACTTCGTCTATCAGCAGCGCCGCACTCTCGGCCATCCGGCGGGCACCGCAGCTAGGGCAAAAGCCGCGTCGTTTACAGCTGAAGGCGACCAGACGCTCGTGATGACAATCCTCGCAGCGAACCCGCATGAAACCATACTCCAGACGGCCACATTGGAGGAGGTCGTTGAATTCTTGTTGGATGTAGCGAGGCAGGTGTTGACCTTGGGCTTCGAGTGAGGCTTTGAAGGCTGGGTAGTGCTGCTCAACCAGCTGGTAGAGCAGCGTCTGGTCGGGTTGGTGGCGTTCGTAACCGTTTGTTTGAGTGGGCGATTGACTCGCCGTGGCGTTCCTTGCCAGCGACATGGGTATCCTCCGCTGATACTGTGGTTATGTACAGTATCAGCGGCTTGCGTTCAGACGTCCAGTCTGGCCCTAGACATCGCTAAATGCTTAACCCGCAATAGCCCTCACGAGTTGTTATCAGCCACTACCGGTTGAGCGAGAAGGTTTTGGGTTCAGGGTGCTATTGCTCCACCAATCACAATACTGAAGCCCCAACTGTTATCAGTTGGGGCTTTTTCTTGTCTGTTTGCGGCGGTTGCGTTTTATCGGTAGTCGTCGAGCTCTGCACCATCCCACATAAGAGCTTAACGGTGCGATCTTCAACGCCATCACACAAAACTTTCTTTTTCACGCACAGTCAACTTATTGGATGTTTTATTAACAACCCAAAAGGAGATATTTAGCGGGCGGCCGGAAGGTGAATGCTAGGCATGATCTAACCCTCGGTCTCTGGCGTCGCGACTGCGAAATTTCGCGAGGGTTTCCGAGAAGGTGATTGCGCTTCGCAGATCTCCAGGCGCGTGGGTGCGGACGTAGTCAGCGCCATTGCCGATCGCGTGAAGTTCCGCCGCAAGGCTCGCTGGACCCAGATCCTTTACAGGAAGGCCAACGGTGGCGCCCAAGAAGGATTTCCGCGACACCGAGACCAATAGCGGAAGCCCCAACGCCGACTTCAGCTTTTGAAGGTTCGACAGCACGTGCAGCGATGTTTCCGGTGCGGGGCTCAAGAAAAATCCCATCCCCGGATCGAGGATGAGCCGGTCGGCAGCGACCCCGCTCCGTCGCAAGGCGGAAACCCGCGCCTCGAAGAACCGCACAATCTCGTCGAGCGCGTCTTCGGGTCGAAGGTGACCGGTGCGGGTGGCGATGCCATCCCGCTGCGCTGAGTGCATAACCACCAGCCTGCAGTCCGCCTCAGCAATATCGGGATAGAGCGCAGGGTCAGGAAATCCTTGGATATCGTTCAGGTAGCCCACGCCGCGCTTGAGCGCATAGCGCTGGGTTTCCGGTTGGAAGCTGTCGATTGAAACACGGTGCATCTGATCGGACAGGGCGTCTAAGAGCGGCGCAATACGTCTGATCTCATCGGCCGGCGATACAGGCCTCGCGTCCGGATGGCTGGCGGCCGGTCCGACATCCACGACGTCTGATCCGACTCGCAGCATTTCGATCGCCGCGGTGACAGCGCCGGCGGGGTCTAGCCGCCGGCTCTCATCGAAGAAGGAGTCCTCGGTGAGATTCAGAATGCCGAACACCGTCACCATGGCGTCGGCCTCCGCAGCGACTTCCACGATGGGGATCGGGCGAGCAAAAAGGCAGCAATTATGAGCCCCATACCTACAAAGCCCCACGCATCAAGCTTTTGCCCATGAAGCAACCAGGCAATGGCTGTAATTATGACGACGCCGAGTCCCGACCAGACTGCATAAGCAACACCGACAGGGATGGATTTCAGAACCAGAGAAAGAAAATAAAATGCGATGCCATAACCGATTATGACAACGGCGGAAGGGGCAAGCTTAGTAAAGCCCTCGCTAGATTTTAATGCGGATGTTGCGATTACTTCGCCAACTATTGCGATAACAAGAAAAAGCCAGCCTTTCATGATATATCTCCCAATTTGTGTAGGGCTTATTATGCACGCTTAAAAATAATAAAAGCAGACTTGACCTGATAGTTTGGCTGTGAGCAATTATGTGCTTAGTGCATCTAACGCCGGAGTTAAGCCGCCGCGCGTAGCGCGGTCGGCTTGAACGAATTGTTAGACATCATTTACCAACTGACTTGATGATCTCGCCTTTCACAAAGCGAATAAATTCTTCCAAGTGATCTGCGCGTGAGGCCAAGTGATCTTCTTTTTGTCCCAGATAAGCTTGCTTAGCTTCAAGTAAGACGGGCTGATACTGGGCAGGTAGGCGTTTTATTGCCCAGTCGGCAGCGACATCCTTCGGCGCGATTTTGCCGGTTATTGCGCTGTACCAAATGCGGGACAACGTAAGCACTACATTTCGCTCATCGCCGGCCCAGTCGGGCTGCGAGTTCCATAGCTTCAAGGTTTCCCTCAGCGCCTCGAATAGATCCTGTTCAGGAACCGGGTCAAAGAATTCCTCCGCTGCCGGACCTACCAAGGCAACGCTATGTTCTCTTGCTTTTGTAAGCAGGATAGCTAGATCAATGTCGATCATGGCTGGCTCGAAGATACCCGCAAGAATGTCATTGCGCTGCCATTCTCCAAATTGCAGCTCGCGCTTAGCCGGATAACGCCACGGGATGATGTCGTCGTGCACAACAATGGTGACTTCTACAGCGCGGAGAATCTCGCTCTCTCCAGGGGAAGCCGAAGTTTCCAAAAGGTCGTTGATCAAAGCTCGCCGCGTTGTTTCATCAAGCCTTACGGTCACCGTAACCAGCAAATCAATATCACTGTGTGGCTTCAGGCCGCCATCCACTGCGGAGCCGTACAAATGTACGGCCAGCAACGTCGGTTCGAGATGGCGCTCGATGACGCCAACTACCTCTGATAGTTGAGTCGATACTTCGGCGATCACCGCTTCCCTCATGATGTTTAACGCCTGAAATAAGCCGTGCCGCGAAGCGGCATCGGCTTGATTGAATTGTTAGACGGCAAACTCGAGCCAATACTTGTGCAGGCCAACAATATTAGACGAGCACAGCATGGGCATTGCCGCTTTGATCTTCTCCAGTGACCAATTCCACCACTCCATCTCCAGAAGCAATGAAATTTCCTCATCGGTGAAGCGTTTCTTAATCTTCTTAGCGGGATTGCCGCCAACGATAGCGTAAGGCTCCACATCTTTTGTCACCAACGAGCGGCTGCCTATCACCGCACCGTGCCCGATCTTGATTCCGGGCATGACCATTGCCTCAGAGCCGATCCAAACGTCATTGCCAATGACAGTATTACCTGCTTTTTGGAAGGCATCGAGTGCGCTTGAGAATGCAGGTTCTTCCTGCATATAAAAGAACGGGAAAGATGATGCCCAGTCGTACCGATGCCCCTGATTGCCAGCCATGATAAAGGAAGCCCCACTCCCGATAGAGCAGAAACTACCGATGATCAACTTATCAACGTCATCACGGTCCGGAAACAGATACCGTGCGCAGTCATCGAATGAGTGCCCATGATAGTAGCCAGAGTAATAGCTGTACCGCCCAACTTTGATATTGGGGTTCTTCACTTGCTCAGAAAGCAGCTTGCCTTTGAAGGGGCTATCAAAGTAGTTGGTCATAAGAGATCCCGCGGTCTGTGACTTTGCCGTCTAACGCCGCCATAAACGGCGACAGGGTGGCGCGCCTATTGCGCATAAAATGGCGAAGCCATGCGCAACAGGCGCGGAATCTCTGGCGTCCGGTTTGATGGCTTTGTTATGCAAAGGACTAGTCTTCAATGACGTGTAAACCACGGCGCTTTAAGTCCTCCAACGAATCCAACATTCCCCTTATTAATTCAACAGGATGCCCCTCCCAGTCTTCAACAACGCCAACAATTCTCAAGGGTTCGCAGGTTCTATAGGACTGTGTTGGATTACCGGGAAATCTTTTGTTCGTAAGATTCGGATCGTCTTCGAACGGTCCTGTTGGCTCAACTATGTATATGTAGCCGCGACCCTCGAGGCCAGACAGTGACATAGCAAGTTCAGCTCCCCAAACTGCTGGCTCCATCAAGGCTGAAAAGTAGATGTGCTTAAGAATACGACCGTCCTCGAAATGAGAGATGAACCCTGTGGTTAGCAAGTCACCAATCGCCAAATTGGCTTTGGTTCCATGATAGAACGGTCCTTGCACCTGCTTGTAATTATCATGAGAGATGGGAATCCAATCTTTTACCATTTTAAGACCCTTAATTGTTGGGATTTGGCTGCATAACGATTAAGCTAACAGGCGAGCAAAAGCGCAGCTTTTGCGAGTCCAGTGAGCGAAGCGAGCGGTGTTTAGCGCATTGTTAGAGGCACTCAGAGTTTTCGTAATGACCTTGGGGGGGTTAATTAATGAGCGGCGGTTTTGATTTGCTTTCATTTAAACCTTTAATGGCCTGTTCCCATGTGAGTTTCAATAGTGATGCGTCTCCGATTTCACTGTGGCTTGGGATAACAAGTTTTGCCTTACTGTATTTTGATATCATTTTTTTTGCGGAGCCTGGCCAAGCTTCCAAATTTGCGTCACTTAGATTGCCAAGGCCATTCGGTTTTATAAAACAGCCCCCGAATAGGATTTTTTTATTAGGTATCCAGACAACTTCGTTATCTTGAGTGTGTCCTGGGCCTGGATAAAAAATTTCAATTTTATTTTTGACCAACCAAAAGCTCTCTTTATCAAAAGAGTGCTTGGCTTGAGTTTTGCCATTTTTATTTAGCAATTCATTTGTCAATTTAGATGCATATGTGGGGATGGACTTTGTATTAAGCCACTCTATCCCAGCAGTACTGTCGTCGTGGAAATGTGTTGAAATGCTTCCATTGACAGTGAAATCATTTTTTTCGAGCCAGTTTACTAGCTTTTCAGTATCTCCTGCGGAAGCTGGAGTGTCGATGAGATATGCCTTGTGATTGTCAAGAACTACTAAGCCTTGTTTTTTAACGATGCCGAATCCCTTGTACTCTTGAAAAGATGTATGAAGATAGATCCCTTCTTCTATTTTTTCAATTTTTAAATCTGGCTGGGCTTCTTCCGCAAACGCGGTATTTAAAGTGCCGAATAAACATAAAATCAATAAAGTTCTCATTTTTAACTACCTCTAACTTTGTTTTAGGGCGACTGCCCTGCTGCGTAACATCGTTGCTGCTCCATAACATCAAACATCGACCCACGGCGTAACGCGCTTGCTGCTTGGATGCCCGAGGCATAGACTGTACAAAAAAACAGTCATAACAAGCCATGAAAACCGCCACTGCGCCGTTACCACCGCTGCGTTCGGTCAAGGTTCTGGACCAGTTGCGTGAGCGCATACGCTACTTGCATTACAGCTTACCAACCGAACAGGCTTATGTCCACTGGGTTCGTGCCTTCATCCGTTTCCACGGTGTGCGTCACCCGGCAACCTTGGGCAGCAGCGAAGTCGAGGCATTTCTGTCCTGGCTGGCGAACGAGCGCAAGGTTTCGGTCTCCACGCATCGTCAGGCATTGGCGGCCTTGCTGTTCTTCTACGGCAAGGTGCTGTGCACGGATCTGCCCTGGCTTCAGGAGATCGGAAGACCTCGGCCGTCGCGGCGCTTGCCGGTGGTGCTGACCCCGGATGAAGTGGTTCGCATCCTCGGTTTTCTGGAAGGCGAGCATCGTTTGTTCGCCCAGCTTCTGTATGGAACGGGCATGCGGATCAGTGAGGGTTTGCAACTGCGGGTCAAGGATCTGGATTTCGATCACGGCACGATCATCGTGCGGGAGGGCAAGGGCTCCAAGGATCGGGCCTTGATGTTACCCGAGAGCTTGGCACCCAGCCTGCGCGAGCAGCTGTCGCGTGCACGGGCATGGTGGCTGAAGGACCAGGCCGAGGGCCGCAGCGGCGTTGCGCTTCCCGACGCCCTTGAGCGGAAGTATCCGCGCGCCGGGCATTCCTGGCCGTGGTTCTGGGTTTTTGCGCAGCACACGCATTCGACCGATCCACGGAGCGGTGTCGTGCGTCGCCATCACATGTATGACCAGACCTTTCAGCGCGCCTTCAAACGTGCCGTAGAAGGCACTGTTGCAAAGTTAGCGATGAGGCAGCCTTTTGTCTTATTCAAAGGCCTTACATTTCAAAAACTCTGCTTACCAGGCGCATTTCGCCCAGGGGATCACCATAATAAAATGCTGAGGCCTGGCCTTTGCGTAGTGCACGCATCACCTCAATACCTTTGATGGTGGCGTAAGCCGTCTTCATGGATTTAAATCCCAGCGTGGCGCCGATTATCCGTTTCAGTTTGCCATGATCGCATTCAATCACGTTGTTCCGGTACTTAATCTGTCGGTGTTCAACGTCAGACGGGCACCGGCCTTCGCGTTTGAGCAGAGCAAGCGCGCGACCATAGGCGGGCGCTTTATCCGTGTTGATGAATCGCGGGATCTGCCACTTCTTCACGTTGTTGAGGATTTTACCCAGAAACCGGTATGCAGCTTTGCTGTTACGACGGGAGGAGAGATAAAAATCGACAGTGCGGCCCCGGCTGTCGACGGCCCGGTACAGATACGCCCAGCGGCCATTGACCTTCACGTAGGTTTCATCCATGTGCCACGGGCAAAGATCGGAAGGGTTACGCCAGTACCAGCGCAGCCGTTTTTCCATTTCAGGCGCATAACGCTGAACCCAGCGGTAAATCGTGGAGTGATCGACATTCACTCCGCGTTCAGCCAGCATCTCCTGCAGCTCACGGTAACTGATGCCGTATTTGCAGTACCAGCGTACGGCCCACAGAATGATGTCACGCTGAAAATGCCGGCCTTTGAATGGGTTCATGTGCAGCTCCATCAGCAAAAGGGGATGATAAGTTTATCACCACCGACTATTTGCAACAGTGCCCCCGTGAGCGCACGGCGCTGACCAGCGCGTCGCCCGAAGCCCTGAGCGCCCATCTGCCCCTGCTGGAAAACCAGGCCAGCAGCGTCTGGTCGATGGGCAAGGATGGCCGCTCCTACTGGCCCGTCAAGCGCCAGGCCGCCACGGCGGATCGCATCGCCAATCACAAGGGACGCAACCCGCAAGAACGCGCCTCCCTGAAAAAGCGCCTGCTTACACTGTGATTCCTTCAAAATATCTCAACGAAATTTCCCGACACCTGTTTAAGCTATCTTGCTGATATTTCTGTTTTTCGATTTTTGCCGGCGCGATGCCGGCGACGTTGGCCAGCTGCCCCGGGCGCGATACTGAGATCAGTTTCTTTGAACAAAAAAACCGCCTTTTGGCGGTCAGTATTCAGTAGCTGGAACGGTAGTCTCTCCCCCGATTCCAGCGGTCTTGCCAGTGTTCGAGGAATGATTCAGCGAGCTTAGGCATGTTCCAGATCACCACCGCATTCTCCGAGTTTTTCGTTTCGGCCGCTTTGGTGAAATTAAAGCTGCCAGTTTCAACGGTCACATTATCCACGATGATCACCTTGTCATGCTGGATAGGGAAATCACTGTCAGTACGCAAAGGGATGCCGCTGTTCGCTATGTAGTTCATGGCCGCAATGCTGGCGCGCCCCGTATTGCCCCTTTCATCAATTACGATTTTCACATCAACTCCCCGTTTTTTGGCTGCTACCAGTGCTTTCATAATATCCGGGGCGGTAAAAGAATAAGCCATCATCCGTATCGAGGTTTTTGCGGAGTCAATGGCGCTCAGGACGAGAACGCGGGCGCTTCCTTCAGGCGAGTAGCCAACCTGAACGGATGGTTCCACCGCAAAGGCGGGCAGGGCGGCTGTCGTAAATGCTGCGGCCAGAAGCCAGGTTGCTAAGTTTTTCATTACAGGCTCCCGTTCACACACTGCATTTTATATTCAGGGTGGCACTGTTGCAAAGTTAGCGATGAGGCAGCCTTTTGTCTTATTCAAAGGCCTTACATTTCAAAAACTCTGCTTACCAGGCGCATTTCGCCCAGGGGATCACCATAATAAAATGCTGAGGCCTGGCCTTTGCGTAGTGCACGCATCACCTCAATACCTTTGATGGTGGCGTAAGCCGTCTTCATGGATTTAAATCCCAGCGTGGCGCCGATTATCCGTTTCAGTTTGCCATGATCGCATTCAATCACGTTGTTCCGGTACTTAATCTGTCGGTGTTCAACGTCAGACGGGCACCGGCCTTCGCGTTTGAGCAGAGCAAGCGCGCGACCATAGGCGGGCGCTTTATCCGTGTTGATGAATCGCGGGATCTGCCACTTCTTCACGTTGTTGAGGATTTTACCCAGAAACCGGTATGCAGCTTTGCTGTTACGACGGGAGGAGAGATAAAAATCGACAGTGCGGCCCCGGCTGTCGACGGCCCGGTACAGATACGCCCAGCGGCCATTGACCTTCACGTAGGTTTCATCCATGTGCCACGGGCAAAGATCGGAAGGGTTACGCCAGTACCAGCGCAGCCGTTTTTCCATTTCAGGCGCATAACGCTGAACCCAGCGGTAAATCGTGGAGTGATCGACATTCACTCCGCGTTCAGCCAGCATCTCCTGCAGCTCACGGTAACTGATGCCGTATTTGCAGTACCAGCGTACGGCCCACAGAATGATGTCACGCTGAAAATGCCGGCCTTTGAATGGGTTCATGTGCAGCTCCATCAGCAAAAGGGGATGATAAGTTTATCACCACCGGCTATTTGCAACAGTGCCCTGACGCCCACCCTGGCACGCATTTTCTGCTGTGTTCCCGTCAGAGTGACAGCATTTTTTCCCTTTCGCCTCATGATGAAAGGACTGGCGTCCCTGCTCCGGCTTATTCAGTTCAGTCAGAACACGGGTATCCGGATCACACAGTTCAGTGAACAAACGACGACCACAGTCAGTCTGGTACACCGCGATCTGATGCCCCAGTAATTTACCCAGCATCCGTTCCCCGATGTTACGGACCACAACGCGGCTGACTTGCTGTTGAACCAGCAGGTCAACCAGCTTCCGTTTACCTGAACAATCTGCGCCCAGCGCGGGATTTTCTGTCCGGCTGAGCTCCACACCGCGCTCATCCACCAGGACAAGGTGACTCGCTTTGGTAAAATGATTTGCTACCCGGTCGTCATTCACTGGAATGGCTGTGATCATCTTGTGTAACTCCTTCCCTTTCAGAGTGCATTATTAAGGCCTTGCCCTGAGTGAGACAGTCCACAACCTTAAAACGGGCTGCTTTCAGGACATTGGCCAGTGTCTGCCTTGAAACCCCCATTGCAACAGCCGCTTCCTGCTGTTGCATGCCCAGTAAATCGACCAGCCGTAACGCTTCAAACTCATCTTCTTTTAAATGAACATGTTCAAGCTGGCTCATCGGTCGCGCATTGGGCTTAAAACAGGTATCCGCAGGGCGGCCACAGATGTTACGGGGAATTCTGGGTCTTGGCATGAAGGCTCCTTATTGGCATATGCTATATATACACTCATAAACTGGCATATGCAATATACTCTGCTCACCGGTGGAGAATTTTTTGCTTTACCCTGGAGTCTGTAAGTGGGCAGCAGGTCATGAGAGATGAAGAGAAAGAAAACAGATACTGTATGAGACTCAATTTAAAGTGCTGCCATAAGGGGGTCGTCTCAGAAAACGGAATCTATGGTCACTCCCGTTTTTGCAACACCGATTTTGACGACAAGTTGGCTTGCTTGAATCTATCCGGCGTCTGAATGGGATTTTATTCCCGCGCCTTGATGAGTTCCGCGCCTGATGAACCTCCAGAAAATATACGGCTTCAATGAGCCTTTCCGTTTTACAGGTTCCTCAACAGGCCGGTGGGCCGTTAGTATCATCAATATCAGTATTCGCAAAACCAGATCAGTAATTCTTTAAACCGGTGTATTTCTGCCGTTATGCTACATAAGTTTGCTGTCGTGCCGTTAGGGCCCAGGCTATTCTGGCCAGCTTGTTTGCCAGAGCACAAGTGACGACAAAGTTGCTTTTCCGGCACAGTAAATCCCTGACCCAATCGGCCAATTTGCCAGACTGGTGTTCCAGTTTTTGTATGAATACCCTGGCACATTGAACCAACAAAGTTCGGATCTTTTTATTACCTCGCTTACTAATTCCCAGCAATGTCGTCCTACCTCCCGTGCTGTACTGCCGAGGTACAAGCCCTGTTGCCGCCGCAAAGTCACGGCTGCTGGCGTACTGCTTCCCGTCGCCAATCTCAGTTGAAATAGTACTCGCTGTCAGTGTTCCGACGCAGGGAATGCTCAGCAAGCGCTGTCCAACCTCATCTTCGTCCAACTTTCGTTTCAACTGGGATTCCAAATCTTTAATCTGCTCAACAAGATAGTGATAATGCTGTTGTAATTTCAGCAATAACTGGCTGAGGTAAAGAGGCAAACTATTATCCTCAAGAATGGTACTCAGTCGGCTAATAACGGCAGCTCCTCGGGGAACGCTAATGCCAAATTCCAGCAGAAAAGCATGCATTTGATTGGTTGTTTTTACCTTATCCTGAACCAGGGATTCACGGACACGATGCAGAGCCCGCATTGCCTGCTGAGATTCCGTTCTGGGCTGCACAAAACGCATAGACGGACGCGATGCAGCTTCACAAATAGCTTCGGCGTCGACAAAGTCGTTTTTATTGCTTTTAACGAACGGGCGGACAAATTGTGGTGATATCAGCTTTGGGGAATGCCCCAACTCTTCCAACTTGCGTGCCATAAAGTGAGAACCGCCACAGGCTTCCATTGCGATGGTTGTAGCGGGGCATGTCGCCAAAAATTCGATCAACTTTGGCCGGGTAAATTTTTTACGGTAAACAGCCTTCCCGCGACGATCCTGGCAATGAATATGGAAAGAGTTTTTACCCAGATCGATACCAATGAGCGCAATGTTTTCCATGATAGTTCTCCGAATGAAAGCCTGTCCTCAGCATAGTACCGGGAAGGAGGGAGTGACCATCTCATTAAAAATCGTACGCTAAGCGTGCGTCGATGCTGGAACCCAGCGATACAGCGTAGGAACGGACACGCCGAGGTTCTTGGCAACGTCCTTGGGTGGCACACCGCTGGCCAGCAGCTTCTTGGCTGACTCGATCTTGCTCCCGGTCATCTTGGGCTTGCGACCGCCCTTGCGGCCAAGCTGACGAGCGACATCCAATCCGGCGCGGGTACGCTCGACGATCAGCTCTCGTTCCATTTCGGCGAGGCTGGCCATGACGTGGAAGAAGAACCGGCCAGAGGGCGTTCCGGTGTCGATGGCGTCAGTCAGGCTCTTGAACTGGGCGCCCTGCTTGTGCAGTTCGCCGACCAGATCGACCAATTGTTTGACGCTGCGCCCCAGGCGATCCAGCTTCCAAACCACCAGGGTGTCACCCTCGCGCAGCATTTCGAGCGTCTTGGCCAAGCCTGGACGGTCGGCCCGCGTGCCGCTCACCTTGTCCTCAAAGACCTTCTGGCATCCAGCCTTGGTCAAGGCTTCGCGTTGCAGTTCAAGATTCTGATCCTGCGTCGAGACGCGCGCATAGCCGATCAACATGGCTTGTCTCGCGCCCGGTCAATCATTTTTCAGCCAAGGCAAAGCCAGCATTGCCTGGAGCCACGACGGAAACGAAAATGAAGGATTCCTTCGAGTCGGTGTTCATGGCTCCGTGAACCTGCCCAGGTTTCGCTACGGCAATTTCTCCGGCCTGGAGCTTGGTAACCACACCGCTTCCTTGGTAGTAACCGGCAGAACCAGAAAGAACAGTCCAAGTGTCTTGACCGTGGGGATGAACGTGAGCGGCAATTTCTTGCCCTGGACGAACATGCCAAACAACGATTGTGGACTCTTCAGTTTCAAGCACCACCGATCGAATAGGCTCGCCATCAGATGGGCGGGCAAACTCCGAAATCGCAAATATTCTTGCTGCAATAGACATAGTGACAACCTCCATTTCATACGTATACGGAAACTCTTTTACACGCCAGAGCCAAGGGCCTACGCGGAGAAGATGTCGGCGATACAAGCGATAACGAGGCCCTGCTTCTCGCGTTGCTCCAGCCGCTCGCTGATGGCTTTCATGATTCCGTCATGGTTCCATCCCATAGTCGTTGCAGTCTTCGTCGTCAGCATCCTGACGCACGGCGGGCAGTTGCTTGAGCAACTCAGGTAGTGCTGCCTGCACGGTGTCCCACACCACATCGAGGTTGATGTCGAAGTAGCCGTGGGCGATGCGGTTGCGCATGCCGCGCATATTGCGCCACGGCACTTGCCCGTGCGCCTGGGCGAACTCGGCATAGCGATCCATCACCTTCGTGACGGCCTCGCCGATGATGATGAGGCTCATGATGACGGCCTGCTGGGTGCGCTTGTCCTCAAGAAAGTCCTCCTTGGCCAAGCCCTCCACGAAGCCGCAGGCATCGGCTGCGGCCTGCTGGATGTGGTCGAGGTAGTCGGGTAGTCGATGGTTCTCGCTCATACCGGCTGCGCCTCCGCGAGCACCTTGGCCCGGAATTTCGGCGGCAGGTCGCCGGGGGTCAGCAGATCGACGTGGAGGCCGAGCAGCGATTCCAACTCGTCTTGCAGGCCGCCCAGATCAAACAGTGTTGCACCAGGCAGCGCATCGACCAGCAGATCGATGTCGCTGCCATCGCGGTCGGTGCCATGCAGCACCGAACCGAAAACGCGTGGGTTCGCGGTGCGGAAACGGCCTACCACTTCACGCACTGCGTTTCGCTTCATGTCAAGCACAACAGACGGTCGCATGGGCATCCTTTCTTATCGAAACTCGTTGAGAGTGTATGGAATCAAGAATAGAATTTCAAGAACTATTTTTGAGGGCACTGTTGCAAATAGTCGGTGGTGATAAACTTATCATCCCCTTTTGCTGATGGAGCTGCACATGAACCCATTCAAAGGCCGGCATTTTCAGCGTGACATCATTCTGTGGGCCGTACGCTGGTACTGCAAATACGGCATCAGTTACCGTGAGCTGCAGGAGATGCTGGCTGAACGCGGAGTGAATGTCGATCACTCCACGATTTACCGCTGGGTTCAGCGTTATGCGCCTGAAATGGAAAAACGGCTGCGCTGGTACTGGCGTAACCCTTCCGATCTTTGCCCGTGGCACATGGATGAAACCTACGTGAAGGTCAATGGCCGCTGGGCGTATCTGTACCGGGCCGTCGACAGCCGGGGCCGCACTGTCGATTTTTATCTCTCCTCCCGTCGTAACAGCAAAGCTGCATACCGGTTTCTGGGTAAAATCCTCAACAACGTGAAGAAGTGGCAGATCCCGCGATTCATCAACACGGATAAAGCGCCCGCCTATGGTCGCGCGCTTGCTCTGCTCAAACGCGAAGGCCGGTGCCCGTCTGACGTTGAACACCGACAGATTAAGTACCGGAACAACGTGATTGAATGCGATCATGGCAAACTGAAACGGATAATCGGCGCCACGCTGGGATTTAAATCCATGAAGACGGCTTACGCCACCATCAAAGGTATTGAGGTGATGCGTGCACTACGCAAAGGCCAGGCCTCAGCATTTTATTATGGTGATCCCCTGGGCGAAATGCGCCTGGTAAGCAGAGTTTTTGAAATGTAAGGCCTTTGAATAAGACAAAAGGCTGCCTCATCGCTAACTTTGCAACAGTGCCTTTTTATTAATCAGCGCCGGGGGAAACATAACCGATTTGGGATTGCCCTTCAGCTAACCACGGCCCGTTTTCTGGGAACCTTCCAGACCGATCCCTTGCAAATACCTCCCGGCGTCCGAAATTACGTTGCATTACAGCTGAACATTCATCGCCCTGAGATCATGGCCCGATACGCCCAGAGAGAGAATACCCGTTGGGAGCATCAAAGGCTGATCAGGCAACACTCTGACTACCATGATTTTGGCGATTTCCCCTGGTCGTTCAGACTGAAACGTCTGCTTTATATCCGCACATGGCTCAGTAACGAGCGCCCCGGTCTGATGTTCGATTTTGCCACGGCATGGTTGCTCCAGAATAAAGTATTGTTGCCCGCAGCCTCAGCGCTGACGAGGCTCATTGGCGAAATTCGTGAGCGGGCAAGCAGGCGTTTGTGGCGCAGACTGGCTGCATTACCTGACAGCTGGCAGACTGAGCAACTGGCCGGTCTGCTTGTCATACCGGAAGGACAGCGGGTTTCCGTGATGGAGCAGATACGAAAAGGGCCCGTCAACGTCAGTGGTCCGGCCTTTACTGACGCACTTCAGCGCTACACACGCCTGCGCAGCCTGGAGTTTTCCCGGCTGAATTTTGCCGGGCTGCCTGCAATTCAACTCCGCAACCTGGCTCGTTATGCTGGCATGGCTTCGGTAAAATATATCGCCAGAATGCCGGAGGAACGGCGGCTGGCCATCCTGACCGCGTTTGTTAAAGCACAGGAAATTTTGGCACTCGATGAGGCTGTCGATGTTCTGGATCTGCTGATCCTCAATATCACGCGTTCAGCGAAGCAAACCGGGCAGAAAAAACGGCTCAGAACGCTCAAAGATCTTGATCGCGCGGCGCTACTTCTGGCACATGCATGTACGCTTTTACTGGATGATAAAATGGATGACGCAGCGCTGCGTCAGACTATTTTCAGCCACGTACCAAAGAACCGGCTGGCGGAATCCGTAGGTAAAGTCAATGAGCTTGCCCGCCCGCAGGACACAAATTTCCAGGATGAAATGGTCGAGCAATATGGACGGGTTAAGCGCTTTCTGCCAGCGATGCTGCGTGATTTACATTTTCAGTCTGCCCCTGCCGGCGAAAATACGCTATCGGCCATACATTACCTGGCCGAACTGAGTGGTTCGAAAAAACGCCTCCTGGAGAATGCGCCTGAGCAGATCATTACAGGTCCCTGGAAACGTCTGGTGTACGACTCCGAAGGCCGGATACAGCGTGCAGGATACTCATTGTGCCTGCTGGAACGCCTTCAGGATTCGCTGCGTCGCCGCGATATCTGGCTGGAGAACAGCGATCGCTGGGGCGATCCGCGTCAGAAGTTTCTTCAGGGGAAAGAATGGCAGGCTCAGCGGATCGCCGTATGCCGGGCGCTTGGACACCCCACCGATGGTGGAAATGCCGTTAAACAGCTGGCAACCGAACTGGACGAAACCTGGAAAACGGTGGCCTCACGCTTTGAGCTGAATGCTGCCGTGAGCATCTGTCATCAGGGTAAATATCCGTCCCTGACCATCAGCAGTCTGGAAAAACTGGAAGAACCGCAGCCGCTGATTCTTCTGAACAGCCGCGTCAGGCAGCTGGTCCCCCCTGTTGATCTGACAGAGCTGCTGCTTGAAATTGACGCCCGGACTGGTTTTACCCGCGAATTCACTCATGTGAGTGAGTCTGAAGCCCGTGCTCAGGATCTTAACATCAGCCTGTGTGCCGTACTGCTCGCTGAAGCCTGCAATATCGGACATGAACCGCTGATCAAACACAGTATTCCGGCACTGACCCGCCACCGTCTGAGCTGGGTAAAACAAAACTACATTCGGGCTGAAACGCTGGTCAGCGCTAATGCCCGGTTGGTCGATTTTCAGTCCACGCTGGAACTGTCTGAGCGCTGGGGCGGCGGAGAAGTGGCTTCTGCAGATGGGATGCGCTTTGTCACTCCTGTAAAAACGCTGAACTCTGGCCCTAACAGAAAATACTTTGGCTCAGGGCGTGGGATCACCTGGTACAATTTTGTTTCTGACCAGTATTCCGGCTTTCACGGCATCGTTATCCCCGGTACGTTGCGTGACTCTATCTTTGTGCTGGAAGGGCTTCTGGAGCAGCAGACGGGGCTGAATCCGGTGGAGATTATGACGGACACTGGAGGGTCCAGCGACATTATCTTTGGCCTGTTCTGGCTGCTGGGCTACCAGTTTTCGCCCCGCCTGGCAGATGCCGGTGAGGCGGTATTTTGGCGTGCAGATAAAAATGCGAACTACGGGGTACTGGATGAGCTGGCGCGGGGATGCGTTGAACTGTCAAAGATAGAAACCCAATGGGATGAAATGATGAGGGTTTCCGGTTCTCTGAAGCTGGGTACAGTCCACGCCTCAGAACTTGTGGGCTCGCTTTTAAAAAGTTCCCGTCCGTCAGGGCTGGCGCAGGCGATTATGGAGGTGGGACGGGTCAACAAGACGCTGTACCTCCTCAACTACATTGATGATGAAGAATATCGTCGCAGGATACTGACTCAGCTTAACCGGGGAGAAGGCCGTCACGCCGTGGCAAGGGCGATCTGTTACGGCCAACGTGGTGAGATTAGAAAACGTTACCGTGAGGGGCAGGAGGATCAACTGGGTGCGCTGGGGCTTGTCACTAACGCAGTTGTATTGTGGAACACGCTTTATATGCAGGAAGCGCTATCACATTTGCGCAGCGCTGGTGAGATCCCGGAAGACGAGCATATCTCACGCCTGTCGCCACTGATGTACGGTCATATCAACATGCTGGGACATTATACGTTCACGCTGCCGGAAAATATTCTGAAGGGAGAGTTGAGGCCATTAAATTTCAATTCAAACAATGAATTATTGCCTTAACGTGGTTTTTTACACGATTGAACCTCGAACCCCTTTTATGCTATCTCTTGCGTACGACTGTGCCCTGCGCCGGGAAGAGTTGTGCTCCGTTGCTACCGGCGATATTGACCCTTCTCGTCGCTTGCTAACAGTTCGGGCTGAAACGACAAAAACTAAGCGAGGTCGGGTTGTGCCCTATTCTGTCGTAACCGGAGAGTTATATTTCCTCTGGTTAGCAGAACGGCGACAATTAAATACTTCCCGTGGCCCACTGTTTCTTTCTTATTCCTGTCGCAACAGAACTGCGCCAATAACCCGGTGGACCTGGTCCAAGATCGTAAGGTCGTTGGCAATGCAGGCGGGGCTACCCCAATTGAGTACGCATACCTTCAGACATCTATGTCTGACCGATCTCGCCAGAGCTGACTGGGATATTCATGAGATCGCTACGTTTGCCGGCCATCAGAGTATCCAGTCAACGTTACTTTATATCCATCTTAGTGCGCGTGATCTTACGGAAAAATTTAACGCAGGTATGGCGTCGATACATGAACATCGGTTACACAATTTAAAGGGGGACAATACGGATGGCAATGAAAACTGAATATGATGCGCCAGCCCCTTTTGACTACGAAGAATGGCAACCTGATCCTGACTGGGATTGTTCTCCCAAATTACAGCCGATTGAACGAGATACTTTGATAAACCTGGCTCAGTATGTTGTTGGACGTCATAAACAAAACTGGTCGAACTGTGTAAGACAAAGGCTTTCTCGCCTGATAATTCCACTCAGAGCAGCATTAAAGTGGATGAATGCCGCATCCACAACAACCAATTCTGCAATTCATGACATCATTCTGGAAATGCACCGGCTGGAAAAAAACTACTGGTCATGGACCCAGGACGACTGGCTCGAAGTGCTGTGCAGCAGTGAAGAGGTATTTCGCAAAAAATATGGCAGCTGTGGTAATTGTCGACAGTATATCCTCGCGATTGCTTGGTTACTGTGCGGATTTAATCGACTTGAGGCGGCTGGCTGCTTTTATCATTATCGGCTTTCTGTCAAAGTTTTTGGCCGCCCGGCGACAGAGGCGGCGGTAAACAAGCTTCAGGAGAACATGCAGCGCCTCGGCTTTGTCGCTGCTGACAATAACATTCGTAATGCGCTACTGCTGTCTATGCTTTGTCAGCGGCAGGTTGATCCTGAAAAATTGGAACTGGAAACACTTAAGCGAGTAATAACTTACGGGCCTGTTTATATGCGTCGCTCTGCGGCCACCTTGTCAAGGATATTTGCTGCGATGGGGCTGTTCCCCGCGGGCATTGACCATCGTATTCTTGAGCGCAGACGGCCTCACGGGGAATATCGTG
The DNA here is from genome assembly GCF_004010915.1 of Klebsiella sp. LY. Taxonomy (NCBI): domain Bacteria; kingdom Pseudomonadati; phylum Pseudomonadota; class Gammaproteobacteria; order Enterobacterales; family Enterobacteriaceae; genus Klebsiella; species Klebsiella sp. LY. Next base: position 95,882 of record NZ_CP022441.1, read on the forward strand.
CAACCAGTAACGTTCCGGAAGAATGGTTGCGATGGTGTGAACGCTGGCGTAAAACCGCTATTAAAGCACCATCATCTGAACTCAGTACATGGTACCGCATCCTGCAGTGTGGGCGCTGGCTGAAAGCCACTCACCCTGATATACATTCTCCTGCAGACTGGAGCCGGGACATCGCACTTGAATACGTAGCTGCAGTGTGTCAAATGAAAATAGGCCAGTGGTCTGAACCGCGCCATATGTATCAGAATCGAATAGGCCAGTTAATGACAGCCTCTGCACGGGCGGGGATTTTACAGGCTATCAGAGTTTTTTTTCGAGACCTTCAGGAATGGGGGCTTATTATCGTCCGATTTGATCCTGTCAGAACGTTCCGTTTACCCCGCGCTATCCGGGCCAGTATTGGCCCTGCACCAAGAGTCGTTGCTGATGATATATGGAGTAAACTTGTCTGGGCAGGGTTGAACCTGCAGGAGCAGGATCTGCATTATGGTGAACAACTTTACTATCGCTACCCATTTTCTATGGTTCGTGCATTATGTGTTCTCTGGCTGTTTGGTGGGTTGCGTCGTGATGAAATTTTGCGGATGCGAACAGGCTGTATACGCTGGCAAAATGATGAACATCAGGGCGGCTCTCGGATATGTTTGCTGGATGTCCCCGTGAACAAAACCAGCACGGCCTTCACCAAACCTGTTGATCCAATCGTAGGGGAATACATTGATTGCTGGGAAAAAGAACGAAATATACAACCAGACCAACTTGATTTAAAAACGGGTGAACTTGTCAGTTATCTTTTTATGCATAAAGCTGCTCGGATTAGCCAGAGTTATATTAATAAATCCTTAATTCCGATGCTTTGTCGGAAAGCTGGTGTTCCAAACGAAGATATCAGGGGGACTATCACTAGCCACAGAGCGCGGGCAACTATAGCCAGCCAGCTGTTTAATGCCCGGGAACCACTAGGATTATTTGAGTTACAGCGCTGGCTCGGACATTCCTCTCCCAGTTCGACACAGCATTATATCGATATCACACCGACAAAACTGGCAGGGTCTCTGTCTAAAGCAGGATACTTTGAGCGAAACCGTCGTATGGTTTCGGTGCTGATCGATCAGGATGCAATTTCGTCCGGACAAATGCAGAAAGGAGAACCATGGCGATATTATGACCTTGGGCACGGATTGTGTAGTTATGACTTTTTTGAACAGTGCCCACACCGTATGGCTTGTGCAAAATGTTCGTTCTACCTGCCTAAATCATCATCAGAAGCGCAATATATAGAGGGGCGTCAGAATTTACTCAAAATGATGCAGGAGATCCCGTTGACGGATGATGAACAGGCAGCAGTAAATAATGATATTGGTGCGATAGACAAATTATTAGAGAAATTAAAAAACATTGAAACACCAGACAAGCAAAAAAGATAAAATAGCGAAAAAATATCCCGGTTAATTTGAATATCCAAGTTATTCTTTTTTATCTAAGTCTTTTACCTCATGATTAGTTGCACTTCTTGTTTTTTCAATCCCCCACACGGCCTTTGCAACTTCCTCAATTTTCGCGACAAACTTATCGACATTAAAGCCTGCAATAAACGCCAATGCAAAGAAACCCATTTCACTGGACCCTGCATTGGAGCTAGATTCCAGAACTAACAATCCTGCTTTAAGAAATAAGTAACTGATTGCACCTGCAATTGTACTGGTAAGTGGGCGGATGAAATACCATACATGCCAATCTGGATCCCATTGTTTTCTAATGCATTTATTGATGTAAATTGCACGAAAACAATATAAACAACCACCAATATAGGCAATGGTGCCACACATCAGTGGCACCCTTAATGGTGCGTAAGGTGCAGGCAACCACCCCAGAGACATAGCCCCAATAGCGTATGTTGCCAGACATAACAGAATAAAAAGGTAGGTGATTATTATCGCAATCATCCATTCCTTATTGTTTTTATTAATACCAGTTACATTCATGTTAACTTTATCCTATAGAATCTTCAGGTTTTTCTATTCTTAGCATGATGATTTGCTGCTTATCATCTATTGAAGAATCGATTTTCACATCCAAATTTAACCGACGGTTAAGATAATATAATTGTGCTTGACGTATCCGAATTTTCGCCTCGCCATGCACCATTTGGTAATCATGCTCAATAGATAGCCGTCTATTCGTATCGTAGTTAGGATTTGGACCTATCACCACATCAATAAATGTATTCCAGTCAACATCTTGTGGAATTGATGTCGGTGGGGAAACAAATTCAATAATATTAAAGAATCTGCCAAGGACAAAATCTTTAAACATTGCAGATTTAAAACAATAGGCGCGAATATGCCACCGATGACCATCATGTGCAAATGCAGTTGGGTATAACATACGAACCGCTGGTTCATTAGTCATCGAACGATAATCAACAACCAAAGCCTGTTCTCTTTGCATGGCCCGGATTAAATCAATCAATATTTCAGGTTGTACTTTCCTAGCCGGAAGAGGAAGGCTGGCAACCGGAGGGGCCCATCCAATGAAACTATCACAAGGATCCACTATTCCATTTTCTCGCCCTAATAGTTCATTCAGGTAATGATTACTGTCAAAACTTGAAAAAACAGGTTTGAAATCTGGGGTAGTTACATAAGCCTTCTGAGTTCGATCATACACCATGTTTCTTGGTGCAATCTCTTGATATTTAGCCAAATCTAATGAAGCCTGCGGCACAGAAATTCTGAAAAATGTAGTGATATCTGCACGGTTAAGTCGACCTTCCCACAGTAGGCGAAAATCGATGAATTCAAGTCGTCTCTCTTGGCCCCAATGACCAGTTCGCACCATTTTATCAATCATTTATCAATCATTTCCTGTGCTTACAATTTGAGTCTAAAAAATATACGTATAGTTACTAGACTCGAATAATTACTAGATGTATCTTAGCAACAGATGTTCTTAACCTCAATCTTTCGTATCCCTGAAGGAGATGTCGATGGCAGCAAAAGTTACTTTTTTCCAGGTCGGCAACGGTGATATGACACTGGTGCGTTTGGCTGATACCCCGGGTACATCCATTCTGACTGATGTACATATCCGTTCTGCTGCTGATGACCCCAAAGATGACACACCTGATGTTGCCTCGGCGCTACGTAACAGATTGAAGTACGATAATAACGATCGCCCTTTTGTTGACGTCTTTATGCTGAGTCATCCGGATCAGGACCATTGTGGGGGGCTACGTAAACATTTTTGGCTGGGCCGTCCTGAAGACTATCCAGATGACCATCTGAAACGTTCAGAAAAACGCATAATCATCCGAGAGTTGTGGTCATCACCATTGATTTTTCGACGTCGTTCGAAAAATCACACACTTTGCGAAGATGCTCAGGCATTTAATACGGAAGCTCGGCGCCGTGTAAAATACTGGCGGGAACATGGTTACGCATTTAGCGGTAATCGCATTCTTATCATGGGTGAAGATATTAACGGTAAAACGGATGATCTGAGTGCCATTCTTATTAAAGCTGGTGATACATTCACCAGAATTGACGGGCAAGTTTCAGACGTTTTCTCTGCACAGCTTCTGGCACCCGCACCACATGAAGATGATGAAAATCTGGAAGAAGCCCTTTCTAAAAATGAATCCAGTATCATTATGAATATGAAAATACTGCCTTCCGCATATTCTCGTAATCCTATGCACTTTTTACTCGGTGGGGATGCAGAAGTTCTCATCTGGGAGCGATTATGGAATCGTTACAAAAGCAATCCTGAGGTGCTGGAGTATGATCTTCTCCTCACACCACATCATTGTTCGTGGCATTCACTTTCCTATTATAGCTGGTCACAATGGGGAGAAGATGCTCTGGTTTGCGATGCGGCCCGTAATGCTTTAGGGCAAGCGCGTTCTGGAGCGACAATAGTTTCCAGCAGCAAACAGATACTTGATGACGATTATGATCCTCCGTGTATTCGAGCTAAACGTGAGTACGATGATATTCTGGATAATGTTGATGGTTGGTTCAGTTGCACGGGCGACCTTAAAGATAAAACTGTTCTTGAGTTTGAAGTGGCACGAGATGGAAAATTGATTCCCGCTATTGTTGGTGCAGTTTCTGCTGCGACAAGCGCTGCTACGGCAGCCGCACCCCGGGCAGGTGTAATAAACCAATGATCGAATATTTCGAATTGGGTAAACGCCTCGATTCATCGGGGCGTGATAGCCTATATCCGCAAACAATCTCATTGCTTACAGCATGCGAACAGCATCCCTATATAACTGTTCGAGAATTACGTTTATCTGAGCAAAACAATGACCGCTCGGAATACCTAGTCATTGATGTTGCTGATGGTACAGTAACTTCTGGCAATAAGGCCGGCATTCGTCGTAAAGAACGATTAGCTATTGAGATAAACCCTAAGTTCACTATCCCGATCCTAGTTCATGCATTGCGTAAAGATTTTCCTGTTTTATCTCATCAACATGCAGGTGTACCAGACTCTCCAAAAATTCTTTGCCTTTATGATGTATCTTGGAACGCCGTCGAACGCAACTGGACACCTGAAAGATTTATTGAGCGAATATTTTGGTGGCTCAGAGAATCAGCTGAACAACGTTTGCATCGAGAAGACCAACCTCTTGAGCAACTTTTTTATATGAGCCCCTATCAACTTATTTTACCAGCGAATTATCTTGATTATAATCATGCCGCAGCTCATAAACTCAGCCTCCAGATGGTCAGCAATGGTAAGCCGATAATTTTAAGGGCTGTACCTGAACATTCTAATCAGGGCATCAGACCATTTCGCTTATTAACCATTGCCGTCCCACCAGTTGAAGCCTCATTAGTTGCTTCATATCCTGACAATCTGAAAAAACTGGAAGAGCAGCTTCAATCCTGGGGAAGTGAACTTCTCCAGCCACTCGCTGATGCTGTTTATGATGCTATACCTGATACAGGTCTTCGCCCTAGCTCTGGTGAAAAGGAAGGTTTGCTAATTCTGCTATGGGTTCCTCGTTTAAGGGATGGTAAAACAGAACGTACTGATGTTATGGGCTATATCGTGGAACGCTCACTCTACGAACTTGCCAGCGTATTAGACATACTTGCCCCCAGGAATGAGCGGGGAATACAGCACCGTTTCCGACTACTTGGTGGCGTAAGAGGTACACAATGGCAACAGTTACCACTGTTACCTGTCGAAATACGTTCTGCTATGAATGCTGCACGAGCAAGAGACATTTCTGCTGTTGATTCTGATAATGCATCTTTCTATGGTGTTCTGGCTGGCGTTGGGGCTCTTGGCGGCACATTAGCTGATATCTGGATACGAATCGGCTGGGGACACTGGACATTTATCGATCCTGACAAACTCCTTCCACATAATCTGCCCCGCCATATTGGGGTTGATGATCATATTGGATACCCTAAAACTGATATTCTTCGGCACCTCGCAGGTAGTATTTATCCACATGAACCTCTCCCCGGAGCGATCAATAAAAGTATTCTTGATGACGATCATGATATTGCCAGAGCTGTGAATGAGGCTCACTTAGTTGTGGATGTCAGTACCACCTTTGAGGTGCCTAGGACCCTAGCGTTAAAAGATGATATACCCAGAACAGTTAGTCTGTTTCTGACACCATCAGGCAAGGCCAGCGTGATGTTAATAGAGGATACAGACAGACAGTGCCGAATTGATGCAATTGAGGGGCAATACTACCGGGCAATTTTGAGCAGCGAGTGGGGAAACACTCACCTACAGCACAATTATGGTGATCGTTGGGTCGGTGGTGGATGTAGGGATATTTCTGTACGTATGTCTAACGAATGTATTCACGTTCATGCTGGTATCCTGTCGCGCCAACTACGGCAGACCGTCCTTAAGGATGATGCTCGATTATGTATCTGGGTGTCTGATGAAAATTCAGGTGCAGTGAGCGCTCATGAAATTGAGCTTTACCCTGTGGTATCTGTAATTGCTGGCGAATGGATTGTTAGATACGATCAAGGCTTAGAACAAAAACTGAGACATACCCGTTTACAGGCCCTACCGAATGAAACCGGGGGCGCTATTGTGGGCATAACTGATTTTAAGAACAAGACTATTATTCTGGTTGATGTGTTCCCAGAACCTATCGACAGTAAATCCTCACCAGCCTTCTTTGTCCGAGGAGAAGAGGGACAAAAGGAAGCATTAGAACGGGTTCAGCAGCTGACCGCTCGTGTTGTCGATTATGTTGGTGAATGGCACTCCCATCCTCAAGGATTTTCAGCGAAAGCCAGTAATGAAGATGATAATTTAATCAAAAAGTTACATCAAAAAATGAGTGTGGAAGGTTTACCTGCTGTGATGCTGATTGTTGCGGAAAACGATATCAACATTATAGTCAGATGAAGTTCGCTTCATCTGCATCACAGTGTTACTTGCAATTCCACATAATCAATTGACCTAGCGATTACGCAGCCGTCATTATTACTCAAAACAATCAAAGGCTTATCCCGAAGGTCTGGGCGAAAGACCTTTTCGCAGCTTGCATAAAAGCTGTTTACATCAGCCAGTGCATACATCAGATATTACCCCTGGCACGGTGAACCCAATGTGTCACCACTCCGAAAATAGTAAGTTCATCAGGATTAGGGTAAATAGGCGAATAGGCATTATTCATGGGCAGAAGGGCCAGCTTCGGAGTAGTCTGGAGCTGTTTAACTGTGAAGCCCCCGTCCACTTCGGCAATCACAATGTCTCGGTTCTGAGGGCGTAGTGAACGGTCGACCACCAGCAAATCTCCATCCCGCATCCCCACATCCTGCATGCTGTTCCCCTGTGCCCTGACAAAATAGGTTGCAGAGGGATGCCTTATGCAATAATCGTTCAGGTCTAACTCACTGGAGGTATAGTCTTGGGCCGGGCTTGGAAAACCAGCGGGGCATAACTCAAGAAACAGTGGAATGTTAAGTTTCACCAGATTTTCTTTAGGAACCAATAACATATAACTAACCTCGCCACAAAATATAACTGTATAAATAAACAGTATAAATTATGTTTCAGGCGGTTCCCAGCCCATCAGGTAACAGGTTAGCGACGTCATTCGTAAATCCATAATTACTGGCTGTTTTTCATCTGAGCAAACCCAAACACAAGCATCAAGGCGTCTACCATCTGATATCAACTGTTGAATCTGACCGAACACTCCATTTTGATTGCATAAGCCCTTTAATTCACATTTGTGACTCATAAAATAATGATTAAATCTTCGACAGGTGATAAATTTAAAAAAAGGAGGACATCGCAAATGAAAATGAAACTTATCACTCTAACAATAATGTCAGGCTTATTGCTTACTGGTTGCGATCAAGTTAAAGACTCAGTTGATATTTATATAAAGCAGATTTTCTTAGAGGGAGCATTTAAGTTACCATCCATAGCTATTTCTCCTGGTTGGAAAATTAACGATCACGGAAGTGTTGCAGAAGTATATGGGAATAAAGATTGTCCTACCTCATCTGACGATGACATTCGGTCGGGATGCATTGTCATCGATCAGGAAGATGATACCGTACAAGCATTCATCGTTAATCCGAACTCAGAGCGCAAAGAGGTGCTCAACGAAATATGGATAGTAGAGCGCCATGGAGAATTTCCGTACAACAACTTTAGATTAAAACGACCAGATAACTCGTATGTAACCCCTTGGAACCAGGCATAATACAGTGGAGCTATCTAGGATATTAGGTTATTGAGTTGAAATTTGTGCAAACGTCTATACGACAGAAAAGTAACTTTCCTTGAGAAAATATTCTAATATTGAGTTGCTTCCTCATGAATGCAGGAGAAGAAATTTCTAGGGACACGCTACTATTTGATTTAATCCATTAGACGAAATCAGGGATGCGCCCCCTGCTCGCCAAAATTCATTCGCATCACCCCCCGCGAGATTGTGGGCACACAAGAGAGGAATCAAGGAGAGCTTTCGCTATCGTCCATCCCCCCGTTTACGGGGCCCGCACCGAAAACAATCAATTCCGAAAAGACCAACTGCTCTATAACCCCCGCCAACGGGGGACAGACACACAGTTTAAGCTGGCTCAGCATCCGATAACCCCCGCATCCAGGGGACATACTTCAGGTGCAAATGAGGGCATCAAATTACTGCCGATAACCCCCGCTAGCGGGGGACATACCAGCCAAACTGCGAAGCCGGGGTTTAAGTTAGGCTGAAAAATTCGAACCAGTAGCCGGGATATTCAGGGAGTCTTTTTCTCTCTTCATCTCCTGAAGAGTATGGCGATCATGCAACCTCGCAAAAAAACACCGAGTAGGCACAGGTAGACGACTAAAGAGACCTGTACACAAAGTATGTTCTGCAGGATTGGCGGTGATTATGATTTTATGTCCTGATGCACGAACCGCCAGAATGCATTCGTGGATTTTATCTGCGTCAAACAGCTCAATATCATCAATGACTATGTCAGCCCCTGAAAAGTCTTCAGAGATATTGTCACATTCTGCGATTTCCCGCGCAGTGGGATATAAAGCCCCTGGTAATGCGAGATTAGCCAGACAAGTTTTACCGGATCCAGATTCGCCAATGATGAAAGCCAGAGGCATCACCTTAGTTTGCTGCAAAAAACTATTGATACTACGGCTGTAGCCATCCACATTCGCCTGAACCAGTTCAGGTAAAGAATTATGTTGCATCATATAAAATTTCCTTACAGGTAGCTGAAATAGTAAATAGATATTTATCGCAAACAGATTATAAATAGAACGTAAAAAGGATATCGCAATGGTTGGTCTTACTCATTTTTCCAGTAAGTCACGCCATCATCGCAACTGTAACCGGTCTGCCCTGGCTCTCCGCCAATAAACAGGCCAGCCTGCCCTTTCAGGGATATACCGACACCAGTAGTTGTTGACCCATCTTTTTTAGCAACAATTTTACAGTGGTCTTTTGCCCAGTCTCGCCATTCAGCTTCATTTTTGTTTTTGGCAGAAAAGAATAAGGTCATAAAGAGTATCGTCCCGCCAAGAGCAATTAACAAAACAAACAATGTGAGCAGTGGTTTTAAATGGGAAAAATCTTTCCTAAAAATACCAAAAACAATCATCAGGAACAGCATGACTAATAACAGAATGCCAAACTCACGAACGGGAAACCAGGAACCCGCCTCCCATATAGAAGACAACTCAACACCATCGGATATAGAAGACAATTCAACACCATCAGAACTCATATTTTCACCTTAATAAATGTGCGTTAATTGACTGTAAATTCTAAAATCGAACTAAATTCCGATTGTTCAGGAAAAACGGGCTTAAGCCCTGCACGTCTAGCCATCCTCGTTGCCAGGATTAATATGTCTGTTGTGTCGGATAATGTGATCTGCTTGTGTGCTATCTGGATATCTTCATCAGTTAGCACGAATCCAGAAGGTGTAAACACCCCTGACTCAATGGTAATAACGAAGGTAGCACCTTGCTCATTAAAGAGAACCATCTCCGTAAGAGCACCAGCAGCACGATAGCTCGTCAAAATAATTTTGGTGATAATCCCGTGAGCTGCGATACATGAATTAATGAATCCATCGCCTTGCTCAGTCTGAATAATGCGGTCGGTAGAAGTCACACCAAACAGAAATTTTGAACCGTTTCTTTCCTGATTGTTCGTGTCAGTCATCACTGTCACCAAAGGCTTCATAGTACGCAGAATCAACAGCCATTCCCGCTTCATAGGCCTGTACCCAGTCAGCCTTTTCTCCAGCGACATCACCATTCAGTTCAGCCAAAATCTGGAGTTGTTCAAACCAAAGCTCGAACGATGAATTTTGTTTTGTTGAAGCGAAATCAGCCATGCTTTTTCACCTTATCAACCTGATTAGTTGACCGCCGGAACATCATCATCACAATACCGATACCAATAAGCACGGTCGTTCCGTATATAAAATAACCCCCAAGGTTATAGATATTTACGCCCAGCAAGGTTAGAGACTGTCCGTCTGGTATAAGAAAATTGAAAACAAAATACCACCAGCCAAAAAGTGTACCTTCCAGGAAAAGCATTTTTGGATAAATACTGATTGAGCTTGAAGCAAACAAATACAGAGCCACCAGCAACACAATCATTATCCAGAAAAATGCAGCTATAACAGCTGAAAAACCAAAGCTCAGAAATGTAAAGGCGACGGAATCTTTTCCTGATAAACCGCTGAATCCATAAACCAGCAAAGCCACAACGGCAAATAAAATAATAAGCTTAATAAAATTCATTTTATGTATGTCCCCTGGCTTATCTGAAAACAAGCCGGTAATGTATTCGAAATGAAATAAACAGGATGTTAGCCGGGGATATCTCCCCGGTTACGGTTATTACGGCTTTGTTGAATAAATCGAACTTTTGCTGAGTTGAAGGATCAGATCACGCATCTTCCCGACAACGCAGACCGTTCCGTGGCAAAGCAAAAGTTCAAAATCACCAACTGGCCCACCTACAATAAAGCCCTCATCAACCGTGGCTCCATAACTTTCTGGCTGGATGATGAAGCTATTCAGGCCTGGTATGAGTCGGCAACGCCTTCATCACGGGGAAGACCTCAGCGCTATTCTGATCTCGCCATCACCACCGTTCTGGTCATTAAACGCGTGTTCAGGCTGACCCTGCGGGCTGCACAGGGTTTTATTGATTCCATTTTTACACTGATGAATGTTCCGTTGCGCTGCCCGGATTACACCAGTGTCAGTAAGCGGGCAAAGTCGGTTAATGTCAGTTTCAAAACGTTCACCCGAGGTGAAATCGCGCATCTGGTGATTGATTCCACCGGGCTGAAGGTCTTTGGTGAAGGCGAATGGAAAGTCAAAAAACACGGCAAAGAACGCCGTCGTATATGGCGAAAGTTGCATCTGGCAGTTGACAGCAACACACATGAAATCATCTGTGCAGACCTGTCGCTGAATAACGTCACGGACTCAGAAGCCTTCCCGGGTCTTATCCGGCAGACTCACAGAAAAATCAGGGCAGCCGCGGCAGACGGGGCTTACGACACCCGGCTCTGTCACGATGAACTGCGGCGTAAGAAAATCAGCGCGCTTATCCCTCCCCGAAAAGGTGCGGGTTACTGGCCCGGTGAATATGCAGACCGTAACCGTGCCGTTGCTAATCAGCGGCTGAGCGGAAGCAATGCACGGTGGAAATGGACAACAGATTACAACCGTCGCTCGATAGCGGAAACGGCGATGTACCGGGTAAAACAGCTGTTCGGGGGTTCACTGACGCTGCGTGACTACGATGGTCAGGTTGCGGAGGCTATGGCCCTGGTACGAGCGCTGAACAAAATGACGAAAGCAGGTATGCCTGAAAGCGTGCGTATTGCCTGAAAACACAACCCGCTACGGGGGAGACTTACCCGAAATCTGATTTATTCAACAAAGCCGGTTATTACCTTACTGCTCTGTGTTTTTTTTCTGGATTTTTTCCAGATGTTTATCGTAGCTGTCTTTGGCTGCTGTCAGTTGCACGAACTCTTCATAGGTTAGAGTCAGTTGATATTGAGCTTTAGTGAGAACTTCCGCACCGTCTTCCATAAACGGAATTTCTTTCGCATCAACAACGATACGGTTGATAACTTCCAGCGAGTTATCGACGATCTCTTTTGAGATTTTTTTCGGCAGCACGTCGAATACCGACAGCTGAGTTTTGAAATTTTGTTTAGGTTCGCGTTTCGGGGCCGGAGTCGGCGTCGGTTCGGTATTGTCACTCCCTGCCCCTTCTTCCGAGCCACCACCAGCAACACCAGCCTCATTCCCTGCAGAGCCATCAACTGCACCAGCAGCAGCGCCAGCAGTGCTATTAGATGCGTTACCTGCATCAGTCGCTGTAATGGTTGTCACGTTGCCATCAGATTCACCGCTGGTGCCGTTTTCACCTGCACGCTGAGCAAGAAGGACCTGCCCAATGGTTTTGTCAGTGGCTTTGCCAAACTTATCATACGCTTCCTGAATAATAGCAACACAGTTATCAGGATGTTTTTCCATCACGTCGAGAGCAGCGTAATATGCGACAACACCTTTTACGACCAGACCTTTTAACGCTTCCGGGGCGGTGTGAACTTTGAGCAATTTACGAACATGGGTAACGGAGACTTTCCGGGCTTCGGCAAGTTCCTCAATGCTCATAGGCTCTTCGCTATCGTTGTGCAGGCGGTACAGTGATTCTGCCTGCGCAACGATAGAAACCGGCAGTTGATCGTTACCTTTAAGGTTAAAGAGCTCTGCTTTACCATCCGAGCCACGAAACTCGTCAACACGGATTTTATCTACCGGGCCTTCTCCACGTTCTTCGCGAATTTTATTAGCCAGAGGGATTGCACGGTGACGGCAGTGTCCCTGACGAATGACAACCTGGCCATCACGAACCTGGACAACCATAGCGGCCATTTCCAGTGGGCTATCGGCATATTGCTGCGCCAGACGCGCCAGGTGGTCCTTAACTTCCGGGAGTTCCCAGTAAGCCTCACCCAGGCCAGCAGTACGGGTGTTAAAGCCAGGGATGATGTTCAGATGCGTCGGGTCCATAACAAGACCATTGCCCAGACGACCACCGATACCGTTTTTTTCTAAGAAGGTACGCAGAGAAACATTTTCGTTTTTGGTTTTAGCTGGAGTTGCCAGAGTTGCAGTAGTCATTGAATTTTCCTCTTCCTGTTGTATGTGGTTTAACGGTCATTGCCGTTGTTAGACCCAGGATACATTTTCAAAACGCTCCATCAAGCCCCTATTTTCACTTTGGCGTGAAAAAAGTTACTTTTTTTTGTTCACGGCAAAAATTCTACACATGATTTCTTTGTGACAAGGGAACCAGGAGGCGGATTTTAGTGTTTAGAGGAAGAAAATTTTTGCAGTGGTTTCCCGTATTTCATAATTTCTGGAGCATTTTGAATGAGATACGAGAAATGAAGGGGCATAGGAAAGATGCGTGTTTCATTGGTTTTTGGCATAAATTGTCAAAAGTTACTTTTATTTGAGGGTGGAAAAGACGATCGGACACGTTTACAAGGGCAGAAAAGTAACTTTTTTAGGTGCTGAGTCAGTGCTTTCAAAAGTAACTTTTTGACAAAAGCGGCGCTGGGAATGGTGGCAAAGCTTGTGGGGGAAGGAAGAAACCATTTTTATCTGATTGTGAAAATCGTAGACGCTTGACCCGTCATGTTGATTCCTGTTCAAAAAAAGGCCCCCGAACGTCGATGGAAAAGTTACTTTTCAGGTTCAGTACCACGTCGCCGGAAACATAGCAGGTACAAGTCTCCTGCTATGCACGGTACGGCTCATCTGTTTAGCTCACCTTTGATTGCAGCTCTTTGCGGGCGTTTGCGATCAACTCGTTCACTTCGTCGCGGTCAAATCCTGGCATAGCAGGCAGAACCGTATCCGAAGGAACTGCATCAATCCATTCCAGTGCAGCAATCAGTGCACTGAGTAATTGTTCGTTGGTTTTCATTCGACCACCTTTTTAACCGTTTTATTTATGGTGTTTTATATTTAAAAGTTACTTTATCTGACTGCAAACCATAACCATACTGAGCAGGTCAACGTTCGTTCCCGGAATGATGCCTGTTCGATCGAATCTCTTCAATTAACTCGTGGTACTTCTGTTCAACCGAGGTCGTGTCGAGACCCATTTTTTTTGCTTCTGCAATGCGTAGCTCTAAATCGAGCAGGTCTGCACTTCTCGTCACCTGTGCTGTATCGACGCCGTTAAGAATGGCAGGTGGATTGAGATATAGGGCGGTACATTCCATATTGGTAAAAATTACCGCTGATTCCACTTCCCCCCTCTGGAGTTGGCGCAGATTAACAGCATCCACATATGCAGCTGGTTTTTGACTGGCTCTTGCCAGAAACGTTTGAGCCAGCCACCGTTTTTCTTCATCACAATACGGGTTATCGGCAATTTCCTGAATGCGCCCTAAGCTCATTCCACCGCCATCGGGCCTGAAGGCTTTGCTCTCAGACATGTTCCGTCCTCTGCATCACAGTTGAGTTAAAGAATCAATCCAGGGTGACGAGCCTGACTGTTTTCGTCAGAAAATCTATGCCACGTTGATATGCTTCAGCCAGAATGCGATCTTCATCAGAAACACAATTCCAGGACCGGATTGTCTCAAGTCGGCTTCGCCAGATTTTCAGCAGCACAACTTCAAGATATACCCGGCGATCCACCAGCAACTCCGGTGAGGCCTCCAGTATATAAAAGTTAATTTGCTTAACTGCCGGGCATTGGGCTATTTCGGTCATTCTGATGCCCATCCGAGAAGAGCGTTATGCAGCTCCAGAGCACCGGAAGTCCGGAGTTCTGCATCACTGTATGAAATACCCAGTCGGTCCATGACGCAATCCGTATCCAGAAAGTCTGAGCTTGCGTCCAGAGCGTCTTTAACAACCTGCTTATGTTTAACCTTTAACAGGTTTCTCACTTCATCGTTAAATATATCAAATTTTAAACCAGCGATAGCAGCCTGGACTGCGGGTATCATGGCTGCGGAGTCAATATCATCAGCAAAGATGATATCTGTTTCCATTTCAACATTATCCTCAAGCCAGGCGAGAAGTATTTCCAAAGAATCTTGTGCGCTCATAATAAACCCCATAATAAAGTGAGCAGATATATTACCTTGTAGTGGTGCGCAATTTACGTACGAAAACCACAGATAACCCGAACTCCAGGATACATTATTTAATTGCGTATGCAACCCCATTTAAACAACAAAGGCGGAGGTTGATTTATATGGGGGTTACCAGAAAATCCATTAATTCGAATTAAGCCAGAAAAAACAACAATAACACCTAAATATACCACACCATAACTTCTGAGTAAAAACAGGGTCATGCCGGTGTTATATACGACGATTTATTTTCATTAAACCCTTTGCAGCCATTTTTCAATTTCACCCTCAATCTGGATAAAATTAATTAACTCTTTCTCGCATTGTTCCTTACCCCAGGAACCCTGCCACTGGCAACGATAAAGGTACTTTCTTTCCAACATTTCCATTTCATCAAGATTCCCCATTGAGAACTGAGGCCATATGTCGTGCCAGCATACATCATAGGTGACCTCTGCTGGTGGAACGAAAGTCATCGCATCTGCACAGATAATTTCTACGCGTTTATCGTCCGCAAAGCTCGCGGCGACAAGGTTGATCACGTCCTGCTCTTTCTCAATAACAGTAACGTGCGTGACGTCTGCTTTCATTAATACTGCATTAAGCACCATTCCAAGGCCCAGTCCATTGATAAGCACGTGGCCTGTCGCCCGCTCGATGAAATCCATGCAGGTCCGTATTTCCATCGGTGTGTTGGACATCACGACATCACTGTTGTATGAGAGACGACGATACTCTCCCGCTGGAATAAATTCATCCTGATTGCCTGAAAAGTCGGCACGAATAGCAAGACGTTCTGCGTCATTTTCGGTGATAGTGAAAGTATCCAATGTCCACGAGCCGGATTTACCGTCTTTGACTGGGAGATCAGAAAAAATAGCGTTCATACGGCCTACCTGAATTTCCGAGACGTTGATGACGTAAAATTATCACAGTATTGCAGCTGATGCAGGGATATGGAGCCAAGAAAGTCTATTTTTCCCGCCGCCATTGTATGTAGCGCTCAAGTCGCATACACATTAGTGCTGTATCCCGTGCCCCCTGAGCCGCAACCGCACTTGACGTACGCCGACCGCCGTTCCCGGTGAACTCACGTAGAGAGGCCCCCTGTAGCGACTTAATATCACCTCCCATTCGTGAGAAAAGCGCTTGCAGATCGTCAAGGTTAAGGTGTTTCCACCGATTATCCGACTGTTCGATATCATCTTGGTTTGCTTTCTCATAGCGTTCCTCACGTGTTAAAAGCTCACCCGGTCTAGCTTTCCTGAATGCTTCTGTAGCACCTTCAATTGCCCGAGCCTTACTGCTGGCAAATATATATTTAGCGCCAGCTGAATATCGGTATTTCCATCGTTCGCCGAAGTTCTGTAGTAGGTCAAATGCAATTAGTTCCTTTTCAGTTACCATAATTCAGCCTTTACTTTCTGGTTAAACACAAAAAATCAGGTTAGATTTCGCGAAAAGTATATTAATCTGCTCGCGCATAAACCCTTATATTATGAAGCCTGCGCTGCTTTTTTCTTCCTAAACTCTACAACGGAATACCAGGCAGAAGACAAGAAAGAGAAAACGCAGATAAGATATTTGAATTTATCGCCTAGAACGTAACCATTAATCATCATGGCGAGAATTATGCCAGCGGCTATAATCCACGCAACGCCACTCCAAAGATGCATTTTTTCCGCCACAATGTTTATCAGAATGAAAATGCCTGCAAGGAGCGCCCCCCATAATGCAGGTTCCTCCAGGAACGGGTTTATAACGAGGTTGATACCAGTAAAAAAAGTAACCACTGCAAATGAAACGGATTTACGCATACTAACCACCTTCATGGAAAAAATTCATAAGCATCACTTTCTTCCTCCCTTTCCCAGTATCTGATTTTCCGGCGAATAGCCGGAGGGGGTTTTAGGTATTAATGCTAATATACGGCTCAACGTTCAAGGAAAGACTGCCGATTTACGGATAGTAACGGTATTCAGGATTTACGGCTACTGACAAAATAATCGGCCAACTAATATCCCCCACAATGACGTTTACCAGTCACTCTTTACCGAAAGTATTCTCCACTACCAGTCCCCCCCTTCAACCCTCAAGCCAGGAGCTGCATGGGCTAAAAGCTCCTGCTGCGCCACGTCAGACTTGCTATGGCTCTCCCCCAGCAGTAAGCATAACGTGCCGGATGCGGCATAATACGATGCATCCGGGAAATGCTCGTGAATTTCATCCAGGAGTCTGGAGAGATTTTTTGCCGTCCGGTAAAAACGGGAGGCGGCGTTTGGCATTGCTTCGCTCAACAATTCATGTGCTGTAACATCGTCATTATTGATTGCGTCTAAAACCTGATTCTGATCCACTTAACAGACCTCCCGATATACATCCTGAAAGGGTTGGTGCAAACCAGCAACTGACTCATCATGCTCTCGTTAACTGACAAGTTGACTGATCGTTACTGAATATTTCCTTTGAGTGCGAGAACCCTGTGTTTATGCTCCTCGCTTTGTGGCATGCCGGTGAAGTTAACTGCAATAAAATAGTCAAGACGGTCTTGTGGCGTGGCGTCATCAAGCACCACGGCGGTTAACGTGGGGGCACCAAAGGCGAGTTGCTCACCACGAGTTAGGTCCTGCCAGAAAACCGGCCCCCCTGCGAGCGCCAGTGAAATTTTGTTGTTGATAAACAGCCTTAACGTTGTCAGTCGCTGCTTGCCGTCAACAACCTCAATATATGCACCATCCCGGGACGCCCAGTCGGGGGCTCTCGCCAGCGCCACATACCCCAGAGGAAAGCCGGATATCAGCCCCTGTAAAAAAGCCTGTTGTTCCTCATGCCCCCAGACATAGTCACGTTGATAGTCGGCATCGAAATCCAGTGCGCCATCCTTCAGCCACTTGATGTACATGTCAACCGGATACTCCCCCGTTCTGGCCCGAAAGATTTCAGCGTCCCGAACTCTGTTGGTACTGGTCATAATTCTCATCTTCCTTACATACCGGCCACATTCGAATGGCTAACTACACCAGTGAATCACATGGTTTGAGTCGTATTTTTTTCCGTTGACGATGATAGCAACTCCCGTATCGCGTGTGTCTCGTCCAAAACCAATGCCTAACAAATTACCGTTCTCATCCCATGCGATGATCTGCGCTCCATCGAGTGGCCGCTCTTGAGGGAAAAAAGCGGCATACCTCCCTTCTGCAACGCGGAGCCTTTTACCTTTTCGCTCTGTTTCTGCCGGTGCGACTGACGCAGATTGAGCGTTTATGTAAAGCGGCAACGTCTTACCAGACTTTGGCTCAGTCGTCATGGCTGCATAACGAGTATGCCCCTTGAGAAGACGTATTGCCGCCTCTCCATCCACGTAGAACATAGGGATGTTTGTTTCTTGTTGTTCGCAATCAGGTGAAGTGTTCCCTTTAAGGAGTTGCTCATGCTCTTTCAGACCAGCAGTAGCTACAGAAATCAACGAATCAAAATCACAGACCATCGTCTTACCATGATGCTCATCTGAATTAGCGATGACCGTTAAAGAACGAACGAGCACTGCATTATCAGCAACAAGTATTTTCAACCAATCCTGTAACTCAATGTTCCCAGGGCATGCGGATATCTGGCGTAACTGTAGTTCGTTTAATGCTTTCATTTAATTCACCATGAAATATTTAAGTGAAAATATCGCGTTACCACTCAGATAACACTAAAGTTGATTAAATTATCCCAATCCACCAGCTGTTTAGTTGTTCTTTTTTAAAGCAGGCCTGTCGCCTGCTCTTCCAGAATGGATACAAGCGTAAATGTCCATTGCTGCTGGTGGAAGGTATTTATAGGGTTTGCTGTGTATTATTTCCGTTCTTTACCCATTACCGGCACGACACTTTGTTTGTCACACATTACTGAACTTAATCACCGTCAGGGAACTCTTGTTCCACTGCCTGGACCATTTCAGCCTTCTCTTCATGAGTCAACGCTTCCCAGGCAACTTTAGCCAGTGGCGGGTTACCATCAGTCTCTGCTGTAATGTACGACCATAGCTTTCTGTAAAGATCATCACCCACGCCGTCGAGACATTCAGCCACTTCATCAACTGTCCAGTAATTGAGTAGGTCTGGCATAGCGATTTCATTATCAGGGCAATCGTCAGAAGTACAAACATCAGTATCGTCATAGCTGCGTCCGCAATGGTCGCATTCAAAATTAATTACATGCTTTTTTTGTTCAGGTACCTTGCTCATGTTCATCGCTCCCGGAATGTGGTGTCCAGTCTTGGATAAAATTATTCGACCTCAAACCAGGATACTATTTCGAATCGTTTTCGCAAGCCCCTAATTGCATATCACCAGGAAAGAAACTTTTTCTGACGGCATCCAATGGTCGCTCCACAAAAAATAAACCATGGTGATTTCATAAACACTGAGAAATAATTAACGATGAATTAAAATATTCTCCCCGAAGCATGAAAAAGTAAACATGGAGAATATCTAAAAACACCCGATAGTGCCGGGGATTATCACTGCTGGGGAGAAAAGAAAGTAACTTTTTCTGACTGTTATGCTGACAGGTATCCGAGATCAATTGCATCATGGCACTGTAAGCAACCCTCATCAGGGCAAACCGCGCTCTTTCCTTGTCTGAGAACCATTTGCGGCTTTTGCTCCTTCAGGCGTCAACTTCACGCTATACCAGGTGTAATTCTGCTTTACGCAATCACTGCAAAAATCAACGAGACCATTTCTAAAGAGGACGGGAAGCGACGGGCAGTTGACTCTGCGCGTACCGTTGTCCTCATCTCCACGCCTTCCATCGCCCTGTAGAAAGTATCTGGTGCCGCTTTTCATTCGGCGCAGCGTATAGACTTGCGCGTCTGTTAATCTGATTTTCTGTGTCATGACTCATCCTTTTTAGCAGCCAGGCAGGCTTCCTTCAGTACCCACTCCACGGCATCTTTCCAGGCTCCCGTTTCTACTGACGGATTTTCACGTTTAACCTGTTCATAAAAATCTACAGCTTTAATCAATGCATCCGGCACTACCGGCACTACCGGCGCTGGCTTAGCGTGGCGAAAGAGCGGGATATCTCCCGCCTCATGGTTCTGTTTGCCCCAAATCAGAGAGGTTTCTCGGCCCATGGCAATATGATGAAGGTTTCGTTCGTCGGTAAACACTACCGGCTCGCCGTCCATTGCGGCCAGCGCCATCCGGGCCACTCTCTTAAGAATCTCGATGTCGGCGAGCCCAAGTGTATAACCAGCTTTTAGATCAAATACAGCCTGAATATTTTCGTCTCTACTCATGCATCCGCCTAAAAAATCTAAGTCCAAGTGATTCCAGCAGGGGGAGAACCTGGTTTTTGTTATAAACCGGATAATAGTGGTTAGCTGCCTACTTATTTATAACTTCCGTACCACCACCCGTCCCCGCCATCAGTCAGGGATATTCGGCACTTTCCCACTGCATTAAATACGCTAACCGAGCAACTGAATACGCCCTGTCTTTGAGTTACCATCACTCCGTTCTCGTACTCGCCAAGACGGATAGTTTTATTATCCTCATCAATCTGAATGTCTATTTTGGTTCCGCGCAGTCCAGTGTCCTTAGTAATAAGCCCACCAGTAGCACCAGATTTTGTCTTTCTAAACGAAACGAACTTAGAACCTGGCACTCTTCCGCTACTCTTTGGTATTGTTCCCAGTTGAGATATGAATGCCATCTATTCAACCTCCATCTTGATGCCAGCGGCGGCCAGCAAAACGGCCTCTACTACCTCCATGGAAGGTGTACCCTCCCAGCATTCGCATTGGTCATCGTACCCTATCTCGTTCTGAACTTTGCTGATAAATTCCGGATCAATTTTCCAACCCGGGTCAGAATCTTTAGGTTTCGGCAGCTTCACGGTGCGGGACTCCAGCTCGGCAATCTTTCTCTGCTGCTTTAATAGCGTCAGCTGGAGAATGACTAACTGGTCTCGTGCCACTTCATTCTCGGTTTGTATGTTCTCCAGCGCCTCTAGAATGCAACTGTCTGGATTTACCGGAGCATTGCCAGCCAGCATACGGATAATAGCGGAACCGCGTGCGGCATATTCAGTAATGGATACGTCAGAGCCAGTGTCCACATCGTCGATCTCAAACCGTAAATCTACTGTGTCGCTATCGATATCAGCAGCCTCAAAACCACCGATAAGCTCTAGTACGGCGGCTACATGCTCGACCTCATCTGGCACGACCTGTTCTCGACGCTCGACCTCGGTTCTCCAGCCGTGATACCACATAAATGCGCAGTACGCGGCAACGTCGCGGGGGTCACCTTTGGCGATATGCTCGTGGAAAGCTGTCTGGCACTCAATTTCCCAATTTGCGTATGACCAGTTATCTGAGTGGCCGTACTTGAGTTGCGCCTTATAAAGCTTTTCAGCCAGCTCGGTGCAGAATTCGGTCACGAGCTTTTGCGTATTTGGGTGAAGCCCGGATGGAACTGACGGGATACATTTGCCGTTCAGCTTTGCCACTTCATCAATACATCGGTTCCAGACGTCGACGCCTGTGCTTAATTCATGCGCATTTATGCGATCATTCGACATCTTAGGGGGGAGCTTAATGCCCACCGGTTCGCGACCTGTTGCAGCCTTGCGACGTTGCTGTAGCTCTGCCAGAAAGGCTTTAGCATCACTGAAAATTTCAAAATTCTCTCTGTCTGCCGGGTCACTGTAATGTTCTTCCATCGCAACAAAGTAATCACTGATGGTGGAGAGGCGTTCGTCTGTTAATGGTAATTTAGTGGTCATTTGTTAAGTCCTCACCCAACCTTTAGAAGTGCTACGGATATTTCCGGCTTTACGTAGAGCCTGAAGCCGACGATCGAGGATGCGAAATGGCTCGCTTTTTCCTTCTTTCATGGCAATTTTTTTGCATTCGGCCGGGATGTCGTCGTGGGAAAACAAGAGGTGAAAAGGGATCGGGGTAACACCGATTTTTTCCATGATTATTCTGTCAAGCTCGGTATATTTTTTCATTGTCTGTTTTACTCTGGCTTTAAATTTTCTAAGCAGAACTGAGTAAGAACCGTGGCCTTCTCACCCGTGATTCGATACCGGTATGGTCTCCCATAAGAGTCAATCGTGTCGCCAAGTGCGTACCAGTCGTCAGTATAGGAACACGATTCGAATTTCCGCCCATCGCCCCCGGTAACATAACGATGGCGACGGGTAATCCCCCTGTGAGTACAACAACCGCCCTGCCAGCAGGTCGCGCCAGCTGGGATAAAATCGCGCTTAGCCATTACTCTTCATCCTCTGGTACAGGAACCACTTCTATCAGGTAACCAGCAGCACATTTAAACTCTTCACCACCAGCCAAATATAAAGTTACGTCGTGGTCGTCAAAGTCGGTTTCAATTACCTTTAATATCAGACCATTAACATTAACAAAGTCACCGGCATCAATGTGCACCGCCACAATCATGCCAGGTTTGTTCCCGTCGACACAAATTGCCTCAGCGTTCATGCCAGATGCTCGGTCCTGGCTCTCAACTTCGGCTGGAATTAACAGCCCTGACTCCAGTTCTTGGTTTCTCTTTTCCAACTCGGCAATGCGCTGGAACATCTGCGTACGCTCAGCGAAACTGTTAATGGCTTTACGCTCCCAACCGTCGCTTTGCTCACGTAAAGTTGCAATCAGAAAAAGCGCTTCGGCTAATTCCTTAGGTTTTGGTGGGTTAGATTCCAGTTCTCTGATTCGAGCAGACATGGCATCGCCACACGCTTCCGCATTTTCTTCCAGAGTTGGGGGATCGCACTCAATTCCATCAAATGGTCTGACTCCCCGGATACATGCTGTGGTTACGACTCCAGCCATTACTGAATGCGCCTTCTTCTGCGACTCCACCAGCGTAGTAATATATTTAAGTAAGACGCGTGCGTATTGAGTAGAGGGAGTTGGGTATTCGCTGATCTGCTTCAGCTGTGCCAACGCAGCAATGATTTCATCATGTGTCAGTTCGGTGTTATCAGGCATCTCTGTCCTCTGCGATAATTTCTGAGATCAAACGATCAACGACCCACTCGTTCAAGTTGTGAACTGAAGGGAAGCGTTTATATCTCCCACCCCTGCTATTTCTTTGCCCACGCTGAGCATTCCATCGCCGGAGAACACCGTTGTTAATCTTTGGAGGGAGGACATTGTTATCTTTACGCATCGGGGTAGTCCTTGTATTGGTCAATCTGGTCAGCGGGATGCTCGTCAAATTCAGAAACATGCTGGGTTAAACGATGCTGTTCGCGTTGCTTTGGGGGGAGGTAGCAACGACATTTCTTGAAGCATTCATGCGGAGTATTAACGTCATTAAAAGCGAACATTGCCAGCTCCGTTTTTAATTTGCTGAATATGGTTAAAAAACTGTTCCCTGGTGCGGCAGTTAAGTGCAGGTTTGAAAGCCAGATTGAGTACTTCGTCACAGCAGCCGTCAACAATATACAATGCGATTTTGGTTGCAAGTCGGGCCTTTGCCTCAAAGAGTTTCATATTGCGGCAAGCTCGGGGGATATACTCCGCAATTTGTAATACTGCCTTTTCTGTCTGCATTAACATATCTGTCAGCCCTAATTTAGGGGCTTACAAGCCCCGTAATTATCGGTGGTGCCCACCGCCATTATCAGGCGGTTTGTTCTTTCTGCCCTGCGGTCTTCTCACCGGCATTCAGCAGGTCATCCGGTAAAACAGCTACCAGGGAGCCCTGGCTCCATGAGACCGCTGCGCTTTCTTTGATCGCTTTATTCAACGCCTCAACCGCCACCTGGACAGCTTCAGGGATAAAGCTTATCTCACCATCTTCGGGTAGAATTTCTTCGCAATGTTGCAGGATATCAAACTGATCTATATGGTTTGGAAGACAGATAACCAGTTGCAGATCACCGGGTAAAACGTCATGGTCACGGCAATAATCCTCCAGCGACTCGGCATCAAAAAAATAGGTATCCGTATCGAAAATCACCAACGGTTCGCCGCGCCAGGCCACCCGCTTCATTTCTGCAAACTTAGCCTGGCGATCTTCTTTTCTGCATGATTCACAATAACTGTTAGAAGGGTATGCAGGATGTTGTTCCGGATGTTTTCCACATTTGCGGTGCGTTGAACCACTCCAGCGGGCCTGATGTTCGTTATCTCCCCAGAAACGCCCCTGACGATCGACCCATCCCGTTAATGTTTGAATACTGGCTGCTTCGTCACTGTCCATCATGACGACTTTTGGAGAATGGCTATTCATTATTTTTTCCTTTTTTGTCAACTAATTAAATAATTAAGTTAGTTAATTTTTAACTTCAGGTATTGGTTTTATGGATTCGAGGACAAGGCGGCGGCGGGTTCTTTCACCAAAATGGCGTATGCCGTTATCCTTGCGATAACATTCAGTTTTATTGACCACCCACATGGTCGGTGTTTCATGAAATTTCTTTGTTACCTCGCCGTCTTTGGTAATCACGATGCCAGTATGAGTTTTTTGGACAGCCATTAAATTCTCCCTTCACCCGGAAATGACTATTCATCAAACCAGGATACATTTTTAAATCGCCTTATCAAGCCCCTGTTTTTTTTCAGGCAGGTGACAAGCTCTACGGTGAATTTGATTTTATCATTATGATTTTTTCAAAACGACAATTAACGGGACAGAAATGGAGTTATCTTGTAATTTCTGGATAAGATCTAATTAGAAGAACGGCTGTCCAGAAGCTGGTGGACAGCCAATTGATTTCTCTGATTGTTCATAAGCGTTAAGCAAGAAAGTAACTTTTTGTGAGTCAGATAACCCGGAGGTTATACTTTACTTTCCAGTCGAAATATTCTGAACCTTCAATTAACGGCGTGAGGTTTACGACATTCTCAGCAAGCCCATTCATAACCAGCACTCGTTCAATGCCGGAAAACCAGTCATCTACGGTGTCCACTGGGAACCAGAGATTATTATTGCTACCGCTGAGTAGCTTATGATTGCAGAAATGAATAGCTCTGCCCTGCTTTGTCACACAACCGGTCACAATGACTTCGCGTCCACCAGCAATAGCGGTTGATGTTGAAACCTGAGGAGCTGAACTGCACCCGTTAAGCATATCCATTAATGACTCCTTTTTTTTCTGTACTGCCAATTATATATGGGCCCCTTCCCTATAGGTTAAGGAGCCCTGGTAATGAGTAGTTACCATTCCCACGCCATCAGACCATCAACGATATCTGCGTCACGGTCAAAATGAACACATTCGTACCCAGCATTAATCACTTTTTCGATATTTTCAATTGTAGGCCAGGAGATACCATCGTCTCGTAAAAGCTGTTTCCACCCCGGATTTTCAACGCTGGTCCGAATAATATAACCATATTCGTTTACGTGGATCCAGCTACGTCCACTATCTGTTCGGGGATTATAACTGGCATCAGTTAATAACTCAGTATCTTCTTTAGCAATGTGCGCGGTGCTGATAACAGCAGTGGTGTAACTTTCTTTAATTTGAATTCCCATATCAGGATTCCTTAATAATGAATTTTGTATGATTAAATAGTTGGAATTTACTTTCATACTCTGGGTGGGAGAGCGCCGGGGTATCGGCTTGCAATAATTTCATTAATTTTTTCAACGAGGTCAGGGCGTGTGAAAGTCACATGAGCTGAACCTTTCCAGAAAGATTTAATAGTGAACCACTCGCAGGTAAACACACCGTTTAACGTATAACTGTTTAAGTTGATAAAATCCCTGTACTGGCACCCTTCTGCTATCCGTGAATCTGGCACGTTTTTCTTGTCGATGAGGCAGAAAGCACGGGCGAGATCGTTAATCCAGTTCTGCGCATTAGTCCTGACCGAAGCGTATCGGGTTGGTGAGACATTTATGGATAAAACACCTTCGAGGATAATTTTCTTGCCCAGACGGCAAGGATTATTTGTTTTGTAGTCCCAGGACAGCTTACGGAAAACATCAATAATACCTGTAACAAACGTTTCATTTTTTGTTGCATTAAGATGCTGAAACGTACTGATGACATTGTCCAGGGTGACTTCCGGACAATCTTTGCTGTATACCTGAGCAGTCCATTTGTCATGTTGATCACCACTCATCAACGTAAACATACCTGTCTGGGTCATCAAGCGTTGCCAGATAGATCTATCAACGCTACGAGCCACCCGGCGTCGAACCGCCTCTATCTCATGTTCTTTAAGGCAACGCCTACCGGTCGAAATAATCTCATCTAGCCCCGTGAACCAGTCCTTTTCAGCCGCAGCAGCGAACAGTCGCTCCGCTTCCCTGAGTTTATCTAAACCTTCCATAAATGCCGCAATACCTGCTGCACGTTGAGCAATAATTAAATCAATAGCAACAGAAGGTATAATACCGCCTGCGTTCTCTGATGAATTTAACTCAGCGGTCAATGTATTTTCTAAGGACATATGAACTCCCGGGTAGATAAGGCAAGCATTAAAACTATTCTTCGTTGAAACCAGGATACCTTTTTTTTTCGTCCCATCAACCCCCATTTTTAAAAAACCAATAAAAAAGTTACTTTCTTAGATCTTGAGGTGTTGGGGCAGAAAGTCATGAGTTTATAATGCCCCACTGTTTACATAAGATGCAAATAAGGGAGAAAAATTAAGTCAAAATCACTCAGTGATTTTAATCAAAATTGGAATGGGGTTAACCCCCCATAGCAACCATCATTGCGTAGTCGTCTTTTCCTGATTGTGTTTCAAGTTTAGGTCATAAGTTGTATGGGGTTTTTAAATTGGCATTTCATGAAAAGGAAAGCCCCTCAATAAAATCGGAGCTTTTTGAATTAATTCAGATGCAAATTTTAGAACTTAATTGAGGAAGCCTGTCGATGAAAAAACTATACTTAGCGAGTCTTTCTGATTCCAGAGTATGCAAAAGCAATGTCTCTGTCCTGAACAGTAGAACATTATTCTCCCATACATCATGCTGCAATTTATTAACCGCTTCGCCTGTTCGGTATGATTCCATCATAGGTTGTATTTTAACTGGTGCGATTTTGTGATAAGAGGGATGGAGTCTTGGCTTCAATTCATCCAGACCAATATTTAACCCTATGTGTTGTGAAATAAGGTCAAATTCACTGTCCAGCACAATCGTTTTAATATGGTGCTGAACAACACCAATGTTATCAATAACCCATTTATATTCCGTTGTAAATTGGCTGAGTTGTTTGTCATATTCAAGAAGTAGCCCAACCATGGCTTTCCGATTATTTTTCATGCCAACATAAAGCCGTTTATTTGGATACGGTCTTCCGCATGAAAGTCCATCATCCTTAATCTCGAATTTCAGTTCCGGGATCGTCACTGATTCTAGTCGGCATTTATTTGAAATGATGTGGTATAGTGTTGGTACAAGATGCAGATACATGATTCCCTCCAAATCGTGAATACCTAACTTAGTTTATTCAACCCAGAAATGGGTTATTGATACGCGGTCTCCCCTCAGTATGTGTTTTAAATTTTTCTCGTGAAAAGTCCGGTAATGCTCAATGTTCGATTCGCAAAATGCTTCTAGTTCCTGCTCGGTCAGTCGAGGTGAATAAATCAGAACAGTTTCGCTTTCATCATCCGCAAACTGCTCTGTGCCATCTGGATACATAAGCCGTGGGACTCCCCCAATAAGCATTTCTACCTCAGTAATAAATGGGGTTTTATCTTCTGCATTGATGTTTAAAAAGACGACTCGGTCATTCATTGAGTTTCCCCTGTAATCAGAAATATAATATTTTGTATGTATCCGCACTGAACCTCACGTTCAGGAACAACGGCGTATAACCAGGCTCTATGGTATGTTCATCAAAGGAAAGCCCTCGTGCAATATTTTCCCTAATATTTCTTTTTATCTGTTTTATAAACTTTGACTTTAAAAATAACTCTTGCGACATATCCACCTGTGAAAGCGGTATGGAATAAATATTCTTTGAATGTCGGTAACCATCGAAATCATTAAAGCACAGATTTATACTAATAACTTCAGGACTAGAAGCCCTGACTTTAAACGCTAAATCATATGCAGATTTTTTATCTGAATCTTTGATTTTAATAAATGAAGAATCATGGTAATTTTCCGGCAATACCGTAACGATACATCCTGATGTTATGTCCCTGATTAGTACGTACCAACGTTCATCCAGTCGACTATAAATCAGAATGTGTTTTTTTAATATTCCGGGTTTGGAACCCAGATCCACATATTCCCTTTTGTCGATCATGTCAGTGAGTACATGCAGGGGAAGTCGTGAACGCTGCATAAGTCTGAGTCTGGCGTGATCTGTTATTCCTGTGTATGCCATATCTCCTCCTCATCTAATTATTTGTAAGGATTTTAATTATTTATCCAGGATTTTTAATCACCCCCACTGCATCCTGAATCTGACGAGTCCGAATAACTGCAATCTGATCCATTGTTTATGATACTTTCCGAATGATTGATTCCTGTAGATGAGAAATTAATGTTATGGCTAATCAGTGAAGAATCACTATCATTCTGTTTATACCGGTTAGTCTGTGATTGACCAGCGATGGGTATTTGTTTTTCGTTTTTGTTTATCTTTTCCGGAACCAAATCGGCTTTAGGGGTCGCGAAAAAATACCAGCTGAATGCAACCCCCCATGCGACCATTGCATAATAGAACAGCCACGGCCAGGTTCTTAACAAATAGCCTCCGTGATAGGCCAGAAGCAAGATACATCCTCCCCCTGACAAAACAAGTTTCCGAAACAGCATAAACACCTCTATGGAAAAGTTACTTTTCCGGTTTCCGTTCGGTCAATGAATGGTATCCACGGCAGCGGCGTTATCGTATTTTGCGCCGTCAATGACCGTTACCATAGGCTCGGCAATAGCCACTACGTCATCGTCAATACCGCCGCAACGACACACTGCCTCGATGATCGCCAGAATCTCATTCAAAGTCAGAGGGTCATCAATTTTCACCTCCGTAATGTCTTTTTTAATAATTGCATTACGGGCAGTACCATGGCTTTTCTGGTTAAACAGCCATGCAACGTGTGTCGTAAGTTCCTGTTCGTCGTGCCCGGATTCGTCACTATTTGAGTCGTCAACGAAAAGGCCGATTTGATTTTCAATCCCGGCACACAGGCAGATCGCATTTGTCAGCTCCAGGAGCTGATTAAGCGTCGGTGTACAGAGAAGCTCAATTGATGATGTGGCACGGGCTTTAATCGCGCTGGTTACGGTGTCATGATGTTTTTTACTGTAAAACGACACTGTCATGTTGCTCATACAGAGGCTCCTTTTATGTTATTCCGTCAACTGACTGAATGGCCTGGACGTTATTACCGGAACAGGCCAGTTCAGGAAAAGATTTACTCACCGGCTGTTTTGCCTTCCTGAGGTTCATCTTTCGACGTTTTTTTTCTCAGCCAGAAACGGCCTGCAAAGAAGGCCACCGCCAGCATGGCGTATACCTGCCAGTAAGGCCAGTCGGAAAGGAAATAGCCCATGTGGTAGGAGAGGATCAGCAGCCCGATGAAGGGTACCAGTAATGCATCGCGTGTGATTTTTTTCATATCTACCTCAAAAAGTGACTTTTATTCGTTAATGTGTAAGTGGCTTAGCGTGATACTACCCTTTTCTACCCTCTCCTAGTCGCAGTTCACCCCCACAACAAAAATGACCAGTCCGGTGGTGTCAGTAAGTCCGCTCAGGCAAGTCTGGTCTGTAGTTAACGCTCTGAGATTGGATTCCGTCGCATCCAGTGGATACAGTGGCTGCGTCAGCAGAAGAACATTTTCATCCGAGCAGGTTAAACCTAGATTCATAACGAATGACTGATAATTCAGCCGTACCCGTTTCTGCACCTCATCGTCTGCAAGGCTAAAATAATCGAGCGTGCCTGGCTCAAATCCCTCGCTGGCAATGAGTTCCAGATCCCCTTGTACCTGTGACTGAGGTATGATCTGCAAAGGCTTTATTGCTGCACGAAACTGGTTACAACTGTGACCTCCACATTGTTCTTCACCCAGAAACCAGTCCGGTGAGGGTGAATAAGGAACGGTGATCGTTGAGGCCAGAACCAAACCCGGGTAGTGGTCATAAGGACAAAACCAGGGAGTAAAATGCTTCTCCGAAATATTGGCAATATTCCTCCCGAACAGAATCGGTGCGATAGACGTTTTCATTAATCAGCCCTGCCCTTCATTCTTTATAAATTATCAAATCTGATTTCATCTGCATGTCTGCAACAGCACTCATGAAATGCGCTGATGCAAACCAGCATGCACAGAAAGTTTATCCCGATACACAATGGCGTTTCAGAATTAAGAGGGTGAATTTGCATTTGAATTAAAATTATTTTCCCGAATACCGGGTTCATCGCTGCTTCTGTTAACCTGATACTGATACTGGCGACGGGCAGCAGAGGAGTAGGAGATGTAGGTGTGACCACATTGTCTGCATTGACACACATACCCCGACCCTTTATTTGCGATCACTGATACATCTTCCCATCCGTTATAGTCCAGCCCGTCTCTGTAGCGGTGCCAGTTTCCTGCATAGCAGGGGACACAGCGCAGGCTTCGCTTTCTTCGGCAACTTCCACGACCACCCATATGCAATAAAACCCTCTTCTGTATTCGTGTCTGGCAGCAACAATTATACAGATTAAAACCCTGTGTAAAGCCCTTATTTGAATAATAGAGGAAAAAAATTCTTTTATTTCATAAACATTCAGTGATTATGCAAAGGAGGGGGATAAAATGTCTAAGGGCGTTTCGCGTTAATTTCGTGGTTTACTCTTCCTTGAAAATTAACTACGAGGCTTTCTGCTTTCCGCCACCAGAACTAATGTGCGGAGTTATGTTTTTCCCTTCTTAACTATGGATTAATGTCGTTAATTTTCGACTGAGCAATTACGTAAATCACTATTGCGCACGCTCCAAGGCCTACAGATTCGCTAAAGTCGCGGGAAGAAACAAAATACACCAGAGAAGCAGTAAGCACCTGTGTAACGAGCGCTCCGGCAAAGTACACGAACACTCCCCGGTTAAGGGTCAACAGTGCCACCAGTGCTGGCGAAAAAATAAAAACGAATAATGTACCGATGACGTTAACAACGTCTGGAAAGTGACTTTTAAGCATGCACAGCAAAGTCAAAAACAACAGAACAGGAATCCCCACAACAAGGATATCCCTAAGTGGAATTTCTTTGATATTAATCATTCTGTTACCTCATATCTATTTTAATGTTTCGGCTACTCATTATAGGCATGGGCTAAATGCATATCTATGTCTTTAACGCTGTAAAGGCCTTTTCCAGGATATTTATTATTTCCCCAATCGGACAAAAACCGGCGACGGTCATATCCAGACACTGTATATTCATACAGCCTTGATATGAAATGACATTTTATTGCTTACATCACGAAAAAACGTTCCTTAATCCCGAAAAATCATTTCAGCACATTGTAAAATTGTTCAACCTGTGATGAGCAACGGCATTCCGGTGCTTCAGCTGGTGGGATAGTTTGTAAAGTTACTTTTGATTGCGATAAGCCTTGAGTGATCACTTGAGGCCAGGACAAGCCAGACGTACGAGAGAAGGAGCAATCTTGGCCTCCGGTGCCTTGCTCTGTCCAGTCTCTCATTTATATGTTCGTCCGGATGCACGACGAAACAGGATCAGCTGCTCTGACAGGGCTTATCACCAAAAGTAACTTTTTTTCCAAGTAAAGTGGTGGGCGATTGAGTCTCTAAAGCGCGCTGTCTGGAAAACTTTGGTGAGTTTCAAAACAGGACAGCACATCGGGCAATTTAAGTTTGAAAAGTTACTTTTAGTAAGGGAGTACCGCCGTACGAGTATCAATACCAATTAAAGCTCGCTGAACGTTAAAGGTTTAGGCCTGAGGCTAGTTCCGCACACATCTGTTATCAGATTGCCTGTTCAGTAGAACAATGCCTCTGATCCATTTCGTCATCGTTCATACGTACGAACGATGACTTTTTGGCGTTGCGCTAGTGTTAGCGGAAACTGTATTTAGAAGACAGTATGAGTTTAGGGAAGGTGTATATGTAGCTCACGAAAGTATATCTTATTGATTTTTATTAATTTAAATATCAATTCATACAATCTGTTTTTGTTCCAGAACGTTCCTGGCATCTGCCATTTTATCGGGAGTGTTTTTAACGAGCAAAGCACGTTAACGTACGAACGATGACAATAGGTCCGGATACACGCATCCGTCAACCGTGAACGTACGAACGATGACGTTTTGATAATTAGATGGGGAATGCCCCAGGTTTTTTTGCGTCTGAAGGAAGGCAATCAGGAAATGAACGAGTCTCAGAAAGCCAAGACTCCCTCTGTTAGTTGAGCAGTCTCACTCCTCGCTAAAATCCGCGTCTTCAGCCTCTTCATCATGATGCTTGCCGTTTATCTTTTTCATCTTATCGATGGAAACAAGAACTGCAGCAATCTCTTCGCCGGTAAATCCAGCTGCTTTCATCATTTTCAGTTTTTCAAGCAACGGGTCATCCAGGATCGGGGCATTTTGTGCCGGTGCCTGAATAGGGTCCTTTTTCGCACCGAGAGATGGGCTTCTTTTTAGGATATGAAATTTGATATTTCTACCGACCTTCTCTTCATGGTATTGCAGATAACCTATCTCATGTAGCTCACGAAGTGAGCGCCGTATAATTTCATTCTGAGCGGAGACGTGGGAAGTTAACCGCAGTCGGTCTCGGAATCGTTTCATGCTGATTGGGGCCGGGTTCTTCGGCAAGCTCGCCAGATAGGTATACAACGCCTGTGCAGACTCTTTTCGTTGTAAGCTGTCCAGTGCCTTAAGCCGCAAAAAAACCTTATAATCAATCGCGTAAAGCTCTTTGATGCGGGGGTCACCTTCTATCTCGATCTCATTTGTTTTGATGTTATAACGTGCCCAGTTTATCAGGCCGGTAGTAAGCGTGGAATCTTCGTTTCTGAACTGAAATGTCACCATTCTTAGCTTAACCATCGAGGCGTCGATACGTGCTTTCATGTGCTTATTCGATCGTGTCGGGTCAAATCCACAGTTTTTGAGGAACGTTGAGAAAGGTAATTTTATTCTTCCCGAAACTGAGACATCGTTAAAATCGTGAATCGTCCTGACAATTCCCAGCCAGACTCGAAAATCGGTGTTCATATCCAGCCGGGGGCTAGATAGGGAGATCTCCTTGTACCCTTCACTGGAAGCGACCTCCATATGCTGGAGCTCGTTTGACACGTCCATAGTCACAACTTTATCAATGGAACGTGTTTTGCCTGTAGCCAAGGGAGTCGGGACAAATACCCCTAGTCTTAGCAGCGCAACGGGCTGGACAGTGCCTGTGTTCCCTGGTGCGAAGTGAGTAACTTTGCCTGTTTGTCCTGTCACTTCAAAAGAAAAATAACCTTTCCCACTGATATCTTTAGATATTTCTTTGTTTACTTTCTTCACAGGTTACCCTTCTGCAAACGTACGAACGATTACTTAATATCATATGAACGATGTTAAAAATACATACCAACGATGACGAATTTCAACCTAGCAATGACATAATCACGTACGAACGTTGACAAAACTACGTACGAACGATGAGGGAAAGTGACGATTTTTATCATAAAATCAATGGGATGAAGGAACGGGGATCCTTTGGGTTTTATTTAGGTTAGATCTTGGATCATATTGGGATCTATTATTGGTTATACCCTGTGGATAACGGTGATAAGTGTCTTGCCCCTCCAGATTGCTTACAAAACCAGCAAAATAGCTTCTTTCCGGGCATTCCCCCCCCTGATCCTCCCGAAGCTGGATTCCAGATCGAGATAAACAACGGCAAACAAGCGTAAAAGGCAACGTACGAACGCTGATGTTTTGTTTTAAAAACTGTTATTTATTAATATGATAAAAAAAAGTCAATGTGTGTTGTATCTCTGCCTGGTAATGCTGGTGGTAGAATTTGGGAACAGCTAACAGTGAAGACAATCCCCCCCCAATGACAAAATGCCCCTGAAACGCCACAGGATTAATCGTAGAATTTATACGTAGGTAGATACCTTTTTTCTGAAAAATGTCCTCAGAGAGCGTTTACGGGCTTCTGAGGGGCTAATTGACTTAAGGATAGGGTTGCTGAAAGGTTGGATCCTGTTTGATCCAGAAAGGATCAGTGAAATGTTGGATAAGCGGGCCAAGCGGATCCCAATCCCTGAAAGCCTGGAGACATTGACCATTTTAGGACTTTAACCGGAATCGTCCATCGCGGACGAATAGTTTTTTCCGTTCGCCGTCACCGGATGGACAGGCGAAGCGCGGCAATCTCGTTTCGCTGTTCCACTGCACGACCGGGGGCCGGAATGATGGAAGCTCTGGGCATTCCGATACCTGTATCTACTGAACTGCCGTAGTTTTCAGCGAAAGTTAAGCCAGTAAACATCGGATATTCTCAACGCTGTAATTCCTTATGAATTTCAGAATAGTGCTACAATGATTTTCCTTTCTGAATGTGACAGGCATTTATGTGTTTGCCAATATTTTAAAAAGGTGCGACATCATATATAGTCGCACCTCCTTAAATATAAATTATGACCTTATGTTTTTCAGTTCACTACGGTTTTCTTCAATATTGCCACGTGCATCATCAAGCGCTGTTCTTAACCATTCCCTGTCAAACCAGCTTCGCACCGGGCTGTTTTTATTAATAAATACCAGTTCGGCATAATGTTGCCCATAGACCTTGCCTGTGTGTCTACCTCTGACCTGGATTTCTAGGTTTTTCAGTTCACATTTGCCACTCAGAATATCTGCGATGCATAAATCTTTGCATTCATCATCCCAGGTATCAGATGTGTCCCAGTATTCCTCTTCGCTTTCTGTCACAATGATTTCAAAATTGGCGGTGGAACGTGACATAACCAGGTCTCCTTCATACGAAGGCGTTATGCTTTCATGAATTTTATATCCGTCACCTTCCAGTGTGCTACAAATCTGCTCAATGCTCCCACGGACACTCTCCAGCATGTCATTAAAGCGCTCTTCATATCCAATGTCGTCTGGGTAATTCTCTAACTCTGCCCGGATGGTATTAGCATGAGAATACCGGTAGCCAAAACTGTTGCGCTCAAGGGTGAGTGTTGTGTCGCTGTCTTTTATTACTTCGGCAACCTCTTCTGCCAGCTTTTCGGTGATGTGGTTATCTCTCAGCAGACCAGACAGCAAAGTCAAAATTTCTTTGTCATGCAGCACGCCGTAAAATGCCACACCATCTCCCTGGCAATAACGTAATGAATAGTCCAGCTCCAGATCGGCGGGCCAGCCGTGCGCCAGCAGAGTGTTTTGGCAGTGACGATTAAACAGATTGTTAAAAACGTTCATAGCGAGTTCTCCAGCAGTTGAGGATAGTATGCGGCTTGACCTGTGCCGTGAGACAAACGCAGACGGGGAAAACAGAACGAAAAAGGGCGGAGAAGGAAGCCGCAGCTCAAAGTTTTTGCAGGCTGAACGCCTGTAAAAATTTTGAGACCGGGTGACTGAGACGGCGACAGCTTCCCTTTGAAGTGATGTGACCCGTCTAAAGTGGTCTCACGGCACAGGTCCCGGTACCGGGTTTACCGGGACCGTGGGCCTGTGCTGGTGGATTGAACGAAATTGAAATTGCTGAGGGGTAAAATGGAGGAAAGTGAATCTTGACGATTTACTCATAACCGTATTTTGTGGCGGCTTTTACGGCCGCATCATAAAATTCCTCTTTAGCCATTTTTTCTTCTCCGCCACAATCAAGTGTCACGGTCCTGAAACTTGTGAGGTCAGGTTCATTACGCGATTTTAACTGGCAAGATAAATATTCTTTCCCTATTGGTACCAGGCCCATATTTCTGTCCTGCCAGCTGGAATATGACACGTACGATGCAGCAATAACGCTAAAGAATACGAGAAATGTCCATTCATTCCGGTTTAACAGGTCCTTACGGAAAATTGCTCCGGCGATGGTCATCACCGGCATAATCCACACAACAATACTGGTTAAAACAAAGAACATGCTAAACATTAGCCCCTCCTAATACCATCTTTCGTTAATACCTTCTGGCGTATTAAATATGTCACCAGAGGTGTTTTTCCTAACTGTATTATCCTGCCTCAGGATATGCATAATTGCCGCCTCCCTGCTATCAAAACTGTGTCTGGTAACAGTATTTACAGGGGCATCAATATTGCTCAATGATACATTCGAGTCAGTCCCTTTTGGACAAATGTCGAACCAGTGGTGAATACGGTAGATTTCACCACTTGATTTCAATACCGGCAGTGGCCCTTCTGACAGCGACTTAGGCAGCATAACTTCGAATACATCAACGCCAGACGACTCCTGTAGATGTGAAGAACCAAGGAGTTTGTCTATGATAAACTCATCCTTATCGTCTTTTAGGTTATCGGCAATATAAATCCGACGATGTACCCCACGTTCAGCTTCCTCAATGACAAAATATAAACGGTTTTCTATCATCTGAAGCTGGCTGTAAGCACTGTAAGACAGAGAACCATATTTCACGCTATCCATTTCAACATTGCGATCTGCACTGAACATCCCGATGTCGGGAGTTTTGTTAGCCATGCCCAATGCCAGCCGGTTCCCCCGAGTTTCAAGCCTTTCGAGTTTTCCTTCCTGATGAGCAAAGCGTGATACATACTCCTGAAAAAGTTCCTTTTTCAGGGATTCGCTGGCGTTGTGATAAAAATACCCTGCGGCCTCACTCTCTGTAGTGACGTAGATATATTGCCAGTCTCCCCGGTCAATGTAGATGCCTACCGGTATCATCAATCTCGGATGCTGCACCTGGCCCCCGGTTTTGCGGTAATCATTCATTTCGCAGTAGGCCGTCATCCATTCACGTACCCCAGCCTCAAATTCAGCAGGGTTAGCCGGAGACAGTTTTCGCAGGTCCTCTTTACCTGTCTCAATGTATTCAAAAGCTCTTTGTTTTTCGTGGAAGCTGGAGAACACTGATTTCAGCCCTTTCCACTCATTGGCCTCCGGCCATTCATAGAGGGTTGTTTCGCAGACACTATTTTTGCTTAGCAAAGCAGGCTTGCTGGAATCCAGAGTCAGCCCTTTTGCTGACATTTTGAAGGTCAGCAGCATGGCCCACTTATGTTTTTCCACGCGATCATCACGTTCCTCGTCTGTAGGGGTTACGTACAGAGCCAGTCTGGCATTTGTCATGACTATCAGACGTAACGGTTTGCTACCCCGGGAGATGGCCATCTCCACTGCGGCCTCTTTATGGCTCAAACCGCGCCAGGCGATCAGGTCCATCATGCCAAGTAATGCCTTCCAGCTTTTCTCGTTGTCAATTCCTTCACTAAGCGGCTGACCTTTTTTGTCAGCCCGCCAGGTGATAACTGTCTTGTCGACGATTTCAGCACGGTTAGCTTTAGTGCCTATGTTGCCATCAACCAGCGCTCTGAGGAGCTTTTGTCGATATGGCATCTCCTGCTCTTCTTCCGCTCTCAGGACAGCTGAAAGGCGTTTGAAGAGCTTTATGTAGTACATAAAATCCCTACGGCTGGAGCGGCTGTTGATGTAATAATCCAGATCATCGGCTTTTACCGCGTCCAGACAGAGGAATCCCACGCTGCTGGCGTCATCCCACGGATCACGCTGAAAATTCGTGAGGGATACTTTCGCATTAAATTCACGTACATCATTAGCCCGGGTGCGACGGTAGATATCTTTTTTGACCGGAACCTCCACGCAAATCTCATTGTTGCGGGTAAAGGCCACTGCCATTCCCTCATCATCGATGAAATCGGCGGTAAAATAATAGGATCGGTAACTGGTACCAGTATCGACTTTCACAACACCTGGCGCGGTATTTGGTGTACAAACAGCTCTCCACTCGCAGAACACCCTTGAACCTGAGCGCAAATGGCTATTGGCCTGGGTTATATACTCCTCAATAGAGGGGCGCACTTTCGCATCAGGATCGTCCAGAAGACCAGTACCATCATGATCGTAAATGAATCGACAATACGTCTCCTGGAACGCCATAGAGACGAAACTTAAGCGGTCCTGAGGGTCGTAGAACTCGCCAAAGAGCTTAAGCCGGTGGTCGAGCCCGCAGCACAGGATAAGAAACCGGTAATAATGCAGAGCAACCATCTCATGGGCTTTGAGTTTGTCCGTGTAGGACACGTCATTGAACGTCACCTGCGAACCGTCAACGCCACGAAAGATATTTCCCTGCTCATCGGTGGTCGGGAAAAGCGTATGAGCGCCGAGGTGAGATTCAACACCGGAGTAGACCTGGAACAGCCGTTCGCCGTCCCGAACCATCAGGAAAACGGTCTGGTTTTTGGCATTAAGCTCCCAGTTCGCCCAGCGGTCCTGATAATCAATATAGCGCCGGGTCGTGGTCATACAGACCACGCAGCGCTGTGACGGGAAGATCTGCTCCACCAGCCCCGGATGGTTCTTTAATGCCTGGAAAAAAAGTGGCAGCTTTTCAAAATCAAACCATTCACCGATATCGAGAAAAACAGCGGTTTCCTCGTCGACGGCCAGCTTACGCTGTACGAACGTTAAGGGAATGTGTGCCGGTGCTGAATCGCCCTCTCTGATCGTGTTAACCACCACATCTTTACCGATGTAAAGGTCAAGGGACTTGATACCGTCCATCAGCTTATTCAGCGTTTCACGACTATCTTCAGCAATAGCCAACTGTGCGGCGGCCGACTCTTCCAGATAGGGTGTAATAGCCATGACGGCTTTCGAAATCACAGAGTTCTTTTCTTTGATCCAGTCGATTTGGGCCTGCGCGATTTCATGTCTGAACTCAACTGCCTGCTTGAGCTGTACTATTTTTGTTTCATCTATTCCGGAAGAAAGAGCGGAACCGAGAGATGCTAACTCCGTAGATGACGACAGGCCCGGAACCATAGGCAGTTGTTTTTTCTCATCCCCAGGAGCTGATGAACTGGCTTTTTTCGCTTCAATCCTGCCAAGAAGTTCCGTACGCAGAGCATCAGGATCGGACATGGTGTCGGTCATTTGCTGTGTCAGCTGGCTAACCCGGTTTTGAGCGGCCAGCAGTTCCTGACCACGGATTTCCTGCCCGTCATCGGCAAACTCAAATTTGTCCAGAAAATCGTCGAACAGAAAGCGGTGTTCTTTAAACGATTTCGTCGTGCTGTAGCTACGGCCAGCAGCATCGGTGAATTTGAAAACAAAGTTTTTGTCGAATTTTGACGGATGGGTGCGGAGGATCACGGTATGGAGTGCATTATCGACCCAGCGAAGCGACTCAATCAGCAAAACCTCATCCTGCTCTATACGTTGTTCAGGAATCGCGTTTTTGGCACGCCAGTATTGCCCCCCCTTGAGGGAGTAGAATTTATGAAATTGTTCCGGCTGCTGTTGGTGCGGGATAATGTCAGGCATATTGCCATCTCCTGTGATCGTTCACTCCACGATGTGCAGAATGAAAAATGTTCTAACGCCCGCTTACGCGAACAACTCGCCGTTATCAATAATCGGGTTCATCTCAAATCCCGGGAAGTCAGAAAAAAAGCCGGTGGCTGAAATTCGTAACCATTCCAGAATACTATCAAAACACATCCATCTGCGGTTGAGCCGTTCGGCGGCAAGGCCTGTTTTTAGAGAGCCAGCGAAAGGATCAACCACCAGCTCGTTTTCTTCCGTCAGAAACCGTATGAAGAAGTCGGGGATGGCCGTAGGGAACATCGCCCCATGTCCAGGAAGCCCTAACCGTTTAGCTTCCTTGTGAAAGCGGCGAGTGTCAGCACACGCATGGCCTCGGATTATCACATTTTTGGGAATAGCCCCGTCAGTGGATTGAGAAAAGGCACCTGGTTTCACGACATGGGCTCCGTCACCGTAGATGGTCGTACGGTTCTCTCCGCCTCTGGCAACCAACGCGCTGTGGCTCTCTGTATGGGGCTGCAAAACGCGCTGGTTACAGGAACGGACAGCATCAGGATTATTGGTCAGCCAGAAAATAATTTCATGACCGGCCAGCAGCTGAACTTTCTTACGGCAGGCCCAATATGTCGGTGAGGGTGGTTTGCTCATATTCACCCACGGCACCCGGTCCATCAGGTAGAGGTCAAGTTTTTCGCACAAGGCCAGTAGCAGGCGCTCCGGGTAGAGGGAACGTGAAGGCTGACCCGGATTAAAAATATCCTGACCGATATTCAGCACGACAGAACCACCGTTAACCAGCTGGCGGGCGATTGGTCTAATGGCTTCCACGATGAAATCAATATAGTCACTGTCGTTTTTGAAGGCTGCGGCATAATCCCGCTGCTTTCTGAGTGGATACGGTGGAGATGTCAGGCAGAGATGGACCGGTTCGGTATTGCCAGGCAACACCATTGTAGAGTTGCCTAAAATCGCTACCCCGAGATCTGTACTGAATGCCACTATACGTGTCCCTTCCCGCGCTTCGGAAAGTCCGGAATTTTTTTTCCTGCAGTGACGCCATAGAGAGCGGCCGGAGCTTAAACGTTCGATGACGTTCATGGCTTTTAGTGTCTGTTGGAACCAACGGATACGGTGTTTAATTTTGTTATGAGGAACACCGGCCAAACCGAATTTTTCTTTTGAATTGAAATCATTATCTGAAATTGAAAGGCGAGACTGTACCTCCCGATACAACTCATCATTGGTGAGTTCACGGTCAGCATCAGAGTAAATAGTTTCAATTAAATCCAGGTTCAGACGAGACATAACATACCCCTGTTGAATTCGTAAAATCATTATCTCATATTTATAATTGAGTGCCAGGGGTGATTTTCATTAGATTAAAAAATAATCCGATAAAAAATTATATGATTTATAAACATCCACTGTTTATGGATGTATAACTTTCGAATCCCCAAAAACCATTTCCCTTTGATTGCAGTGTTAGATGGAATTCTTGTTATGGCTACGAGAACCCCTGTGTTAGGGGGGGCTCGATAGCGTCATTTCACGCAAACAGTTAGTTTTAGCTGGTGGACATTTTAGGTAATGTTGCACACAAAAAACATAATAAGTTATCCTGAGCTTCCTCAAGAACATCATGGGCGACGTCATGGGACATCCTTCCATTTTGAAACTTAACATTATCACTGGATAAGATTTTTTTCGCCCATTCTATATTATAAAAAGCGAAACAGCTTTCCTCAGTTTTTAGGAATAACTGGCCTCCATGTTTGATAAACTCGTTGTTTCCTAAAAATGTTGTTTCCATAGGTACAACCTATAAATGAATTTAATTATTGACGGCGTTAATCCGCTCTTCCGGGGTATTCCCTAGTTCCAGCATTTGTCCGGCCCCGTTGATGAGAATTTTCTTTCCATGCATAATCGTTGCCATTGCACGCCAGGCATCACCACCATTTTCTCCCCAACGCTGAATTCCTGCTTGTTCCATATCATCTTCACAGGCAAAGAAACGGGAACCAGGTAGTTTGGCCGGGTCAAGATTCAAAGATAAATCACTCTGAATACAGATGCCGTTTTGTGTCATAAAAAACAGGTTGCGTAATGCCTTTTGTTCGCTGGAAACAGAGCTGCCGTCCGAAAGAAGCTGGTGGGTTGTTACCACAACACGAGAAAGGTTCGGACAGAATGGCGTAGCGGCGATAAGCAACACTCTGGCATCAGAAACGGCATAGATACCAAGAAGTTCAGACAAAATCTCACGCTGAGAGGGAACTGAAAACACCAGAACATCATCACCGCGAACGCTGTCCGCATCAATGCCGCTGCTAGTGAGGATGTCCAGCAGTACTTTGCTGCCGCTGGATTGCGGATCAATCCAGGTACCTTTCCTTTGACTATTTAATGTAGTTATCCAGTGTTGAGGAGCATTACCGTTAAAAGTAAAAGTGATCTTTGCACTGTTTTCTGTCGACATATCGCCTCACTGATAGCTAGTGTTGGGTTAATTAAGAGGGCCAGTATAGTCAGTCATAGTGGCAACCCCATTCTCCTTAGTGAATGTTTCTTTTATTGTTTCAATAAGTTGCTCGACTTTTACATCAGAAAGTGACTCTGCATCAATACCGAGTCCGTTTGGAGCTAAATATTTATTATTGAAATGAATGAGTTCTTCACGGTTCGAAGGGATATCATTCAAATTTACGATAACAAAATCTTCGCATATTCTTTTTACAGCTAGTTTTCCATCTACAACTTCTAAATGAAGAGCTTCTTTGTCTTTGACTGAAATCGCTTTGCTGACATCTTTGTTCGTCATGTTTTACCCTTGTGTATGGATTGATAATAAACTAATAGCACCAACAAAAACGCTAAAGGTTGCACCCTGGCTTGGCATCATTAAAAAATCTAATGCCTCGTTTTTAGATATCATTAGTTTATCCTTGATAATTTAGTAAGAGAGTAACAATTCAGGGCAAGCTGTGTTATTCACTATAAAGCTATTATGCCAGAAATAAATGCTATGACCAGGGGTGAAATGAGATTGAAATGGAAATAATTTGTTTTTGCCCAGTGTTTATGACTGATTGTTAGTTTCATTTAAAACTAGCGCGTGCGGATAAAAACCGGACACCGGCTATTGCTAATGTCCAGTTCTGTAGCCATGTAGCATTATTAAATAAGTTGTTTATTATTAATATATTTTTCGTAAAGCCGTGCTAGTTCTTTGTGTCTCAAACAAACCACACGATATAGATTTCGTCTTTCTGTTTCTGGCAATAACCGATATACCGCAAGGAGTTCTTCGGTATCACTATTGAAAACCGCATTATTATTGACCGTTGAAAGAGCCTGCCCCTGCTGCTTGTTATCGAGTTCACTGATATCTTTCAAACGCAAACTGAAGCTTTTTGCCAGAACGGAGATTTCTTCAGGGGGAAGATTCTGCAACTCTTTCGTCAGGCCTTCACTGTTTGCCTTAAGTGTTTCATCCTCACCGGAGACAAAGCCCCGAATCCATTCCGTCGATACTCCGACTGCACATGCGATGTTGTGCAGGGCTGTCTCACTGGCGACCCCATCCTTGAACCAGGACTCCACTACAACAGAATCGGTACCGGCGATTAGTGCAACATCATCTGTCTCCATCTTGTGAGATGACATAATTTGAAGCAAATTAACAGGTTTAAAAGGCACCATTTTTTTCTTCCCCGGCAATCAAATAACTAATTAAAGCAAGACGTTGGG
Source organism: Klebsiella sp. LY (assembly GCF_004010915.1). Classification (NCBI taxonomy): domain Bacteria; kingdom Pseudomonadati; phylum Pseudomonadota; class Gammaproteobacteria; order Enterobacterales; family Enterobacteriaceae; genus Klebsiella; species Klebsiella sp. LY. Next base: position 138,738 of record NZ_CP022441.1, read on the forward strand.
CAGTTTCAGTAGGATCCGGTGAGTGGTATTCATAGTCAACGGATGTTTTGTCCAGAGGCCCACCACGAAGTTGGTCAATCAGGTCGTTATTTGATCCTGGTTTAAGAATGCTAATTGTGTTTTGTTGGCTCTGGCCTGATTTAACAGAATCATCCACACCTTTGCCGCTTGCATTATTCTGATTGTCGTCGGAAGTCATTTATACCTCTATGGCGGTTAATTTTTTTTGTTCTCTCTGTGTTTGATTCAATGATGTTAACAGATACTAACGGATACTTTCTCGCTGGAAAACAGGAAATACTGCAGCGGATAAGAATTATTTGGGAAAGTAACTTTTCTGGCAGTTAATGACAGCTTGTTACCTCACTGCCCGGGGCGCAATCCTGTTTTTGCTTCAGCTGCTGCGTGTATATCCCTGCATCTAAAATCTGTTGGCCGTCATCACAAATCAGAACAACGACCGGATAGCCAAAACCGCTGATTTCAGCTGATTGCTGGTCAACCAGCTCGCACTGTGTAAAGTCCCTGGCACCTGGCAATAACTCATCCTTACCTGTCGCAACAGAGTTCTCCAGCGTATGAAAAGCAATACAGATCACAAGAGCGCTGATAGTCAACGTCAGGGCCATAGGGCTACGTCTGCGCCATGCAAAAACGAAACCACAGATAATGCAAACCGCAATCAGAAAAAGGGCCAGATAATAAATTTTCTCTAACATGGTAGTCCCATTCAAACGCTTTCAATATGTGAGTCAGCATTCCGTGTACCGCATAGCTTTTTACGACTGGCTATACGCTGCTTTATACGTTCACGTGCTTCAGCTATCTCATCGATGCAAAGCATCTGACCGGTTAAAAGGATATGCCTTTCCTCGCGTTCCGCATCCGACAGAAAATCAATCGGTGTTCCTGTGTAATCAGGAGGCAAAGGTAACGCCTGCTCCCAGCGAGATGCTGCCAATATAGCGAGGCTGTCCAGGCGAAACTGCACCCCTTCCCGACCTAAGGATGTAAACAGATCGATAGCCCGGACTTCGTCATTAGGACGTGCTGTGCAATGCTGCATAAACGAATCCTTACGCATGGGCATGAGCGGTAAGTTTCACCCGGTTTGCGCCACCATCGGCCCAGGTGAACAGCAGACGATATTTTGAAGAGACACGGATAGATGACATATCTCCCGCCCTTTCACGTTCTCGTAAACGTGTATGGTGAATTTTTTCATAGTTACGACTTTTAAGACGGATCAGGTCAGCTTCGCTTGCCGCATTATGCAGCTCCTCAAGCGCCCTTTTCAGACTGTTGGTAATATCCGTTGGAAGACCTGACTGCGATTTCCCGCTCTTAAATAACTTCTCAAGGTTCTTTTCTTCAAATGAATGGATCATATTTTCTCCTTTGTTGAATACATGATTGCATATTAAAACGCTGCATCAAGGGGTCATTTTTAGTTTGAGCGTGAAAATTTAAAATTATTTTTCATAAACACCCGCCATTTATGATTGTGGTTTTCCAATGTGGCTGGCTCTGATGTGATAATTTCTGAATATTTCTGATGATAAAACTTTTCCGGGTTAATTTTCACTCATCGCATAATTAGGGGGTTATGGTAGCCTGGTAAAATGATATAATATGATAAAGATAAAAGGGGGCGGCTTATGTCAGGTTATATCAATTGTCAGACTATCTTTGCTGAGAAAAGCAAAATGCTTATAACCTCTGAAAATAGTGCAAACTCTATCCTGGAGCAACTAGAGTCGGCGGGGGTTCCTGTTGAATCACAATGCCGTTCAGGTTTTTGTGGTGCATGCAGGCTCAAGAAAAAATCAGGAAAAGTCACTTACAACTGCTTCCCCCTGGCTTACGTAGGTGCGGATGAAATTCTGCCATGCTGCTGTCGTCCCTGTGGCGATGTTGTCCTTGATATTTGATAATTTACCCTGATTGCTATGCTATAAAAGCCGGGAGGGGGTTATGGCTAAGAAAGGAAAAGAAAAAATCGTTCAGGAGGCTCTGTTAAAGGGTTATACCGTAAAGAGAAGTGGAGATCGGTTTGAAGTTTCTAAACCAGGAAAAAAATAATTAGCCTGGTGATTTTGCCAGATGGTACAGCCTATCGCGGTGATGTAGATCTGACCATTACCAAAACGATATGGACACAGAAACAGATGAAAGAAGTTCTTGGGCTTACTGCCGCAAAAAAGTAACTTTCTTTGATTGCAGTAACCATCCATAACACGAGAGGGACCACGATGTCGGACCAGGCTAAGTATTATGATTATTACCTTGTTGAAGGACCAAAGGTTAAGGAGTTAATTCAGTCCTATGAAACTGTCGGAGAGCAACGTTCCATGGTTATTGATGAAGCCTGCAGGTCAGTCGGGGCAATTGCATTCATTAATTCATACGGATTGGGAGATAAAGGGGATAAATTGCGTGCCTTTGCCTGGGATGCTGAGTGTACCTTTCCGTGCCCCATAACGATTAAAGAGCGATCTATATTCAATAATAAACCGGTGATAGTTGTACGCGGCAAAGGCAACACAAAGGAAGGTCGCGACTACAATAAAAAACTGGATTCGGTTATTAAATCAGCAAATGAAAGGCTCGGTTCGTATCCTTGTTGGGAATCTTACATTATCAACCACTATGGCGTGATGCGAACAGCACAAGGCGGTCCATCCTCCTTCCGCAAGCATGCAACGGCTATGCTGACAACGAAATGCGGTATGCTCTTTGAAAGAAATGATGCTCTGGTATTTTGCATTCCGAATAGAGTTGATGGATTCAAAAATGAAGTGTCTATTCCCCCTGATTTTATAAAATTAACCTATGGACAGTATTATGATATGACTTCAAATCAATGATTTTTTAATATATTTAACATTACATCACAAGCAACATTTTTTGTTTGTAGGGAAAAGGAAAGGATATGAGTGATTTTTATTATATCGCTATATTTTCATTAAATGTAATTCTTGACATCATTGTATTGTTGATGATTGGTAGAGTGATGATTTCTTCCCTATATAACAGAAAGGACGCCATATTCATTATTGTTAACATCACAGGTTTATTCCTTGTACTCATAGGTATAACCTTGATAGCATACAATATGTTCTATAAGCATGAGCATGTATCATACAGTGTGATTACACTGTTCGTATCGGCTGGACTTACTCTCTTAATTTTCGCCATTATGAATTTAATCCCAGCATTGAGATGTTTGAATCCTTCCGCCCCCTTCTCCTCAGGATTCAGAAAGATAGTTGTAAATGAAGCCTTAAAAGAAGTGGCATTAAGTATTATTTTATTTCTATTGTCGCTGGTAATGTTCTTTAACGCACGCTTGTTGTTAAACACGATTTAAAGTTGCTAAACAATAGCATTAAAATATTTCTTGTTTAGTAATTAGGGGGTTGATGGACGAGTCAAATAGAGTAGGATAACACTAATAAATTAAAGTGAGGTGTGTCATGAAACTTGAACAAAATGAAAACTGGCAGACTCGTTCTCGTGGTGATAACGACAGTGAATACCAAATTTACCTTGCTTGTGCAGATAATGGAAAAGGTATTGACGTCACTACCGGAAAGCCACTAAAAACTTACGATGAATGGTGTAACAGCTGATAAAGGGAGCCATGCATGGGTAAGTTTTATTGGGCAATTTGTCATCACTGTGAAGGCCACGGTACCATTGACAACCCAGCGTTTTCGGATGGTTTTACCAGCGCTGAGCTTTACGAAATGGAGCCAGAGGAACGGCACAGGATAGTAAACGGTACATATGATGTTGCCTGCACCACCTGTAAAGGCAGTGGGAAAATTAAGGTCCCCATTATCAGTGCTCTGACTTTTGGGGAAAAAAGAGCTCTTGTCGTAGAACGCCGCGAACGTCGTGAGTTGGCGGACTTAGCTCAAATGGAAAAAATGGAACGGATGATGGGATGCTGATAGCCTCTACCCCCCCCTATCTGTTAAAGGGGGGGGATGCTTAGGCTAACTAAAGAAAATAAAAAGTTCTAAATCCTTTTTATGGTCAGCAAAGACCGGAAATCGACAGAATTTTCCTTTACGATCGTGAAACTACTCACATCTCAAAAATTCAGGAAGCTATTATGAAACCCTCAAAATTTTCAAATGTTCCCCGTGCCCTACTGCCCGCCCTTCTGCTGACGATATTCATGAGTTCTGGTAGCGTTGCTCGCAGTATTGATGAGCCACCCATAGATACATTTTCATCTAATGATTCTCGACCGTTGAAACACATTAGCGAGCTGATTAATGAGCGAGACACTGCCTCAGCGAAGATTTCAGAGGAGTACGCAGGTCATCCAGATTTGGATGAACTGTCAAATAAAACGTCTACGATGTTATTGAAAACAGTTAAACAAAGTGACATTGAAGAACTTAATTCTAACATTAAGAATTTAATTGTAATTCTTGAAAGAAAAAACAAAGAGACGGATATTTCGAGCGCTGGTGCGGAACTCAATAAATTAATGTTAAAAAAGAGTGAGATAAATGAAGCCCTGGAAACTCAAACCGCCATTGAAAAAGACGCTCTCTTTCGTTCGGCAAAATTAGCAGGTCATCAGGACATGTATGATGTCGGAAATGAGTTTAAGGAACTTGAAAACTTGAAAAAATTGAGCATAAAGCTCGAATTTTATATAAATTGCATTCACCTTTTTATTCTTTCTGTGAGTTTGATTTTATTGACTGCATTGATCGTGTATGAGTACACCCCGTTCAAAAAGTTACTGTCAAAGCTAAAAAAGTAATGTGAAATTAGAATCTGGTCGATAATTAAATTTAGAGGGTATGAATGAGTATGAAAAACAGCAAAGAGGATTGGTATTTAATTCGCAACCTTAAATGGTTGAGTCCGCTTGTTATTCTTTCTTTTTGCCTGTTAAGCTCACAGGTATACGAGATTTTAGGTGAAAACAATGTTATCCCTGAGTATATTATAAAAATCATTGCGGCAATCGCACTATTCATCAGTGCATTTAACGCAAGAATGACCCCAACCATTTCAGCCAGAATATTTATCATCACGATCTATATGTTGGGTGCTAGTGTGTTAGTTTTTTTTCTTTTCAATTTTCTTAAGGGTAATGTTTAATCGCCCTTTGGATAATGCTTGAGGTTTAATCAAATGATTTCTAACGTACCAACGGGTCGACTGGTAAAAGTCATTAGGGCAACGGCCAGGGGTAGTGACTATCTGGGGCCCTGTGAGATTTGCTCGAAAAATATGCCAGAGTCGTATGCGGCCCGCTATGGAAGGGAGAGAATGAGAGAAAATGGAGTTGTGTATATCGACAAATCAGGCGGTAGCACATACGGGCATAAAGAATGTTTAATGGCAATGGTTGATGTTAAGCCTGATGCCTTAGCACTCCATCCTGGTAGCGAAAAATCCAAAAAGTAACTTTCTTCTGTCTGATGGTACTCCACTTAAAGCCTGGTTCCGGGCTTTTTATTTCAAAAAAAAGCCTGTCATCGACAGGCAAATTTAACTAACGAACATTGAATAATAACGAGAATAGTGTATCACAAAAAGTTACTGAAATTCGTGTTCTTCAAGCATCAATGCATCACCGACGATGTAATCATCATGCCTGATAGCAGTGACTGCCATAAGGGTCGCATTGTTGTTAATTGGCAAAGATAGAAGCTTCCCTTCTTCATTGATAATTAACCAGGTGTAACGCGTATCTTCATGTACGATAACAGGATTAAGTCTCACTGCCTGAATGTAACCGCCTACCATTTGTTGCATATCGGCGAGCGAGAATACACCTTCATTATCACGGCTACCGTCAAGGTCCTGAGGGGATAGCTTTCGAATACTATCATCTGCTGAAATCAGTAATGCCATAGGTTCTTCCTTTCCAGGGATGCTGTCGTCATTCGTCTTTGGCTGTATGCATTTTTTCAATGAACGGGATAACCCATGGTTGAACATAGTGGAAATACTGCTCATTGGTGGTTTTTGCGTCAGAGTCAGGTGCCTTCTCTACCTTTGTCATTGTATTGAAAACAACAGCATTGTTCACAGACTCCAGAATAATACGACACATTTTTATATTACCCGTCTCTCCTTCTACAGATGCCTGGTAATTCAATTCAGCAGCAATCTTATCTCGGATTTTCATATGTTACCTTTTAGAGTGATACGGGATTAGTCTATTTTTCCACATATAAATGTTTAGTCAATATAATCCCGGTTTTGATTGTGAAAAATAATATTGATCATGCCTGTTTCAGACGTGCATGAACGATTTTAATGCTATTTCATGTGAGTCTGTCATTGATGATGAATATCGCGCATCTCTATTCTTACATTTTAAGTTGCTTCGTCAATCCCCTGATTTGTTCGTATGCTATATTTAAATGCTGGAGGAGTCCTTCATCTCATAAACAGTGAGAAATTATATGAAATACACATCGCCATTTTTTTCTGACTGATTTTTTTAATGATGTAGCGTACGTTGAGGAACATGATGTGAAGGTAGTGTTGATATACAGTCCGGGTAACTAACGATTTTATAAATTATTAAGGTTTAGTATTAGTGTATTTTTATGAGCATAACCTTTTGAACGTATAAGCAATTCACTGTTAATCATCCCCTCACTCCAGCCCACTCCGATTCTTTTAGCCTTGCTTCTAACCTCAGGATCCGTAACATCTTTCATAAACAGTGAATGTTTATGATGGAGTAGTTTGGATGAGTATTCTGGCTGAGTGGTTGCAAGAAAAATGCTCTGCTAATGTCTGGGTATACGTGAAGCGTCTATCCGCGAACGATACCGGCGCGACAAGATCCCACCAGTCTGGTCTTTACATGCCAGGGGCAGTCATTGATGAGCTGTTCCCTTCACTCCGTGATACTCAGTTAAGAAATCCAGAAGCACTTTTTTCAGTGCACATGTCATCTCATCCTGATTGCCCTGACCTTAATGATGTAAGGGCCATTTACTATAACAATAAGTTTTTCGGTGGCACCCGGGATGAAAAACGGCTGACGGGCTTTGGTAGACAAAATCCGCTCCAGAATCCGGAGAATACAGGAGCTCTGGCCCTTCTCGCGTTCGACCATATCCCCGGCACATCTTCCAGTTATTGCGATGTCTGGGTCTGCAAAGACCTGACCGAGGAGGAGGTTCTTGAACCTATTATTGGAGAAGTTATCCCGGGAGGAACAATATTTGGTCCTGGAGACAAAATAATTGGGGGATTCGTTACCGAGCACTCCCCAGCCAGGACCAGGTATGAGCTGCCGCCGGAATGGGCCCATCACTTTCCTTCAGGAAGGGAAATTATTGGTTTTGCCGCATGTCATTACGATAAAAAATCTGACGATCCGGACACTCAACTGACGTGGCGGCGGAAAATTGAGTTTGAAATTTTTCTAGCCGTTGAGGAACTGCACGTGCTGGGTCAGATAGCCGAAGGCTTTGCCACGGTGAATGATTTTATTACGCTTGCTAACTCAGTGAGTAACCGGAGGAAGTCTCGTGCCGGGAAAAGTCTTGAGCTCCATCTTGAATCTCTTTTCAAAGAACACGGTGTAATGAGCTTTGAAACTCAGGCTATCACGGAAGGTAAGAAAAAACCCGATTTCATCTTTCCTTCCGGTGCTGCCTATCGCGATCCTTATTACCCTGCTGAACAGTTACGCATGTTGGGGGTTAAAACCACCTGTAAGGACCGCTGGCGGCAGGTACTGAATGAGGCTGACAGAATTGATACAGTACACCTGTTCACCTTACAGCAGGGCGTATCTGTGGCACAGTTCAGGGAAATGCAGTCTGAGGGGATACGGCTCGTTGTACCGGTAGGGTTGCATAAGGCCTTTCCCGAGGAAATCAGGGGTGAGCTAATGTCACTATCTGCGTTTATAGATGAACTTAAAAAACTCTATTGGTGACATCCCCCCACATCTGGCGAGAGTCGTATGCGCAATGGGATGATACCAGCATAGATATTTGAAGAGCCCCTTGGGGCTCTTTCAATACCTTCTATTTCCGCGCCTTCACAGCCTCGATGATCCGTGACTCCAGCAATTTCGCTACTGCATCGAATACCGGCACGATGACGGAATTTCCGAACTGGCGGTAAGCCTGAGTATCGGATACGGGGATTCTAAAAGTTACTTTCCCTGGCTGCTCAAATCCCATTAGCCGGGCACACTCACGCGGTGTTAGACGACGAGGACGTCGGGTCATGTTCTCTGGGTCGTTAAAGTTCTTTTCACCGAGTTCGCTATCCCAACCACGATCAACGAGCGATTCTGAACCATCCTTGTGATATCTCGCTGATATTGTGCGAGAAATTGCATCATCATTTTCAGGCTTCACCAGTCCAAAACCAAAACCATTGCCTTTCTCTTGGTGTTTTTTGGCGTACTTATAGAGATAATCCCACAGCTTTGGCGTTAGTGTATATTTATCTTCTACTTCACTATCAAGAAGCTCTCTGAACAGGACCTTTTTTTCCGGGTACAGAGAAGAAATGTCACCAAGACTAAATCCCTGGCTTAAATTCAGGTCACGTCTGAACCCCACCAGAACAATACGCTCCCGGTGTTGCGGGATGAAATGTTTACCATCTATAACTTTTGGATCTTCGGCACCTGTTGCTTCAGCGTCGGCGACGTCGTAACCGAGTTCATCCAGGGTATCCATAATGACGCGGAATGTTTTGCCTTTGTCGTGGCTCTTGAGGTTCTTGACGTTTTCCAGGACAAAGATGGCTGGCTTTTTCGCCATGATGATGCGGGCCACATCAAAGAATAGGGTCCCTTGGGTGTCACATTCAAAACCGTGTTTACGGCCAAGTGAGTTTTTCTTACTGACACCGGCAAGGCTGAAAGGCTGGCATGGAAACCCAGCTAACAGGACATCGTGATCGGGTATCGATTTGTCGATATTGGCGTAGGCGGCTTCTTCGCTGACATCATCTTTATGACTGAGCGTGACATCCCGGATGTCTGAATTGAAGATATGTGCGTCGGGGTCACAGTACCAGTTAGCCTTATAAGTCTTGACTGAATAGCTGTTCCATTCACTGGTGAAAACACACTTGCCGCCAATGGCCTCAAATCCATGACGGATGCCGCCGATACCGGCGAAGAGATCGATGAAGCGAAATGCATAATCGGGGTGGTTAGCAGGCGGCTGAGGGAGCATCTTTTCGAGCAGAGACGCTTCGGTTACTGTGAGCGAACGAGGTCCACATTTACCATTAATCCAGCGGTTCAGGGTCTCCCTGGTCCAGTCTGAATTACCCAGCTTACGGAGAAGCTCTGCAACGAACTTCTGATCATAAATTTCCAGGACTTTACCTATCAGTGTCAGGTCCCGTTGCTGTTGCTTGGCCTCTTCATTTCGTGCTTCTTCTACCAGCTCTTCTGCAAGGGATTCAAATTCAGACATTCTTACCTCCAAAGGTTATATGAGTGATAGTCTATCACTCATATAACCCAGGGGGAATGATATCTGGGTTTTTAACCAGTACAAAGAGCTCTGGCGAGCCAGGACTCCTGTTCTTTGTCATTTCTTACAGGGCTCACGGCTGGTTATATTCTGAACGCTGACTCTCTATAATCTGATGAAGGGTCTCATGAACATGGTCATCAATGGTGATTTGGTGGCCCTCAATGTACTCTGGAGCATCCTTTAACCCTTTGTATACGATTTTGTCCATGCCAAACTGATCTGCCGTGATATCGACAACAAAGAGCATTCCATGTACGTTGGCAACAACCCAATAATGCCCCTTCATACCGGCTGCAGTTAGAATTCCACCATCACCAACACCATCTCCACCGGCGATACGTGTCCTGACACCTGAATATTTCTCCAGGAGCATGGAAACCAGAATCGAACCATACATACAGGTTCCTGTGGTATCAGCAGTATTGAGGCTACTGGAGATTACATTTTCAAAAATCCGCCGGGACATCTCCACGACTTCACGCGGAGGCGAGAATTGTTGCGTCACTTTCCCCCCTCCCTACTGTCAGCTCAATTAACCTATACGTTCTCATTCGTCCTGTCTTGAATGTGTTTAGCAATCAGAGCTATTTCGGAACTTCGGTCATTCAGAAGACCACTCAGGTCATCCCATATTCCAACTGGAATTGGTCTGTCACCAGAAAGCCACTGACGGATGCGCCTGCCGTCTGACAGGCCAAGGGCTCTGGCGAGTTCCGTTTGCCAGCGCTCACCAAACAACAACTGACCAGCACTGATGAGTAATGCCCTACTATCGTCTTTCACATTGGTTGATTTCATCTCTGATTTCATCTCATCGGGAGAGCCCCAATCCTGCGTAATGCCGAAATACATTCATCAACGCCAAAAAGGGCTTCAGCTGGTGGTTGCTTGCCTGAGAGCTGGCAGGCGGTGCAGGCTGCATGATATGCGTTAGCTCGCTCCCGGTGAAGAGCCTGGAGAGCGACTACAACCAGAGTACGGTCGTCACCTGTTAAATCGTCAAGTTTCATATAAGCCTCAGATGTTATGGGTCTGTTGGTACTTAGAATGGTTAATCCTTGTTAATGCCGTTCGCTGAAAAGTCCTGAACAGTTCCTGTCACTGCAGAGAGAAGCCGGAGGATGTTCTGTTCTCCGATGACGGCAAGTGCGGTCGGCATCAGTCCGAACTTATCACTTGTCAGGCCAATCGCCATTTTATGCTCGCTGTGACGATTAGCAGACTCAATACGGTCTATGAAGACGTTCACGCATCCATCAATACCATGTGATTTTGCAGCTTCGGTCATATCCCTGGCGTGGTCCCCGTCCAGAACGAAAAAGACACGCTCATCCAGAACCAGAGCTGTTGTGTCGCAACCGTATGCTGCTGATGAAAAGTTATAGCTGATATGAAAGCGCTCAAATCCGCGAGTCATATTGGGCGCTGGTGTATTGATCACAGGTATAACATCTGAGGTAAAACCCAGTTCAGCTAATTGAGGGATAGTTGACATGAACGCCTCCTGAGGCAGTTATTGGGCGGCTCGGTAGCCTTCCCTTTCAACATCAATTGTACCTTAAATTAGGTACAATGCAAGCTACTATTTATACTCTAAATTCATCTGGAAGATAAACCATATTTATATGAAACATATGGTTTTTTTGGATATAATATCAGCGAGACCGCAGGTCTTATTCGTCCTTGAATGACGATACTTCAGGGACATTTTATAAATGAGAATGGAGAAAGCCTATGGCCTAATCTGTTGTAAGGAGGTGTTTTATGGATAAATGGATTTTTGAAGAAGATAAAGTGACGCAGGGAATTGTAGCGTTACAAAAGGTAGGGCGTATTCCGACAGTGACAATCAATCCGGCTTCGGCTGTTTTGAAGCGTCACCAGAAGAAGTGTTATGCAAGTGCAGTACAGTTCAGTGCGCCAGTGTTATTTGAAGAGTGTGGACGCTACAACCCACCCGGTGGTTCGATTGCCGTGTGGTACGCTGCAGACTCATCATTAACGGCAGCGGCGGAAGCATACGGACGTTTACTTCATTTGGGTGGTCCTGTTAATTACCCAGAGAAAGTCTTACATCAGCATTATATGTGCTCGATAGATGTCAACAGAACGGTGAAAGCGATCGATATTGTTGGTTTATGCCAGCTGCTTCACATTCCACCTGACAGCGTTGAAAACGAAAACTATACCTTCACACAATGGCTGATGTCGTATTTGCATACGCATTTTGGAAGTGATTTTGATGGGATCTCTTATTCAGGAAGACACTATCGCTGCAAGCGTTGTTATGCTTTCTGGGAAATGCCAGGTAAGCCGCCTGCTTTCACTGATACTCCCGGGGGGATGGTGCCCTATGCATCTTACAGGGAGACAGATACAGGAATTTTCCCTGCAGGTTGGCCTGGTACGTTCATGACCGGCGAAGAGATGTTTGAGGAATTACTAAACTTCAAAATTATGTCCGAACCGAAGTAACTAAAGAGGGGCGCGGTATGCCCCTCTTTTCTTTAACTCAGCTGGCAACATGGCTACCGAATAGTCGTGCGGCTCGAACGGCCAGAGCCAGTTCATCTTCAGCTGCGCCATCAGTCAGGATCTGGATGGGTGTTTTGGTTTGCTCATCGCTGACCGCAATCGGAGCTTTGAAAACCTCCAGCCGCAACACCGGATGGGTATCCTCATCGAATGCGTCCATGATGTCTTTAAATCCCGGTCTCAGACCTTCATCAGTAAACTGGAAGACCGGGAACATAAAGTCACCGTTTTGCTTAAAGGCCAGAAGCTGATTCTTCTTCACCCGGATGTTCACTGCCTGTCGGGTAATCCCCAGTATGTCCGCCACATCATTGACTTTAAAGGTACCGCCTATTTCCTGAAGGCTTCTGTAAAAAGCTTCCAGATTTTCACGACGGCGATGAACCTTACGCATTTCATACTCAGATGCGTGCGTTTTTTGTTGCATTTGCACAGAGTAAAGTAACTGCATCAATGAGCCATCATCCAGTGTGATCGCTTCCATGGCCTGGGATTTGTCCTCAAACTCAGGCATCAGAGACAGTGCGATATTGTTTATTCTTTTCAGTAGATTGCGCTGAAAGTCCGTCAGATTATCATGAGTATCTGGTAGTTTTTCAGCTGTGGTGTTTTTGTACATAAGCCACCTCCATTTGACGATTATTGTATATCCATTATGGGGAATGGTCAAATCAGGTGTTTGCCGACTTCCAACTTTCAGGGAATCTCCGTATGCTCTGCGGGATTAGTACTCACGGGATACGTTATAATGTTTAAAAACCTTGCCGAATATCTACAGTCACAACGAAAGATTGAGGAAGCACAGAAACGTAAACTAAACCTGTTAAAGCTTACCGTCAGAAATGGTGACGAAAGGGAGATAATCGCTGCCCTGATTGATATTGGAGCAACTGGAGTAGACTTTAAACAAACGTCTTTCGACTACATCTATGAGTACTTTTCCTCTGCCCGCATTATCGATGTTCTGGTGATCATGTTACTTCTAAACATGAAACATCCTCTCTCTGAAGGTGCAATAAAAAAAGCTTACGCAAGGCAGTCCGACAGTGAGGAATCGAGATCTGCTTACATAAGCCTCATAGTAGACACTATTGAGAAGCGCTGGTAGAACCCGTAGTGCAGGGTCAACAGGACTCCCCTTTGTTCTCTCTATTCGATTTATTCAATAAAGCCCTCTTTATTGAATAAATCTGTCGGAAGTATTGGCGCGAGTGGAATTTGACTGGGCATAGTAGAGTCCATTTTGCATGACTAATTACATCACATGGTTAACGATTCGAGATAGAAGTATGACCAGGCAATGCCTGTAACTGAACAGTTTATATAACAATGAACAGGAATGATGCCAGAATATTATCTGGTTATACTGGCCTGCGCCACGGGTTATTTTAAGGATATGTTGAGATGCATGGTGACGACTGATATATTGTTCTAAACAATTTATCTGACAACAGAGAGATGACAATGGAAACTTTCGATATTCATGAGGTAGAAGAAAACCGAGCTAAACTAAGAGCTGGCAGAGGAATCGTCAGGATCGAATCCTCGATGACAGATGAACATATCGGTAAGTTGATTAGATTGAAGCTGGAACAGGCTTGCGGGGCGGATATTACTGTAACTTATGATTTAATCACCGATGAAATGCAACGAGCAGCTCAGGATTTTTGATATTATCAGGATGTCTTCATTCGTTAGAAACGTATTCTTACCGAAGGTAGTAATATCCTCCTGAAATTAAACATTAATACTAAAACTGCAAAATACCTCTTATTCTCTCGCAACCTGGAAAGATAAATAAACACCAACGTTCGGAAGGGCGATTGACTATCAATCAAATCATCTGGAGACCGGAGCGACCTGCCGGTTCTCCATGAAGTAGGATAGTTGGGGCTCCAGAGGCTCCGAAGCATCATAGACCTCAAACCAGAACACGACAGGTCTCTCTATGACCGTCACTAGTCCGAATCGTTGGGCGGTGCGGAAGTTGACAGAGTAGGCTTGAGCTCGTTCAGGCTGGTGGGCTATCTGTTTCCTGAATCCCTCGATTGAAAATGTCGCTTTAAACAGGTTGCATGGAGAACATGCTGGGAAAAGATTTTCTAAATCATGCCGCTCGGGATGGAATACTCGTCCATTGTTGCGTGCAACGTGAGTCACCCGACTCCCCTGGGGCGCGCGAACTATATCGAAATCTCTCCGTACTGGCTCTACATGGTCGGCGTGCCAGCCCTTTTCCTTCAGCTCACACCCGCAATAAGCACACCGGGCAGCAAATTTCATTCTGAGTGCTGCTCTTTGAGCTTTGGTGATTTTCGTTTTGGGTTTTTGTGTATTGCTCTGCAGCTCCGCTTTATTTGAAATATTATTGCGAGAGTGCAACTCTATGAGCTCTCCTCCCCTTTTGATAATCTTTTCAGACATAGTCCCCCCAGAAAGTAACTTTCCGAAATTTGATAACTGACACTTAAAGAAACGATGCCAGTCCTTTTTATTTTTAAAAAACCTTTAGGTTAACGACCACCTTTTTCTTAATGAATAAGAACCAGGGGGGTTATTACTCGTAAAAATAGGAAAGAGCCTGTACCTGTTCTTCTCTTTCATGTTTTAAACGTTGCCGTTGTGCTGAAACTTCTTCACAAGTGCTGCCGAGATGTCGGGCATAACTGATGCTAATAGGCATACCAGCGATGGCAGCAGTGATTGGTCCATTAGCACAAGGTGAAGAACTGATGATGTCAATAATCTCCTGTTTGGTCGCAGCTCGGTCTTTATCTTCAATATCGTTAGGTTTGCTGATTTGCCTTAACGCATCCTGCTGCACTTTCCTTTCTGCTTCTGACTGCTCCTCCCTCTTACATTTATCTGCAATTTCATTGGCCTGCCCGATATCAATCGGCCCGTTTTCGAGGGCTTTATTAATGGGGTTATATGCACAAGGCGTATTGTTTATAATTTTCGCCAGACTCTCTTTTGTGGCAATGGAATATGCAAACTGGAAAGTGTTAACATCATACTTCCCGGAAACTATAAAAATACCACAAACAACAATAATTAAAGCTATTACTACCAAGAAGTTCTGTTTAATTTCCATGTTATGCCTGCTTATAAAGCATTTATTGATATGTGAATTTAAAACAAAGAAATGATTGTAAATATTATTGCCACTCATCTTTTTCAACGTACTTTAATGCTTGTTTTTGCTCATTTAATGCTTCTCTTTGCTCATTTATAACTTCGCTTCTTAATATGTTTCTCTGACATTGGATGGCAATAGAATTTGCTCTGACGATACTTATCGGATTTTGCTCTATGGCTCTGGAGATAGGTTCTAAAGCGCATGGGGTAGCTTCAATGATATCAATTAACTCTTGTTTCGTTGCGGGCTCATCTGTTTTTGAAAGTTCTTTTGCAAGAAAGTATGCGACAAGCAAACTTAATATTATAATAAATGATGTGTATATATAATGCGCTGAATGACTGGATGAGTTGCTGATGATTTTCATTCTCATATAACTGCCTCTGTCATAACTATTCTTTGAAAGTTCTAATGTTTTCATACACCATTATTTTGCCATCTGAATATGTTCTCAGCCTGATATTCATTTGCCCATGTTCTGCTTTCACTGCCTCAAGAGGAGAAAGGTTCGCCTGAAAAATCCTATTTCCTTCATCAAAATCCGGAAGGGTATAGAAAACAATCCTGTATAGTACATTTCCATACACCATCTCTGTTTTAACCACTTTAGCGGTAGCCCATGAGGACTTTGATGTTCCCAAATCACAGCCAGACAGACACAGGGAAAGTGATAACGCCATGAATATTAATAATTTATTCACAAACAGCCTCTTGAGTCGTTTAAAATAGGTGATAAGAAAGTTACTTTCATGAAATCAGCTATGAACTGAGTTTTGATGTTAGTCCTGCATGTTTCAGATTTTCATTGCGTTGGTGGTACAATAACCATTCGGTGGTGTAATCGTCGTAACTGTATTTTGGAATGTTTTCAATCACTCCGTTGCAATTAACCTTGTTTGTCGGTTCGTCAAAAAGACCATTGTTAATGTTAGTTTCAAGTAGCTGGCACTCATTAAGCCAGCGCTCTCCCATCTTAATATCATCCAATGATAATGAACTTCGGTTAACGACAATGAACATGACAAAACCAGCCAGGATTAATGTAATTCCTGATATGATAAGCCCGCCATTAGCCGTTGATTTTATTTTTAGCATTGAAGTGATTTTATGGGACAATAAAAAAGCAATGCCCAAAGCGACAAAACCCATAGCAAGGTATAAAAGCCAGCCTACATTTTTACCGTCCATATAGATATTCATAATCGCCCCCGGCGACATCATTTAATAAGAAGAATGTCATATTCTGATTGTCTGGATTGATAGCCCGGTTGAAAAGTTACTTTTCGGTCCAGAGCCACAAGATTTGACCAGATGTGGAACAGCGCTAAAGCTGTCCCTCGGTTCCAGCGATGCAGTAAATGGTAATAAAAAAATTCACTGCACCAGCTGCCTTGCAGAGTAAAAGAAATCGGTAACGCCGAACGCTGTATTGAACAGAATCAGTTTTATGGATGAGAATAATCATACCGCTGATACTTAAAAAGCATAACGTCAGAATGAAGCACAGGGCTCCAAAAAATGGGTAAAGCATAACAGCTTACTCCATATGAAAAGAACAGCCCTGATATTTCATTTTATCAGCTGGAGTCTCTACCCCCCTGAATTTCCTTCCTTTCCTTCCTGGGGAATCATTTTAACCCAACCTTTCCCGGTAACGTGATGGATCAAACCTTTCTTTCGTAGAGCCTGTAGTCGCCTGTCGAGTATACGAGCAGGCTCTTTTTTATTGTCATTAAGAATTTCCACGCAAAGCGTGTATATTTCCGGAAAATATATATCCACGAATGCTTTTGGATGTTTACCCACCTTTTCCAGAATCTTTGAATCAACAGCCTCGTATAGAGCTGGCGTGTTATTCATTCTCCCCCCTGTCGATATCCAGTAATTTAAACGTGACAACCCAAACGAGCGGGTTAGAAGCCCAGCTTCCAGCTTCATAAATCTTATCCCACAGGCTCTGGAAAGAGCTACGGTACAGTTCATTCATTTCGACGTAGTGATCGATATCGTCAGACCAGTACTGAAAGAATGCATCGGGTATACCGTAATTTCGGGCAACGACAACCTGGTCCCACACTTCAGTGAGAACCCCCTCCGCATAGGCATCGGTTTCAGAGATATCGCAGAGTTTCTCAAGGCGCGTATCGCAGACTTCGAGAAGATACCGGCTAGCCCATCGAGGCATACTTACCGGCGTTGCCCACGCAGGCACGCCTTGTGATGTCAGGCGTTTTGTAGGGAACATCCGGCACGGGTAATCGCTGGTCAGTTCCTGGTACTCGTTATCAACGCGGTACCGTACACCGGTCTGAACTCTTAGCGGGGACTCCTGTACTTGCTGCCACTCGGTCCTTGCTGTTTCTCTGATCCAAATCCGGTCGCCGGGCTGACCATAAGGGCATTTTAGGACTGGTATTGCAGGTCCAGAAGTTACTCTGGAGGTGATATTTTCTGAAAAAGCATCACGACCTTTCAGTGCCCGGCGGAACTGGGTTTTTTGGCCGTTCTGTAGGCCACTAATTTCTTCAGGAGAAAAGGTCAGGGGTGTGATTTTGGGGGTAGAACGAAGCATTCAGGCTCCTTTAATCAAAGAGGTCAGGTGGACGTCAGGTACGCGCTCTCCAGACGTTGAAATACACATATCCCATCCCGATGAGCAAAGGCGCGTAAACCATCTGATACTCAATGAAACTGGCCCTGATATACCTGGCATTGATATAGAGCTGGATGAGCGTAAGAATGGTAAAAACAAGATGGTGTGAGATGATGGACAAAACCAGAAACCGTAAATTTTTATATTGTGGCCGCAGGGTAAATAAGCGAACCGCAATACCCATAGTGACGATGACCAGAAAAATGGGCTGCGAATGAGGGAAAAGAACAATCTGACCACAAGCAATGATTGTGAAATAGACGACCGCCAGAATATTAAACTTTTTCGTCAGATGAGTTGAATGCATAGACATCCCGCTAGAATAAACTGGAAGTTAAGCTGAATTTTCAGAAGCTACCGCCATTCCCTTTAACCAGACAGGGCACTGGTTTACTTCTGACCTAATAATACTGGTCATAATCTAACATAGAGAATTTTGATTTTTTCCGGCTAAAAGGTACTTTTCGGCCGTGGAGTATTTTTTTATCGTTCGTCGATAAGCTTTTTTCTGAATGCTTCCTGATACATCATCTCGTCGGTTAGCTGATCGAGGAGTCTGTTGGTAATGAAACTGTCATCATGGCTGTGAATGAGCCTCCCTCTCCTTCTGTGTCGTTTTCTTCTTGCTGCGCGTACTGTTTTCACATTTCCCGCTCTGAATACTGGCGTCATTTGAACTTCTCCGATGGATTAGTTATTTGACGATATCAAAATATATCGCTCCTGGAAGACCCTATTTTTTCTATCGCATTTTTTTTCGTTTAGGCTTTTTTTCGTCCTGTTATTCAGGAATTTCTGATGCCGATTTTGATATAACTGGATTATTGGCGTCAGGCCTGTTCATACGAAAAACGGAACCTTTGATGAGCTCCAAAAATGTGGTCATTAGCGCGAAGCATCCGGTTGCCGGGTACCTGTACCTGGAAATGATCCCGGATAGCGAGGTGGGGTTTTCAGATATCTATCAGATAACAGACAGTCTTTCTCGTGCAGACGTTCTGCCCTGTGACTGGCGAGAGCTTAAACGGCAGTGGGGTAAGGACTTTCTGGGCCATGGCTCATGGGATGTGTACTACATAAAACAGCATGTGAACCGGATTAACTGGTTTGGCAATGACAGCATTAAAAACATTGAGATCAGGCACAGCCTGTCCATAAAAGAGCTTATTGACTGGGTTTCAGATCCCAGCCGTTGGATAGATATAGCCGTCGAGGTGGATGATACCAGTGGCTCCAGACCAATGGCCGTAGCCATGGTGAATCAGGAGCTGGACGTTTAGTCAGGATTTGCCCTTTAAAAAGTCACTTTTACTGGGTGCAGGTAATGTACGTAGGCATAAAAGTTACTTTTGGCCTGCATGTGGTGTAGTCGATTTGGTTGATATTTGGTTCAACCTTTTTTTTCGGGAGAGAGTAATGCGAAGTCCCAAAACCAGAATTGCCCTGATTGATTATGAAAATATCGGAAGCCTTGAGGGAGTTTCCCTTCATGACTTTGACAAAGTGCTTTTCTTCACGGGCGCTAAACAGGAAAACATTAAAATTCCTGTTACGTCCCTGAGCTCTGCAATTTCTTTACGCATTATTCCGGCGACTGAGGTATCCAAAAACAATGTTGATTTCCATCTGGTCCTGGAACTCGGACAACTGACCGCATTGGCCGGGGATACGTCACACTTCTCTGTTATCTCCCGTGACAAGGGCTATGACGGTATTATTGCCCGTCTGAAAGCAACAGGGATCAGCTGTACAAGGATCTCTCCAGCCCTGCCCGTTCCGCAACCGGTTAAAGACAAGGCTTCAACAATGAAAGTGATGAAAGCCAAAGAGCATGACATGGGCTACTGGATTAACAGACTGAAGCTTTCCTGCGCATCCTCCCCTAAATCTCTCCCGGCCACACCAAAGGCCTTACAAAATTACCTTTCAAATTTGACGGGGCAAAAGACCTGTTCATTGCTGAACGAACGGATTAAGCAGGAGCTGATTAGTCTTGGTTTCATCTCGATTTACGAAAACACGCTGGTGTGGAATCGCTCATTACACTCGCCAGTCCAGAAGAGCAGGCGTGCTGTTCTCCAGCAGGTGAAATAAGCCGCTGGCCTGAAGTGCAGAATCATAAACATCCGTTTTTTTTCAACGGAGAAGGAAAGTAACTTTTAGGCATGTATCGCTCCATCAGTGGTTAAGAGCGACCCACAATGCGACCTTTTAACCATGCTTTAGACTGGTACTGATATGAAATTCAAATCCAAGCTTCTGGCGGCATTAATCCTCGGCACCCTTTCATTGCCCGGCCATTCCCGTGTTTATGAGTACACAATCAAAGATATCTACGGTGTGGAGAAATCCGTTAGCGCCGATTCAGCGAAGCTGAACACCACGGAAAAAATCCAGCTTAGCCTGATTTCAGGACTGGACAGAAAAATCCGGGTGACGGTGAAAAAAGGCGACGTGAATGTCTACAGCACGACGACAGAAAGCGTAAAAGTTGCCGACCGCATCAAATCATCATCAGATGAAGAGTTTTACGGGAAAGTGATAACCCTGCCCCCGTTAAGTGATGGGCTGTATACCATCACCTCGGAAATACTGAATACCCAGGATGCCCTTATTGATTCGACAACCCAGTCATTCCTGATTGATACGTCTGGCCCCACTGCCGATAACATGAGTATTGATCAGCGTCCGGGATATGACATGGTCCTTACCGGAAACCTCTGGGAGCTGGGGTTGGGGGCAGAAGCAAAACTCTATGTCACCGTCAAAAATGTGAAAGCGACTGCCGGTTTTGATAAAGCCACTATCCAGATCCTAAATCCTGATAATACCGTCTATTCCAAAATGGACATGGTTTACGACAGCGGTTCTGCATCGCTTTCTGTTCCGTGGACTAAGGGGAGCGCGGTTAAAGCCGACTGGATGCCGGTGTCCAATGCGGATACAGAATATCGCTTTCGTGTCACGCTATACGACAAGGCCGGTACCCGAAAAGTCCTGCCGGATCAGAAGTTCATCTTTGACTCGGATTTAGGCGAATACACGCTAGTCGCGGTGTATGACCCTACAACTGAAACCAGTGTTATACCTGGATTCAGTAAAGGCTATGTTGAATATAAATCGGGGATGACGGTCAATCTGAACCCCATTACATTTGTCTACCGTGTCCCTTCTACGAACCGCAGGGAGTACAGAAAAGGCGGGCTGGCCTTCGGGAACATAATTTCTGAGGCGAACGGCTACAGCTATGTGTCGGTCACGACCCCTTACCAGACGCTCTCTGTTATCCATAACGGTTATCAGTGGGGGGGAGCCAGTGTTACCTACAATATTAAAATGGGTGCAGATGCGCCGGTAAGCCCAACTACTCCTGACGTGTGGATTACCTCGGACAAGAAAAGCGCGGTAAGCTCATATGATTACCTCTGGAAAACATCCGATCTCCCGGTGACATTTCTTACTGCCCGCGTGAAAGCGTCGGCACGAAATTACATCCAAAAGGCTATGTCTAATACCGGCGATTTCTTATGTGACATTCCTGTCGGCGAACTGGAGTGTGAAGGGAAAATTGTAGGGAATATTCAAAAAAGTGGTAACGGCCATATGGGGTTTTTCTTCAAGATGACCAATGCCGATGGCTCCCTTTTCTCACAATATGCTGAAAGGCGGCAATACTGGAATGCTGACCAGTTACCCAGAATTACTGGCTATGATTACCAGGAAGACAAGAAAAAGGTTCTGCTATTTGTGAATCTGCCGGGGAACGGCAGTTTACGGTACAAATTGCAGCTTAAGTCTGCTGTTCTGATTAATGCAGATTCAAATGTGCAGGTGTTAACCGGTACCAATACAGCGATTGCTGGTGATGATTACACCTATACGTTTGATCTGGGAGCTCTCCCGGAAGGCAAATATAACCTTTCTTTCCTTGCCAAAGACACCTTCGATAATGAATCGTCATCCCCGTTCATTACGCTGGTGAACGACATGACTCCCCCGGACGTCATATTTAATTATGAAAATGCCCCGCTCGCTTCCGGTTCTACCGTGTACGGGCTGGAGAACATCGCGATCAGCCTGAATGATGCGCTGACAAAGCCTGTACTGGAACGTCTTGAGCTCAAAGGTGGCCCCGCATCTGATAGTGTGATCCTTGGCTTCAACCAGAATGCCGATGGCTCCTATACGCCAGATTATCCCCGTCTGTTCCCTACCCTTGACGAAAATACCGATAAATACACGCTGACGGCTTATGCAACGGATACCAAAGGGAACGCCACGCAGAAAAGCATTCAGTTCGCCTACTATCCGAAAAATCTCGTGACCCTGGAAAAACTCAAAACGCTGGGTGTGGTGAAGGCGCTGAAAACCAGCGACAACACACCGCTGGCCGTCATGCGTACCGGGCAGCTGAGGCGTAACGATGGCTCCCTGGTTCAGGGCGTACAAACGGCCAACATCACGCTCAGGACTGACGCTGATTATGCGATCAACATACTGGGTACTGTCATTCAGCCAGGCGAAACCAAAGAAATCCAGATAGACCTCGGCGCTGGTGTAAACGCCACGGTCCCAATTTTCCCGGCGACAAACGGCGCTACCGGGCAAAGCGATTTCATCATTGAGTTTCCGCAAATTAAATAGCGGCTCACGATTACCGGTCCCTGCTGGTGGCCGGTAATTTCTGGATAAACACGACACGGCGGATATGACGGCCGGGGAGAGAGAAAAGTAACTTTCTTCACTCTGATTTCAAGCCTGCTGGGAATGATTTGATATGAATACCAAAATAAAACTGCTGACAACGTTAATCCTCGCGACCCTCCCCTTTTCATCGTATTCGCGGGTCTACGAGTACACCATTAAGGATATCTATGGCGCTGAGAAATCAGTCAGTGCGGAAACCGGTATTCTTAACACTAACGAAAAAATTCAGCTAAGCCTGATTTCCGGCCTCGATCGCAAAGTACACGTATCTGTCAGGAAAGACGGTACAGAGGTCTACGGCACGACCACCGATAGCATTAAGGTAAGTGATCGAATTAAGGCCTCAACGGGCGAAGAGTTCTACGGGAAAATCATCACGCTTCCTCCCCTGAGTGATGGTCCCTATCAGGTCATCTCTGAAATACTTAACACACAGGATATTCAGGTCGACTCAACCACTCAGGATTTCACCATCGATAGTGTTGGGCCAACCTCAGACAATCTGAGCATTATTCAGAAACCAGGCTATGAAATGGTCACACAGGGAGACCGCTGGGAGCTCGGCCTCGGTGCTGAACAAAAATTATATGTGAACGTGAATAACGTTAAGGCCGCGACCGGTTTTGATAAAGCAACGCTACAGGTCATCAACCCGGACAACAGCGTCTATTCAATCACGGACATGGATTATGATGGTGGGTCCTCTTCCCTTTCGGCTCCCTGGACATTAGGTGAAAGGAAAAAGGCTTCCTGGATGCCGACATCGGATGCAGACGTTGAATTTCGTTTCAGGGTGACGCTTTATGACAAGGCAGGCTCACGTAAAGTGTTACCTGACCAGAAATTTGTTTTCGACAACCAGCTTGGTGAATTTACCCTATTTGCAATACGCGATCCCGAATCACAGACAAGCGTGGTGCCGGGGATCACCTCGGGATACGTAGCGTATAAAGCAGGTATGACGGTTAATCAAAATCCGATTACCCTCGTCTACCGGCTACCGACGAATAACGTCCGGAAATACAACAAAGCGGGTTTAAGTTTTGGCACCATCATCTCCGAAGCCAACGGCTACGTCTATGTGGCCGCAACAACGCCGTATAACATCAGATACGATATCCATAACGGGTACCAGTGGGGTGGCGCTGCTGCGACTTACAATCTGAAACTCGGGCCGGATACCCCTGAAAGTCCGGAAACGCCTTCCACCGTCTGGCTCACTACGGACAAAAAGGGTGAAATCAATTCCTTTAACTACTTGTGGAAGACAAGCGATCTGCCGGTGAAATTCATTTCAGCGAGAGTTCGTACCTCTGCGAGAAACTATCTCCAGAGAGCGTTTACAGGGAACCTGGAAATTTGTCAGATCCCGCCAGGCGAGACTGAGTGCAGCGGGCCGGTACCATGGACTATTGCCCAAAGTGGTAATGGTAGCGTGACCTATTCTTTTAGAATGTATAACGAGGACAAAACACTAGCCTCAATAAATGCGGAAAGGCGTAACCACTGGAACACCAATCTTCTTCCTAAAATCACCGGCTATGACTATCAGGAAGATAAGAAAAAAGTGCTGTTATTTGTTACGCAGCCCGGTAACGGCAACTTCAGGGACCAGCTCCAGCTCAAGTCTGCTGAACTGATTAATGCCGATACCGGCGTGCAGGTACTTAATGGAACCAAAATTGCGCTTTCGGGTGAAGATTACACCTATACGTTTGATCTGAGTAAGCTGGCGGAAGGACGATACAATTTAGGCTTCCTGGCAAAAGACACTTTCGAAAACGAGGCAACGTCGCCATTCATCACGCTGGTGCATGACATGACGCCTCCGGAAATCAGCTTTAACTACGAGAATGCCCCGCTCCCCTCCGGAACGACCGTCTATGGACTGGAGAATATCGCCGTTAACCTTAACGATGCGTTGACCAAACCAGTTCTTGACCGTCTGGAGCTCAAAGGGGGACCGGCATCTGACAGTGTTGTCCTCGGCTTTAACCAGAATGCTGACGGGAGCTACACACCAGATTACCCACGTCTGTTCCCGACTCTGGATGCGTCGACGGATAAATACACTCTCACGGCCTATGCTACAGATGCTAAAGGGAACACGTCCCAGAAAAGTATTCAGTTTGCCTACTATCCGAAAAATCTCGTGACCCTGGAAAAACTCAAAACGCTGGGTGTGGTGAAGGCGCTGAAAACAAGCGACAACACACCGCTGGCCGTCATGCGAACCGGTCAGCTGCGACGTAATGATGGTTCACTTGCCCAAGGCATCCAGACAGCCAATATCACGGTCCGAAGTGATGCTGAGTACGCCATCAACATTCTCGGTACGGTGATCCAACCTGGGGAAACAAAAGAAATTCAGCTCGACCTCGGAACCGGCGCAAATTCCACTGTACCGATTTTTCCGGCTGCTAACGGCTCTACAGGCCAAAGTAACTTCATCATCGAGTTCCCGCAACTTAACTAACTATCGACGGCCACCGCCTCTGTTACGTGGGGCTGGTGGCTTTTCTTGCCTCATGGCTCTGTTAAATGCATGCAATCAGAAAAAGAAAATCATTATCGCCATGGCATAACCTTCAATATTCTTCTGGAATAATTTGATATGAAATTGAAAATAAAATTACTGACTACGCTAATACTGACCGCCCTTTCTCTCCCCTCATATGCTCGTGTCTATGAGTATGCGATCACGGATATCTACGGAACGGATAAATCAGTCAGCGCGGATTCTGGTGTTCTGAATACGAACGAAAAAATTCAGGTAAAGCTGATATCAGGTCTCGATCGCAAAATTCAGGTAACGGTAAAGAAAGACAATGTTGGTGTATATAGCTTTACTACAGATAGCGTGACGGTCAATGACCGTATAAAGGCCTCTACAGGTGAAGAGTTTTACGGAAAAACGGTGACACTGCCGCCTTTGAGTGACGGGAGTTATGTCATAACCTCGGATATCCTGAATACACAAAACGCGGTTATCGACAGCACGACTCACAATTTTATTATTGATACTGCTGGCCCCTCATCCGATAACCTGAGCGTGGACCAAAAACCCGGATACGACATGGTGTTAACTGGTGATCGCTGGGAACTGGGCCAGGGGGCTGAAGCAAAACTCTACCTGAATGTGAATAATGTCAAAGCTGCAACCGGTTTTGATAAAGCGACTATCCAGGTGATCAAGCCTGACGATACGGTGTATTCCATCACTGATATGGTTTACGACAGTGGTTCAGCATCGCTATCTGTGCCGTGGACAAAAGGTAATTTTAGTCGTTCCGCCTGGATGCCTGTATCAAACGCTGATGTCGAATACCGCTTTCGTGTAACGCTCTATGATAAAGCGGGAAACCGTAAAGCATTGCCAGACCAGAGGTTTGTATTTGACTCGGATCTTGGTGAATACACACTGTTTGCCGTATATGACCCCACGTCTAAAACGAGCGTGGTTCCAGGCTTTAGTGAAGGTTACATAGCTTATAAGCCGGGAATGACTGTAAACCAGAACCCTTTGACACTCGTGTATCGGGTGCCATCGAATAACCGCAGGGAATACAATAAAGCTGGTTTGAAGTTTGGAACGATAATTTCCGAGGCTAATGGGTACAGCTATGTATCAGCGAAGACCGCCTATAAAGTCACTTACACTATCCATAATGGCTATCAATGGGGCGGCGGTTCACTCTCCTATGATATCAATTTGGGGAGTGAGGCTCCGGTCAGTCCGGCAGCACCTGAGGCCTGGTTAACATCAGACAAAAAAGGCGAAACGAATGCAGGCAGCTACCTTTGGAATACCAAAGATCTGCCCGTTAAATTCAGCTCTGTAAGGATAACGGCATCACCACGGAATTACGTTCAGCGTGCGATGAGTGGTAATACTGAGATTTGTCAGGTACCAGCTGGCGAAACTGAGTGTATCGGTGCGGTATCCTGGTCCATCCCAAAAACGGGGAACGGTATTACGACCTACTCCTTCAGATTGACTGATTTCGATAAAACGTTTTCATCAGTATCTATTGAAAAAAGGCACCACTGGAATACTGACCTGCTACCCAGAATTACTGGATACAGTTACCAGGAAGAAAACAAAAAGGTTCTTTTATTTGTAACGCAACCTGGACGCGGTAAATTCCGCGATCTGCTGCAACTAAAATCGGCTACCCTGATAGATTCTGATACTGGTGGACAGTTGTTATCTGGTGCCCAGACCGCCCTTTCTGGCGAGGATTACACATACAGTTTTGACCTGAGCAAACTGGCCGAAGGGAAATATAACCTGAGCTTTCTGGCAAAGGACACCTTTAGCAATGAAACATCGTCACCATTCATAAACCTGATTAACGACAAGACGCCTCCTGTGGTGAATTTCAACTATGAAAATGCGTCTCTGTCCTCTGGAGCCACCGTTTACGGGCTTGAGAACATCAGCATAACGTTAAATGATGCGTTAACCGCCCCCAGCCTTGTCCGGCTTGTGCTCAAAGGGGGACCGGCGTCTGACAGCGTTGTCTTAGGTTTTAACCAGAACTCGGACGGTAGTTATACCCCAGACTACCCTCGCCTCTTCCCCAGCCTGGATTCAGATACGGACAAATATACACTGACCGCTTTTGCTACCGATGCCAAAGGCAACACGACACAAAAAAGCATTCAGTTTGCCTTGCCTATTACCCTAAAAATCTCGTGACCCTTGAGAAGCTGAAAACTTTAGGCGTGGTGAAAGCGCTCAAAACCAGCGATAACACACCGCTGGCCGTCATGCGTACGGGCCAGCTGCGTCGTAACGATGGCTCACTGGCGCAGGGCGTACAAACAGCAAATATCACGGTCAGGAAGGATGCCGATTATGCGATTAACATTCTGGGGAACGTGATCCAGCCTGGGGAGACGAAAGAAATTCAGATAGACCTTGGGAACGGGGAAAACTCAACCGTCCCAATTTTTACAGCGGAAAACGGCTCTACCGGCGAAAGCAACTTCATTATCGAATTTCCGCAAATTCAGTAATTAAGTTATCACTAAGTAAGCCCTGATTAGGTTAACACCTGATTAGGGCCTTAGCCCTGGAGTCACCATCGTTTTCCTACCACCGACCTACCCCACCAAAGAAAGTAACTTTCTAGATTCGTTAATCGTCACTTCAGGACGATAGATACCAGCTTTGCTGGGAGGTTTCCAGAAATGATCAACGTCGTTTTCGACATGATCAGATCCGTTTTTGCTGTTTATTACTCCCCTCCCCCAGTTTAAAGGGGGTGGAGGCTTTTTTTGGACGGAAAACGGCCCTGATTATTCGTGAGTAGGCCGGGCGCAGCCCTAACCAGCAAGGCTTAAACCACGCATGGCAGATTCATACATACGAATGAGCTTTATACACAAAGCTTTAATCTGATTGTATGTATTGTCATTAGCTGGAACAGAATTGAGTACATAATCAAGTAAAACGCATTCTTTCTCATAGATGACGACATAGAACGTATCGGAGTAACTTCCTCGTTCCAGGCTGAACTTATACGTCATTTCTTTAACTTGAAAATCAAACTTCCTTCCTGTCATCTTCAAAACGGACTTTGTATTTTGGTCAATGTAATCATTTTCATGATGAAAAAAACCATCCAGCGAAACTATGTTTTTGTAACTGTCATATCCGTAGTTGTTGAAGGTACGAAAGTAAGCTGGAGACATTCTAAAATTCGTTTTTTTACCGTCCCAACTGATCCAGCGGCTATATATATTTTTATTGGTTAATAATCCCTTTATGGCGTTGATTAATCCAGTATCCATCCCATGTTTTGATTTAATCATCGAACGTAGATGACTTTTAAGTATTGCAAGGTTAATTTCGGCAATGAAGGCTTTTGAATCGGTCACGTCATACACCTTGTTTTCAATGACTTCATTGTGGTCAACGAAAACTAACCCCATGCATTTCCCTTTTGAACTTGTCCATTTGAAATCAACTCGCTGGGAACCTATGAGGTCATCATGTGAAATCATGACGTTATGAGGTGCGAAAATTTTACTCGGTGCTTGAATCTGGCCTTTATTAAACATTGGGCTCACATGAATGAAGCCGTCAGTGGCTAGGATACTATGTGCGATATCTTTAATAGCTTCATTAAGATAGCTTTCTTCACATATCTCTATAGTTTTATCATCAGCCACGCTGTGTTTAAAAAAATGCTGTTGTTTGAAGTCTCCAATTTCAACTTCTTTTTGATAATCAATGCGACGTCCGCATTGAGTGCAATAGTAATCAATGTCAGATGTTAGCCGGGCATGATAGGTGTCATATAACATGCCATTTTTGTCTTTAGCAAACAGCAAATATAATTCTCCCATATCCTACCTGTTCAGTTGATTTACGAATAAAAAATTACTCAATCCAGATCTGCCACCTTTCCCAATCTTATCAGCATGAATAAATTTTTTTCTCTACTAACAACCTAATTTATATGGGCGTAAATCAAAAACCATTCATCAGGTGTCACAGACCGGTCATAGCGTTACTGCGAACAAGGGGGTTGTTTTGCCCTGCCGGGTTGTCATGAAGCCGATGGGCGTCAAGGGGCCGGACTGCGAACAAGGGGGTTGTTTTGTCCTGCCGGGTTGTCATGAAACCGCTGGGCGTCAAGGGGCTGGTCTGCGAACAAGGGGGTTGTTTTACCCTGCCGGGGTATCAGGACGCCGATGGACGCCAAGTGGCCGGACTGCGAACAAGGGGGTTGTTTTACCCTGCCGGGGTATCAGGACGCCGATGGACGCCAAGTGGCCGGACTGCGAACAAGGGGGTTGTTTTACCCTTCCGGGGTATCATGACGCCGATGGACGCCAAGTGGCCGGACTGCGAACAAGGGGGTTGTTTTACCCTGCCGGGGTATCAGGACGCCGATGGACGCCAAGTGGCCGGACTGCGAACAAGGGGGTTGTTTTGCCCTGTTGGGTTGTCATGAAGCCGATGGGCGTCAAGGGGCCGGACTGCGAACAAGGGGGTTGTTTTGCCCTGCCGGGTTGTCATGAAACCGCTGGGCGTCAAGGGGCCGGACTGCGAACAAGGGGGTTGTTTTATCATGTCGGGTTATCATGAAGCCGTTGTATCTCAAGGAGCCGGACTGCGAACAAGGGGGTTGTTTTACCCTGCCGGGTTGTCATGAAGCTGATGGGCGTCAAGGGGCCGGACTGCGAACAAGGGGGTTGTTTTGCCCTGTTGGGTTGTCATGAAGCCGATGGGCGTCAAGGGGCCGGACTGCGAACAAGGGGGTTGTTTTGCCCTGCCGGGTTGTCATGAAACCGCTGGGCGTCAAGGGGCTGGACTGCGAACAAGGGGGTTGTTTTGCCCTGCCGGGCTTCCATGAAGCCGCTGGGCGTCAAGGGGCCGGACTGCGAACAAGGGGGTTGTTTTGTCATGTCGGGTTAACATGAAGCCGTTGGATCTCAAGGAGCCGGACTGCGAACAAGGGGGTTGCTTTGCTTTTAATGGATTATAAAGTCATGACCCCTAAGGGCCATGACCATACCATTTTATGATTATTTTGATTTGCCAATACTAACTTTAATTAAACGTTCTATTTCATTAATGGTTGACTGGCTTATACGCTTGAACTCAAAACTTACTTTTTGACCGTCTTGGCTCTTCCTGACACGTGCGTAAGTATCCTTATCTTCGAAATCTATAATATCTGACACAGTCCATTTAGGCGGTTTATTTGCATCATTACAGAGAATGGTAAGTACTGAATGCAAACCATCTAAAATGGATTTCTGGACTTCCTCAATATCATTAACGTTAATGATCTTATTGTCTTCTGTCCCGACTTCAGATGTTAGCTCTGACAAAGGGATTTTATGGGCAATAGCAACTTTTTCAATTTTAGCCAATTTACCATAGTAAGTATTAGGTATCCCTTCACTATCAGGGAAAATTCTAATTAGTTCTTCGTTAACTTTAGCCGCCTGGATTCTCTTTCTTACCGACTCAACGCTAATGTTAAAATAAGAAGCAAGTTCCTCATTGGTTTTGAACTCTTCATTTTTCATGATTTGAAGGTACTTAATACCCACTTCACGATATGAGAACCTTTTCGCTGTTTGTGCAGCATTTACAATACAATCGACATCTTCACGACTTACCTCTTCATCAAATGCCCATAACGGCAGGTCTGCCAAACATTTGATGCAGCAATAACGACGCCGACTACCCTCAATCAGGTAATATTTACCGTCGCGGTATACAGCAATAGCTTCAGTAGTAACCCCATTTTCTTTTATAAGGGGGAGTATTTCCCTTGTTGAAAGGTCGTCAATTGCCTCTTGATTTCGAGGGTTTAGCTCATGAACTAGCGTCTTCTCTGCCACTTCTGAACCAGGAACGACTACGTAGCGAGCTTCTACTTTACGACCATTTGACAGAGTAAATAGGCGTTTTTGTACAGAAGGAGCTTTTAGAGGCGGAAGCCCGCTTTTTTGATCAACAAATGTACGCTTTGCGTTTCCGGTCAAGTACTTGTCTTTGCTCGTACCGCGTTCAACATCACTCATTATTCACTGTCCTCCCTAACTGAAAAGCTTTTAATCTCATTGATAAGTTGTTGATATACAGACTGAACAGACATTTCCGCAATATCATACTGCTTTGAAGAACAGAGCTCTTCTGATTTTTTAATATCGAGTACAGTGCGACCTTTTTCAGCTGCTGCAACGAAAGCTTCTGAATGTTTAATATTTGTTGTCATGAAACGGTCACGTACAGTTCTTACAAGTTTATTTAAAGTACGAATCTCATGCTGGCTTCTGTCATCTACATTCACAGCCAATACATTTAGCCATTTAATGTTTTCGCCTTTGGAGGGCAATTGTGCCAGACGGTCTGAAATAGTAATCATATAGTTTGTGGTAGAAGCAAAATCATATTCACGGGGTGTAATCGGAACAAGAATTGCGTCAGCCGCCTCATTTGTTGACCAAATGATTGGAGAATCTTGCGGTGGTGTATCAATAAAAATGAGATCGTACTTTTCTTTCAATACAGGGATAACTACATCGCGAAACCGAGTTAGTAGCTTGAGTCTTGCTTCCTTATCCAGACTCCAGTATTTGTCAGTAAATCTGTCATCAGTCGGGAAAGCTGTTATTACATCCATGTTAGGTAAATGTGTAGAAAAGGCCATCGCCCCAATTATTTGTTCTTCCGTGTAACCTTGATTTATATACTGAGTGAAATCATTATCTTCAATTTCACTAAGCAAAACGTCGGTAATAGTCAGATAAACACTATCATCGCTAGTGGTATGAATAAGGTTATTACCCAATGAACCTTGCGGGTCCAGGTCAATTACAAGGATTCTTGCATTTAGATTAAGATCCAAAGCAGCTGCGGTAGCGAGTGTTACTGTTGTTGTACTTTTACCGGTTCCACCTTTGTGGTTCTCAATCACGATGACTCGCGGTAAATACATTTCGCGATATTGAATTGTGCCCATTGCATCAATTATTTTTTGCACATCCCACCGGGTATACAGGTGACTCTTGTTCTGGAAAATGGGTTCCCCAATTACCTGTTTCTCATGTAGTTCGGAAAGAATTCTACTAAATGTATTTCTTGATTTACCAAAGAAATCAGAGAGAGTTTTTTTATTTAAACAGTGGTTATAGATAAGACGGTCTAATCCATCGACCTGTTCATCAGAAACATCTACCCGGCTTGACTCAAGGATAATTTCCTTAAGGCTTGCTTGTTCATTTTTCATTTTCAGGCCGATCGTACGAATATCATCTAGTATGCTCATGGTATCTCCTTAGGTTAGTTTTCACATTATTAATGAGGCTTGAGCGCATTACAAGTTAAAAGTGCATTGTAATGCACATTTAACGCATTTAGCGCTCAAAATAACTTTTCGCGCACAATTCAATTTGTTCGTCTTGTGTACAACCTAAATTCAAAATATTGATATAAAAGGAAAATAATCAATAACTGTAAAAATATTCCGATTTGGTAAATTCTACAGCTTTCATGCTAGGTCTTATACCTAACATTTAAAATTACGCATCTTTTTTTCATGTCCAATGATCACGATTTCTCCCCCTCCCTCCCCTACCCTCCCAAACCCTCATCGTCCATTCCTGATATTGACTGTGTACAAGACACAGGGTGGCGACCTACTGGGCATCAGAAAGCCGCAGAGTTTCCCCGGAGCAGGACTGCGAACAAGGGGGTTGTTTTGCTCTGCCGGGGTATCAGAAAGCCGCTGGGCCACCCGGAGCATGACTGCGAACAAGGGGGTTGTTTTACCCTGCCGGGGTATCAGAAAGCCGCTGGGCCACCCGGAGCATGACTGCGAACAAGGGGGTTGTTTTACCCTGCCGGGGTATCAGAAAGCCGCTGGTCCACCCGAAGCCGGGCTGCGAACAAGGGGGTTGTTTTGTCATGCCGGGGTATCAGGAATCCGCTGGGCCACTCGTAGCAGCACTGCGAACAAGGGGGTTGTTTTGTCTTGTCAGGGTATCAGAAAGCCGCTGGGCCACCCGAAGCCGGACTGCGAACAAGGGGGTTGTTTCACCCTGTCGGGTTGTCATGAAGCCGCTGGGCTACCCGGAGCAGAACTGCGAACAAGGGGGTTGTTTTGTCTTGTCTGGCTGTCATGAAGCCGCTCGGCCACCCGGAGCAGATCTGCGAACA
Source organism: Klebsiella sp. LY (assembly GCF_004010915.1). NCBI lineage: Bacteria > Pseudomonadati > Pseudomonadota > Gammaproteobacteria > Enterobacterales > Enterobacteriaceae > Klebsiella > Klebsiella sp. LY. Next base: position 171,974 of record NZ_CP022441.1, read on the forward strand.
AGGGGGTTGTTTTACTCTGTCGGGATATCAGAAATCCGCCTGGCCTCCCGGAGCCGGACTGCGAACAAGGGGGTTGTTTTGTCATGCCAGTCTGTCAGGAATACGCTGTGCCACCCGGAGCAGGACTGCGAACAAGGGGGTTGTTTTGCTCTGCCGGGGTATCAGAAAGCCGCTGGGCCACCCGGAGCATGACTGCGAACAGGGGGGTTGTTTTGTCCTGCCGGGGTATCAGAAAGCCGCTGGGCCACCCGAAGCAGCAATGCGAACAAGGGGGTTGTTTTACTCTGTCGGGATATCAGAAATCCGCCTGGCCTCCCGGAGCCGGACTGCGAACAAGGGGGTTGTTTTATCCTGCCGGGGTATCAGAAAGCCGCTGGGCCACGCGGAGCAGGACTGCGAACAAGGGGGTTGTTTTACCCTGTGGGGTTGTCATGAAGCCGCAGGGCCACCCGGAGCAGAACTGCGAACAAGGGGGTTGTTTTGTCCTGCCGGGGTATCAGAAAGCAGCTGGGCCACCCGAAGCAGCATTGCGAACAAGGGGGTTGTTTTGTCCTGCCGGGGTATCAGAAAGCCGCTGGGCCACCCGGAGCCGGACTGCGAACAAGGGGGTTGTTTTGTCACACCGGGCGATCACAAAGCTACAGGGCTACTTGAAGCAAAGAAGTTAACAAAGATGTCGGGTTGACCTACTGGGCATCAGAAAGCCGCAGGGCCACCCGGAGCAGAACTGCGAACAAGGGGGTTGTTTTGTCCTGCCGGGGTATCAGAAAGCAGCTGGGCCACCCGAAGCAGCATTGCGAACAAGGGGGTTGTTTTGTCCTGCCGGGGTATCAGAAAGCCGCTGGGCCACCCGGAGCCGGACTGCGAACAAGGGGGTTGTTTTAATGTGACTGGCTATCAGGAAGCTGCTGGGGCTCCCGGAGCAGGACTGCGAACAAGGGGGTTGTTTTGTCACACCGGGCGATCACAAAGCTACAGGGCTACTTGAAGCAAAGCAGTTAACAAAGATGTCGGGTTGACCTACTGGGCATCAGAAAGCCGCAGGGCCTCCCGAAGCAGAACTGCGAACAAGGGGGGTGTTTTGTCCTGCCGGGGTATCAGAAAGCCGCTGGGCCACCCGAAGCAGCATTGCGAACAAGGGGGTTGTTTTGTCCTGCCGGGGTATCAGAAAGCCGCTGGGCCACCCGGAGCCGGACTGCGAACAAGGGGGTTGTTTTAATGTGACTGGCTATCAGGAAGCTGCTGGGGCTCCCGGAGCAGGACTGCGAACAAGGGGGTTGTTTTGTCACACCGGGCGATCACAAAGCTACAGGGCTACTTGAAGCAAAGCAGTTAACAAAGATGTCGGGTTGACCTACTGGGCATCAGAAAGCCGCAGGGCCTCCCGAAGCAGAACTGCGAACAAGGGGGTTGTTTTGTCCTGCCGGGGTATCAGAAAGCCGCTGGGCCACCCGAAGCAGCATTGCGAACAAGGGGGTTGTTTTGTCCTGCCGGGGTATCAGAAAGCCGCTGGGCCACCCGGAGCCGGACTGCGAACAAGGGGGTTGTTTTAATGTGACTGGCTATCAGGAAGCTGCTGGGGCTCCCGGAGCAGGACTGCGAACAAGGGGGTTGTTTTGTCACACCGGGCGATCACAAAGCTACAGGGCTACTTGAAGCAAAGCAGTTAACAAAGATGTCGGGTTGACCTACTGGGCATCAGAAAGCCGCAGGGCCTCCCGGAGCAGGACTGCGAACAAGGGGGTTGTTTTGTCCTGCCGGGGGATCAGAAAGCCGCAGGGCCCCCCGGAGCAGAACTGCGAACAAGGGGGTTGTTTTGTCCAGCCGGGGTATCAGAAAGCCGCTGGGCCACCCGGAGCCGGACTGCGAACAAGGGGGTTGTTTTAATGTGACTGGCTATCAGGAAGCTGCTGGGGCTCCCGGAGCATGACTGCGAACAAGGGGGTTGTTTTGTCACACCGGGCGATCACAAAGCTACAGGGCTACTTGAAGCAAAGCAGTTAACAAAGATGTCGGGTTGACCTACTGGGCATCAGAAAGCCGCAGGGCCTCCCGAAGCAGAACTGCGAACAAGGGGGTTGTTTTGTCCTGCCGGGGTATCAGAAAGCCGCTGGGCCTCCCGAAGCAGAACTGCGAACAAGGGGGTTGTTTTGTCCTGCCGGGGCATCAGAAAGCCGCAGGGTCTCCCGAAGCAGAACTGCGAACAAGGGGGTTGTTTTGTCCTGCCGGGGTATCAGAAAGCCGCTGGGCCACCCGGAGCAGAACTGCGAACAAGGGGGTTGTTTTGTCCTGCCGGGGTATCAGAAAGCCGCCCGGCCTCCCGAAGCAGGACTGCGAACAGGGGGAGGGCCTGAGCGGTTATCATAAAGCGATTAAAGGGTAGGGATTGAAATAAAACTGTTAATAAAAATAAAAAAAACCAGTCACATGAACTGGTTTTTATGAGTGAATATAAGTTTATTTGAGTTGCGGAAATTCAACTATAAATCCAGATGAACCAACAACACCATTAATACCAGGGAATATTGGGATCACTACATCGTTTCCAACAGCACCTAAATCTATTTGAATTTCCTTTGTTTCTCCAGGGGCTACAACATTGCCAATAACACTAATTGGGAATGCTGAATCACCCCTTACAGTAATTAGTGCTGTTTGGACGCCTTTTGCAAGCGAACCATCATTACGACGCAACTGGCTTGCTTTAAGAACGGCTAATGGCTCACCAGAAGATAATTTTATCGCCTTATTGACTGCCAGGGTATTTAGTTTATCAAGAACAATAAGGTTCTTAGGGTAGTAGGCAAAGCGGATAGATTTAGATGACATGTTACCTGCATCATCTATAGCTTTAACTAAAAGGGTGTATTTATCTGTTGTTTCATCGAGAGACGGAAATAATCTTGGATAGAGTGGGGTATAGGTTCCATCCGTATTTTTAGTAAAACCTAATTCAACATCATCAGATGTAGGTCCGCCTTGAAGAACCATTTGGTAAATCTTCGATTCGCTCAATGAATCAGTTACAGATACTGATATGTTTTCTAATCCGTACACCGTACTTTCAGATATTAGAGGTGCGCCATCATAAGAGATAGAGAGAGAAGGGGGCGTTTTATCCACAACAATAGACTTAAAAGGAAGTTGGGAAGTATTATTAAATGTATCTTTTGCTCTGAATGCAAGATCATACTTCCCTTCTGGTAACTTCGATAAATCAAGGGCATAGGTATAATCATCACCTGACATTGCCACTTTTGAACCGGCTAAAAGTGACGTTCCAGATAATGTGTCAAAAAGTTCGACACTAGCTAACCTCAATACTTCTCTCCAGTTACCATTACCAGGTTGAGTAACATAGACCAGAATAGATTTATTAGCTTCTCTATAATCAAATCCTGTAATTTTTGGAATTAAATCTGTATTCCAAATACTTCTAATTTCAAATTGGTCGGAAGTTAATTTCTTATCAGGACTGCGCACTAAGAAATAATGCGCAATGTAACCATTTCCTTTATTAATTTTGTAGGAAAAAGTTCCAGTGCATGTTGTTTCTCCAACGGGTATTGAGCAGACTTCCCTTGCTTGTGTTGCATTGTAAAAAGATTGTACATAATCCCTTGCGTCAACAGTTATAGATGCAGTTTGATATTCACCAGGCAGTTCTTCATTTTTAAAAAGCTTCTGACCATAGTCAAAACTGCCTACTGTTGAGAAAGTCATTAGTCTTGATCTGATTACTGGTGATTTTGGAGCGTTCTCTCCCAGTTTAACGTTATATGAAGAATTTCCTCCGCCATATTGATATCCGTTATGAATAACAAATGATGTTCCAACAGGAATAGTCTGCTTGATATAAACGTAACCATTAGATTCAGTTAATAGGGAACCAAAAGATAATCCCGCTTTATTATTTGCACGATAATTTGTCCTTGGTAATCTATAAATAAGAGTAACTGGGTTTGTATCTACAGTCATACCAGCAGTGTATTTAACATATCCTTTTTCGAAACCAGGTATGACGCTTGTTGTAGCAGTTGGATCTTCTACTGCAAATAATTCACTTTCTCCCGGCGATGAGTCGAATACAAAGGTCTGGTCTGGAACCTGAGAGACGTTGCCAGCTTTATCATAGAGTAAGCCGCGAAATTTAAAGTCAGTATCAGCGTCTGAAACAGGCATCCAGTCAGCTTTATTCATGCCACTTTTAGTAATAGGGGCTGTTGCACCTTTAGAGCCTTCATCGTAAGACATTGTATAACTTGAGTATACGGAGCCACCGGGTTTAATGATCTGAACTACCGCTTTATCAAAACCTGACAAATCATTGATGTTTTTGACAGCGAGGTAAATTATAGATTCCTGACCACGTCCAAGTTCCCATCGAGAACCTGATACCACCATGTCATAACCTGGTACCCATGGAAACGAAAAGTTATCAGACGTAGGCCCCACGGTATCAATAAAAACAGGGTGAGTTGTTGTTGATACCACAGCTGATTTTGAGTCTAAAATTTCGGATTTGATGGTGTAGCGGCCATCACTAAGAGGGGGGATCGTGACAGATTTACCGTAGAAACTATTGCCGCTTGAAGACGAGATTCGGTCATCAACAGTAATGATGCCGGTTGTAGTGCTATAAATGGAGCTGTTATCTTCATCGCGAGAAACGGAGATACGGATTTGTTGATCTAACCCTCCAATGAGAAGGGCGTTAAAATTGCCCTGGGGGTTAAGATATGGGGCGCTTTCTGAGACACTTTTATGGACCCCGTTAATATCGGTAAAGGTGTACTCGTATACACGTGAGTGCGCAACGGATAACACACCGGAAGCCAACGTAAGGCCTACAGCTATAGCAGTACGATTTAAGAATAGTGGTAAATTCATAATGAACCTTTTTATGAGGGAGGCCGCGAAAGTAACTTTTCAAAGACACTCATAGGTCTATATGAGAATAATATCATGCAAAATTTTTGGGTTTTCCCGATAAGGGGAGTAAATAAAAAAATGTCACCATCTTTTGACAGTGACATTGTGCATTTGAGGGTTAGTGGATTTCTGAAAGGATTCGCTCAGCGACTGCAATTTGTTTAGCAGAAAGTTGACGACCGCTTTGAATGGTAAGTGTAAGAATCTTAAGGAATGGATTTTTATCAGTTGCTGATATGATTTTATGCTCCAGTGGAGTTAAATTATCCATCCTTTGCCGCCGCCAGGTGGTTGAAGTTACAACTTTTTGAGCTGCTGAATAATTCTTTTTGAAAAGCTCTTTCAGGGTATAACATTCTTTAATTAAGGTGCCTTGTTTACCAGTACCTTTACAGGAAGTACATGCACCAGTAGAGTTTGCATAGCTCAAACGATGACGGCCGGACCCTTTACAATATGAACATGAATAACTTTTTTCATACCGGGCGGAGCCATTGAACTCATGAATATTGAAAACAAATTTTTCATCAATTAACTGACCGTCAACAGAAAACCATTGCTCATTTGAATGTTTCATTGAATCCCCCCCCTAGCGTTTGTAGATGACACCATTAAATCAAATAAAAACGCCTTGTATAGACCCTATTTTTAAAACATGAGAGAGAAGGGTGGGGTTATATTTTTAGTATTAGTCATAAACATTCAGAAAATTTAAAAATATAATATTTATCCAGTGTTTATTAAATGAAGGATTGCTAGATTATTGATATGTATTGAATTTTGGGATGATTGCATCACCCCTGCAGTTATGAAGGGAAAAAATTACGGCAGACCTCAATCCTCTTCTGGATCAGCAAGAGGAAAATTATTCATGATGACAGGAGGGACCGTAACAGCTACAGGCTCGCCATTTTCAGGAAACGGGGGAATGCCATCCATTTCAGCGCATTTAAAATCAGACATAGTTAGATCCTCCAGCATTTAGTGATACCAAGTAAACACATTTCATACAGCAGAATGCAAATTTAGCAATGAAAATTCTTTATTCTGATTGCTTGAAGGTTGATCGTTCAAGGGTTCATTTGTTGCTTCATCAGAAGCAGGTATTGTATTGTTCTCAACATCAGCTGCCTGAGTCGAATGTGAAAGTTTGCCCTTAGTCGTTTTCCTTTGAAGTTTCACCTCGTGATCTAGAACTGAGGCTTCTGACTGTAAAATCAGCTCAATTAAATGCTTGTCGAGCTCAATTGGTATTTTTTCGTTCGGACCAAATTGTTCAAGATCAAACTCAGCCGGAAGCGAGGCCCGTAACCTTTTTGAAACCTCTTTAGAACTGGCCGCAAGATTCTGGGCTAATTTACGAGGGATGGGTTGAAAACCCAATGATTTTTTAGTGATCCTGACAGATTTACGAGAGTTTGGTGCAGTCATTACTTCAGAAACATTCAGAGGAAGTGAGTCACCCTCTTTTGAATTAGCTATGACCTGGAGCTTTGCGTTTAATTCTCCCCGGATTTTCTCCAGCGCTTCCTTTTCGCCCAGGTCACGAATTAATTCCAGACAGAGTGTGTAAGAAATAACTTCCTGAGTAATTAAAATTTTCAGCTCATCATCGATAGTCGCAAGAGAAATAAGTTGCCTCACGGCCATTTCGGAAATATTCTCACGCTGCGCTACCATGTCTACCGACATCCCGGCGTCATTAACTAGTCTGATATAGGCAACTCCACGTCCAACAGGACAAAGCTGCAATGATTTCGCCCCATCCAATGAATGCCATTCCTGCTCGATCTCGTCTCCCTGAAATTCCCTCAATCTAATTAGAATCGGCAGACCAGATTCCTTTAGCGCTAGCAGGGCTGCTCGTGTACGACAGTTCCCCTGACGGACTAAGGGCCGACCTTCTACAATCACAACTGTAATAGGATCAATATCGGCCCCGCTTAAAAATGCGGCTTTCAGATTCTGTATATGTTGAGAAGGTTTAGGTAGTTGGTAGTAAGCCTCTCCCAGGCCCATCTCACGGCAGTTCCAGTTTGGCACTAATCCTAATGCCCGGGGATCAATCAGAAATGGCTGACCATTAACTGCTTTATGGCAAATGTCGGGGTTTGCGTCACTAAATTCACGCAAATTTTTGACAGTCCGACCGCTCCGTACTGTGGAGATAAAAAAATCAGCTTCTCTATTTATCTTCATTTTATGACCTTTGAGCAATTCAACCCAGAAATTAGACTCTACAGTAATTTTCTGTAAAAACTTCTCGCTAGGTGGTTAAAACTGCTAGTGAGCGATTTTTTTCGAAAGTTACTTTTTTTTGAAAATCACAATGGACTAACACCCTCAACAAAAACGCTAATACTATGAATATCAAACAATTTTCTTTTCTTTGTGTAAGTGATAAATCCAAATCGACCTAGTAACTGTACGTGTTTAAATGTTGCTGGAGCGATTTCGGAAAGGGATTTGACTTCTTTTTCCGAAAGTAACTTTTGGTGAAGGTCAAAAACCTCGGGCCGTTTGGCAAAAAAAAGCGTTGTCAGAAAAACTGATACTGCATTAGTCAGTCCCAACAGAGTCGTGACAATCCTGGGATTAACAGTAAAACTAACCCGGTTGACCGCATCACAATCAACATTGTGACTGATTTCTGAAAATACAGCGCAGGTCTGACGAATATTATCTGTTTGTATCTCTATCCTGAACTCAATCATCATCAACAAAAAGAACAAAACCTCACCCGGGGTATAACAAATTTTACGCAGACCTATAGCCTCTGAAACTCTGTCTGTTTTTTCTATCAGTTCGCCAAGAGAAAAACAGAATTGAAGGCCTTGTTCGGTTGGTTGTCTTGCGTTCAAGTCCAGCAAAATGGCAAACCACAAAGGTTGATATCGGCCATGCATAATCGGCCCTGTCAAAAAGACCTTATCCTGAGAAAAGTTACTTTTATCTTTAGAGAGCAGGGGAGTGATTTCACTTGAAGTGAAATCAACTTTAGTCTGGTCACAGGTTAAGGATAACTTGTGGTTTTTTCTAAAGAAATCCTGCAATAGCTGAATCTCTGGCAATTTATTATTTCGAAGCATAAAGAGTAACAAGTACCTCTGTAAAGCTTGAGGGATTTCTGTTGTCAGCCACTTATAAATCTCCAGGTGAAGTATTGACAATTTTAACCTGCAATATACTCATATTATTGATCCAGAGTCGTTTAACTACCTGAATGTTGCAACGTAGAATATCCCCGGGACTATGTCGGGATGGATTCGAATCATAGGCAATAAAATGCCGGTGGTCAGTGGTTTCCAACAGTAATGAGGAAAAGCTCTCGATAGAAAACTTACGAGTTAGCACCTCAATTTTTCTAACGGTGAGATCGAGATTTAAACAGGCCCCGATTTTTGCGTTATAAGGTCTGACCGTCAGGCTGGCAACCGTTTTATGTTCTTGTTGAGTTGGCCGCAGACACCTATATTGCAATTTGGTAGGAAAGTTACTTTTATCCAAAACCTGGACCAGTGAAGAATGGAAATGATTTTTACCCTGATTGGAAGTCGATAATCTGATTTCCAGCCACTTTCTAATTAGGGTCTGCTCAGGTGATATAAATGGAAATTTTAGCGAATTTTTGGCAGCCCACTCATACACAGGAATAACTTTTTCCAATACAGCAGGGAGTACGCCGGTGCCAGAGCAATGATTGCAATTAATACCAGAACCTAGACAGTCCGGACAGGGCCGCTGGATTTCAATAAATCCGGCAGAATTCGGCTCAGTGTCACAAATGATTTCGTTGTTGGTCGTTATCCACATATATATCTCCCCTCAGATATTCCATATCCTATCAGGAAAAGATCGCCAGGTAAGGGGGTATTTTTTTGACATTAGAAAACGACATTGCTGGCTGGAATTGGAAATAATTCCGATTAACCCTGTAGATTTGAAGACTATTAATCAAAAATTTTTGAATGCTGGAACGTGTTCGTCAACCAATACGCTAACCTGTTTAGGTTGACTCTGTACCGGTATTACGGAAACGTTTGATTCTAGGACGTTCTTTATCTGCCTGATATTTATAGCAAAAATTTTACTGACCCAATCCGAATCGATTTTTGCGAAAATTTCTGATTCGGTCAGTTTTGAGTTGCGAATAATACGACGGGTTACGAAAATACTAAGACCGTCAAGATTACAGCTCATGGTTAAGATATTGTTATTTAAGGAAATTTTAAGGTCTAAACCCAAAACCGAAATAAGCTTGATTTTCATGATATTCCATTCACGACACACTTCAGAGTATTCCTAAATTTACATTTTGAAATGAAGGTTGTGAAGAGGGAAAGGTTGCATTTTTTGGCATATATAGCAGATTATATCCCGATAAGGTAGATGCAACCGCTTGCTTTCAGATAATTACTCTGATTGTGATATGAAAACACCAAAATTCAATAAGTTATATTGAACACAGAATCTTCAAATTTTCTCCATTTTCTTAATTTTTTGAGCATTTTTCAGAGAAAACCGGACCAAAATACATGAAAACTACCAATTATAGTATCCCGGTAGTAAACCTGATATCTGACGTCTATGTTTGTTAGCCACAAAAGTGACTTTTGTTGCTGTCCTGACTGAGGCAATTACAGAAGTTGGGTTTAAGCCCCCGACCAAAGGTGAGTTAAAAGTGACTTTTCTCAATTCGATTGGGTTGTAACAACACGAAAGTGACTTTTTTGAACGCGAAAAATGCATTTTTCCATTTCAGAAAGTGCCTTTTGAAACATAATACCGAAAAGGTGATTTTGGATGCAAAATTGAACAGATGTCGGTGTTGAAAATTAATCACAATAAAATCATGTGGTTATCTTTGGTTGTGTGGTTACCTATGCCCATATAGAAAGGATTTATTTCACCCATAGGATGACTTTTTAAGCTTTGCGAAAAAGTGACTTTAATGGGTCCTGCCATTTCCCCGTTTTTTTATAAAAAAAATGTTCTATAGATTCGAAATTAAAAATTAACCCTGGGTATTCTCAAATTGCTGGTTAGCGCCAGAAAACCTAAACCAATTTTTGCATTCAGGAGTTTCACAATGATCCAGAAATCTATGGCTATGAACGGTACTGCTGCCTTCACCCTGTCTGACAACCTGCGTAATATGGTCAGCAATAAAGTGTTCCAGGTATTTGTAGCTCTGCTGTGCGCTGCGTTGTTTTCCTCTATTGCCCTAGCGGGCGGTGACGATGGCGCTCTGGGTGAAATCTGGACCCAGCTGTCTGAAGCATTAAGCGGTGCGCCAGGTAAAGCACTGGCCGCGTGTATGCTGTTCTCTGCGTTTTATTTCTCTATCGGTCGTCCGAACCCAGGCCTGGCGCTGGTTTCCTTCCTCATGATGATGATCCTTGCGAATGGCGAAAAAATCATCTCCGGTTTCCTGGATGCAGGTGTTGCGCTGTAAAAATAAATTTTGCTAAAAACGCAAAACAACAATTAGGGGACGAAAGTCCCCTTTTTATTACCTGTACAATAGAGACCATGTTCAGAAATGGTGCTAAGTAAATGGATAACAATTACACATACCGATTTCCATACCGGATTAATCTACCTTTGCTGATATTGTTTTTTGATGCCAAGCAGATCGGCGTAGTTATGGGCCTTCTTGCGTTCGGGAATATTTTTGAATGTATGTCCATTGCATCAGTTACCGCAGTTGTTTACTGGATTGCATACAACAAAGCAAAGGAAAGCGCGGTGCGGGGAAGACTGAAACACAAACTTTGGTGGAATGGTTTTCTGCCGGGAAGAACTGTTTTCCAGAGTCGATATTTTTCTGACCCTTTTATGCGAGTGCTGTACAGCTAAATTAATCCCGGAGAAGTAATGAGCGAGAAAAAGTCACTTTTAGAAAACGTCATGAACTTCTTCAGGTTTGTGCCTAAGAAGAAGGTAGCTGATAAATCAAAGGATGATGAGGCTGATGATGTCCAGGTTGAAAAGGCAGAAAGTTATAGCACTGACAAAATGCAGCGTCCTAAGTCGATCCTGAATTTATCAAAAGAGCTCGAAACTCCCAAAATAGGGAAAAAAACGGGTGCTGAACTGACCTATAGCCAGTTAATTCAACGGGACAAAAAGTTAATTTTTAACAACGGACTTTTGACCGTGATTGCTGGTCTCTTGGTTATCAAAGTTGTTTTTTTTTCAACCACAGAGATCATTGCTATACCTCCAGATATGACTGAGGAAGTATCCGTTGCTGGCAGTAAAGCTAGTGAGTCATATAAGACGCAATGGGGCCTATTTATAGCAACCACATTGGGCAACATAAACCCCAAGAACGTGAATTTCGTTACTGGTTATATTTTAAAAATGTTTCCAGCATCTAAGCAGTCAGCTTTAGAAGCTGAGCTCAAAAAAGCCTCTGATTTAATGCTGGCGAGGAAAGTTGATCAGACCTTTGTTGCAGAGGATGTGAGCTTTCTTCCGGGTGATAACGTTCTTTATGTCTGGGGAACCCGTAAAACGAAATTCCTTAACGTTTCTGATAAAGAACAATCTGAGCGTTGGACCTTTGAGATGGTTTTGAGCGTCAAAAGCGGACGGCCTCGAATCCTTTACCTGAACCAGTATTCAGGTACCCCAAATATCAAAAAAGTAACAGTTAACGGGAAGGTATTGGAAAAAGAGTTTACTGAAAATACCGACATGATCCAGCAACAGAACGAAGCAGAAGCCCAATAATATGAAAAGAAAACTTTTAGGACTACTAATCACATTAAACGTGCTGGCTCCAGTTGTTCATGCTGATGAACCGTTCAGTATTCCTGCGTCAGCAGTAAATACCCAAGCCTTTGATGAGCCGCCTGACTCGGCCAAAGCAATGGATATTGTGACCAATGCCGTTAAACAAGTGCCAGGAGCCTTGGCAGTTACCCAACCTCCTATAAACAGTAACCAGCCACCGATTAATCCAAATCGCCCGACTACTGCTATTCCTGCTGCTCCAGGGCTATCCCAGACTAGCGCTTCTTCTGCTGCTGTTCGTTCAATGACCGATTCGTTAATGAACAATGCACCCTCGGAAGGACCTGGTCAAAAGGCAGTCAATGAGGCTAAGAAGCGTTATCAACCAATGCAAAACGTTACTGTACCTCCAGGGGGAAATATTGTTCTTCCTGTTTCATTAGGTTTACAAAACCGCATCCAGACTTCATTTAAGAACGTAAGTGTTTCAACAACCGCACCTTCAGAAGATACAACTATCTATGTTGAAGGTGGCAGTGTCTTCATTACGACAGTAAAAGATGCCCCTGTAGGCATTATGCTGGCCGAAGAAGGGGTGCCAGAATCAACTTATAACCTGACGCTGATTCCTATAGATGTGCCCGGAGCCATGATTCGTGTTCAAACTCAGTTAACGCAAAACATGGCTATTGAACGTGATCGCCATATAGCTTCCAACACGAATAAAGTGCTGCTGGAGCAAGCACAATCTGGTGAGCTTGACGAAAAAGCGATTGCTCAGGATGATCGTAAGCAGAGGATCATCGATATCCTTTATCCGGTTGCTAATGGTGAAGTACCAACCGGTTTTGCACTTCAGTTGGATAAACTCTCGGTTATCCCTAATAACGAAAAATCACCTTGCCGATTTAACTTTTATGCGAAGCTTGGTCAACGCCTTATCGGTGCTCGTGAACTTGTAGATGTCGTTCTTGTTCAAAATAACCTGACTTATCCAGCGGTTGTTGATGACCAAAAATGCATTACGCCAGGTGTTATTGCCACTGCGATTTTTGATAAAGCATTCTTGCAACCTGGTGAAAAAACAGAGCTGTATATTCTTCGTGACAAACTCTACCAGGAGCGAGAGTCACGTGTAACTAAACGGCCAAGTCTGATTAATGAATGAGAAAGAAAAGTAACTTTTCAGTATTCGCTTGGGTCATTTTGTTCAGTGTTGGTTTAGGCGTTGGTTTTTTTATCGGAAATGTCCAAAAGGAACGATCTGAGCTGGTTCAGATTTTGCCCACGGAATATACAGTGCAAGAAACCGAACTCCCTGAATTTGATGATTTTAAGGTTTATGACTCGGACATATTGCTTTCTGACGAAGTTATAGCTCGTGAGAAAAATATTGACTTAAGCAAGGGTAAAAAATCCGATGAAAAAATCATCACTCTAACTGAGCCGGATGGGTCCAGGACTCATGAACAAGCAAGAGAGAACCCTCAAATTGAACTGGAGAGTGAGAGTCAGTTCTATGAGCATCTTGAAAATAACGTGTTCAAAAATTTACGGGCTGAGCCTCCTTACTCTGTACCGCAAATAGATGAAAAGATCAGGTCATTGAGGGTAAAGAGATATTTACCTCCAGGTAATAAAGGTCAACATAATGAAAACTTTGAAGCTGAAGGAATTGTGGGCAGAAAATAAAGCCATTCGAATGGCTTTTCTACTCATCGTAGCATTTGGGGCTCTTGTGATGGCGACTCTCACGCTTATGGGGGGAGATGATTCAAACCAGAAATCAAAAAAAATTAAGCCAGTTACTAACCTTCTGGATACTTCTTCTATCCACAATATGGATGAAGAGGGACAGAAGCGTTTTCTGCAAACTGTTCAACAGGAAAACCGTAAAGACCAACAATCCATGTTGGATCAGGTTAAGCAGATGGAGAAATATAAGTCTGAAAATTCCAGTGAGATAAGTGAGCTAAAAGCGCAACTTAAGCAGCTGAACCAACAAATTTCAGATATGCAGAATGGTAAGGGCCCGGCAAGTAATCGTAGCCTCGATAACCGCGTAGGCCAGCAGGCCAATGACAATCAGCAGCAAAATCCAGCCTATCAGCTTAATGGTGATGCGGTGGCAAATCGCAATCAGGAAATACCAGTCGCAGGCGGTATCTCACCTCAACGTACCCAGCTGGTGCGCACAATTACCAGTAACAGCATTACCACTGCCAATAACGGTGTCCTTGAAGTGACACCAATTGTTGAAAAGAACATTACGAACGCTAACCAAAAGCGAGTTGTTAAAGCCGGAGCGCCTGCCGTGGCAGGTGATGGCACTAAGCCAATAGATAGCAATGCACGTCACTCAAAACGCTCTGAAGACCAGTATTTGCCTGCTACTTCCCAACTTTATGCAGTTCTGGTGACAGGTGTGGAAGCGCCGACATCATTATCGTCTCAGGAGGAACCGTTGGGAGTAACGTTCAGGGTTAAACGCGATGTTTTCTTACCCAATAACTACAGAATGGATCTTCGTGATTGTAACCTCCTGGGTACCGCTCGTGGAGATATGGCCTCTGAACGAGTCTATATCCGCACAACAAGTCTGAGCTGTGTAAATTCCAAAGGGAAAAGCTTTGATATCAAACTGGAGGCATACGCAGTTAGTGAAATCGACGGAAAAGCCGGTATCAAAGGTACGCTTATCTCCCGAAACGGTAACGCTATTATGGGTAGTGCCTTAGCCGGTGGCCTTAGCGCGCTGGCGCAGGGACTGAGCCCAAGCAAAGTTAGTCAGCTGAATATCGATCCTAACTCACAAGCACAATTCCAGGGACCTAACATTGGTGCTCTTGGCGCTGTGAGCGCAAGTGGTATGGTCTCGGGAGGATTAAACAAGCTGACAGACTGGTATACCCACATAATTGATCAGCAGTGGCCGGTTGTAGAGCTTTCTCCGGGTATTAATGCGACTTTTGTCGTCCTTAACGGTGCATCCATTCCAACCAATTTAGCGGCGAAATAAACATGACTGAACCAAGAAAAGATGATGACACAAATGACGCTGATTTTGAAAAAAGTGAAGTTGAAAGTGAACAGAAAAAGATGACATTTTCTGTCTCATATTCATTCATCGAAAAGACAGTCAAAGTCATCATAGTTGCCGCTGTCCTGACATGCATTGGGCTGTTTATCGGTAAGCACCTTAATAAGGGGACCAGCCTGTTTAATGACAGTGTGAAAATTGCTGTTCTTAACCCTTCGGCATTAAACGAACAGTATTTAAAGGCACATAACGGAAATAATGAAGGCTACCTTCCTTATATCCGCAAGCTTATGGCGCTGTACAGGGCGCGTGATTTCCTTGTTCTGGATATGAGTTACGTCATTACGCGGCCATCAACAGTAAGTGAAGTTGCTTACATAAATGAGTCCGAACTTGAAAGTGAGCTGACTGAATTTGGCATAGACCCTAAGTATTTTGAGGGTAAGCAGTAATCATGAAAAAGTTACTTTTCAAATCACTTGCGTTTATTGCACTGCTCAATTCAGCTCATTCTATTGCCTCTGATAAATATGATGCTGACGCGGCCGCGTTAACCCGTGCAGCTGCTGACAACGGACTGGCTTTAAATCAGTCACAACGCGGATTAGTCAGCCAGCTTGGTTCTTACAAACCAACTGATGCAATCTACTTACCGACTGGTGGGCTTTTCTTGTTTGAGGATCAACGTAGTGGTCTCACACTAGTTACCACTACGGGCCGTTACTCTTTTTCAGAAGGTAAGGCTTACGATGTGCTCCGAAAAAAACAGGTACAGTCGATAGCTGATATCCGGGAAAGTTACTTTCTGCCGTTGAGCGAAGCACCGTTTAAGCCTGAGGATGCCTTTACTATCCAGTTCGGTAATCCTGCCCTTAAACGTCAGGCGGTTATCTTCATTACTCTTGATTGTGCTGATTGTATTAATTTCCTGAAAAAGATGAATGAAGACAGGCAAGCAGTGCGTTTTGATATTGTCATCCTACCGAGTCCCGGCGAAGCGGCTAAACGTGTTAAGCAAATGTGGTGTTCTGTAAAAGCGGGGAAGGTATCTAATTACGATATTCTTCAGTCGTTATTAGGTAAATCACAGGATATAAATAGCCGTCTTATCCCTCATGAAAGCCTGAAAGATTGTTCAGTAGAACCAATCGTAACTGGTTTATATCTGGCCTCTGTCTATAACGTTCAGGGGATGCCTTCTGTGATCCGTGAAGACGGACTTTTGGGCAATGGCTTACCGACTGATTATAAGGGATGGTTGAAATTGAATTTACAACCGTTGCTTAAAAACCCTTTTGATAAATAAGGCGTACATATGAATAACATCACGAAATTACTCATGTCTGTTGCTGCGGTGACTACTTTATCTGGTTGCATCGGTCAATCTGAGAGCTCATGCCCGGGTATTGAAAAAGGCGTTCTGTGTATGGGCCCCCGGGCAATTATGGAAGCCACTAACAATCACGACGATCTAAAGTATTTAAAAAAGGAAGGTGATGGGGGAAAGCAGGATATTGCGGATAGTAAGTATCCAACATCCTTAACTCCACCGCCAGGCGTTCAGTACCCACAAAAACCAGTGGTTAGCACTGGCCCTAAACCGTTGTTCTCCGGAACACCCCAGCCGGTGAAACCACTGACAACGGCAAGTTATGTGTCGCAACAGCAGGTACCAGCAGGTAAAGGCCTGTATTCAGAGTTTGACGGTAAGCCTGTAAACCCAACGCTGAGCTCATATCAGGAGCGTCAGTATCAGGTACAGGGGACCCGACAGGCTGTTATCGCTCCGGAACCTCTGGCCGTGTTAAGGCAAGGGAAGGTCATGCGTGTTCTTATTGCACCTTACACTGACGATAACGACGCACTTAACCTCCCTGGTTATGTATATGTCAACGTCAAACCTCAAACGTGGGTTGCTGGTGATTCAGCATTGAAAAACCCGGCCCGAATTGTGCCGCTGGAAGTTCAGGATAGCGCTCGTAACAACATGCAGCAGCAGCAACGCAGCACTAAAGGCGTAACGGCGAACGGAGTCACCGGTAGTTCTTTCTAGCCGATCCAATGAATGTATATAGAGTTCCACGGAATGTAAGGAAAAAGTATGAACAACTCACGTCTCGCAAAAGAACTGGAAAGATATAACTTAGGTCACTTCATTCCGGTGGTCGACAGAATGGTGGATGCGCCTTATTTTTTGCTGGAAGATAATGCAGTAGGCTTCTTTTTTGTCTGCAACCCGTCACCTGGATTATATGATAACCAACAAAACCTGATGACGGATCTGTTTAAAATGGATTTCCCTGCTGAGTCCATTATGCAAATGACATTGACAGCGTTACCTGATGTCAATACTTCATTGTCCCGATGGTTACGCCGACGCGGTAACAGAATGGGGGGGCGGGATAACGAAAAAGCTGACCTGCTGACTGTATACTCACTCGACTATCTGACGAAAAGCCAATATGATCCGTTGAAGGTTGCTGATGGTATAAAAATCACTCAGGCCGATGAGTTAAAGCTCAGGAATTTCGAATTATGGGTAACCGTGCGGATACCTATTAAGGGTTTCTCGCCAAGCGAATCCGAAGCAATGCGACTCGATGCACTGTTTAAAGACCTTCTGGCAAAACTGAAAGGGTTAACCCTTTCTCCAATTATAGGTGACGCTGATATGTGGTTATACAGCGTTGATAAAATATTGAACCCAGGCAAAGACTCCAGATGGAAATATGGCGGTCTTGAATCCAGTTCATTAATGCCACTTAACAAACAGGTCAACATTCCAGGCCGGAAGTATGAGGTAGGGGAAGATTATTTTTCCTCATTGACCTCTGATGGTGATGAAACGGCTCAGCGTTATTTCAAGCACCTGTCTATGACTAAATTTCCTGAATATGTCAATTTTGGGGCCATTTATGAGCTCGTGGTTGACTGGATGACTGGAAGTAAAACCATTTTTTCACCATTCATTATCAATTACTGCGTCCAGTTTCCATATCAAAAGAAAATACAGAAAGAATATCTGCGTTATAAGGCAATTACAGATAACCAGTCAAAAATTCCAATTGTCCTAAAATATCTACCTCGTCTCGCCGATATGGATAAAGATTACTCGGCTTTGACAAGAGAGCTGGAAGATAAAGCAAAATTACTACAGACGTACATGACATTTATTGTCATGGACAACACTCTGGAAAAAGTGAAAACGGCTGCAAAAAGTCTGATGAGCTACTACAGTGAGAAAAAAATAATTGTAGCAGATGACAGTTATATTTGCTTCTCAGGCGTAATGTCAGCTTTACCGTTATGTAATGACCCATCTACATTCAGAGATATGGATCGTGGAGATGTCATGACGAACACGGGCGCTGCTCACTTAGCTCCTATTTTCGGGCCGTGGAAAGGAAACTCTGCGAATCCGGTTATACCCTTTGTAACACGCGAAGGGCAGCTGGTCATGATTGATATTTTTGAAACATCTGCTAGTTACAACGTATGCGTAGGCGCAACATCCGGGGCAGGTAAATCATTTGCAGCAAACAACATTATTCTTAACTATCTGTGTTCTGGTGAGCATATAAACCCGCTCTACCATTTTGATGATGTGCGTCAAATACTTACTTCCGACAAGTTCGCTCCACCGCTGGATCTGAATGGCAAATTTAATGCGTCACCAGATGGCGCTCAGGTGTTTGTCGTCGATATAGGTCGCTCATATCAGGGTCTTGCTGAACAGTTTGAAGATTCCCAGTTTATCGATTTTGGCGTTGATGCTACTTTTTCTCTTAACCCATTCGCTTTTATGGTTAAGAAATACACTGGTGATGAAAATCTGGATGGAATCGCGAAAGGGGAAGATGACACAAACAAGGAATCGGATCTGATTTCACAAACTATTATGGTTCTTAATCAGATTAAATTGATGGCATCCAGTAGTGGTAATATTACAGATTACCAGGAAGCTGAAATGCTTCGCCTAATTATAGAAGAGGCTAAATCACCTGAGGATAATTATTTACCATCTGTCACCGGGTTTGCCATAAAGTGTAAAAACCACTCGAAACAAGAGATTAAAGATATTGGTGTGCAGTTGGGGCCGTGGTGCGAGGACGGTATTTATGGGCGCAGGTTCACCACATCATTGCCACCAATTGATTTTGATAGCCGGTTTATTGTACTTGAGCTGGAAGAGCTTAAACCTACCCCTCATTTACAGTGGGTTGTGCTGATGTCGATTATTCAGGCTGCTCAACATGCTATGTTTATTAAGAAGGATGGACGTCGGCGGTTATTCATTCTTGATGAAGCGTGGGAATATATCGGTGAAAGTAACGGTGATGACGCTGCTGTGAATTTCTTTACGAAATTCCTTGAAGCAGCATGGCGTCGTTTCCGTAAAACAAACTGTGCTGGTATCTGTATTACACAGAGCTTCGAAGATTTCTACAAGTCTCCAATTGGTATCGCAATTGCCAACAACTCGCCATGGAAATTTATCATGAAGCAGTCACCAGAGGCGATTGATTCCATGGAGAAGAACAAATACATTTCAGCATCCTCAGCAGAGTACGAAAGAATGAAGTTGATCAGGACTGAAAAGTTTGTTTTTTCGGAGATTATGATCCGTTTTGAGAATGTACAGCAAATCGTACGTCTTTATGTTGACCGTAAGATGGAACTTTGTTTTACAACTGACCCGGCAGACCGTCGCAAAATCTGGGACCTTATTAGTGACGGATATACATATGCGGAAGCAATTGACAGGGTTTACGAAGAAGAACTGATTCAGTTAGGTGTGAAAACACGGCAGGTAGCTTAAAAAGAAAAGGGGCGCTAAGGCCCCTTTTTTATTGCAGGATTACTGGTTGTGACATTACTGGCCGCAAATCAACAACTACTTTATCCCGAGCTTCATCGATATTTACACCTAACGGATACTCTCCCGGAAGAGCGCTTGTGACCACAACCGGCGGACTGTTCGTAAAGGCTCTCTCTGCTGTTGGCGCTGGTTTGTAAATCATGAGGGCTACATTTCGGTAGTCTTTATACAGGATACCGAAAGTCTTTCCTTCCTGCGTATCTGGTATCTCCACTTTAACGGGAGTCACACCGACTCTTTCCTTTGTAATCACATTAATGACCGCTGCACCCTGTGGATTGGAATCAATGGTGTAGGTAAAGGCCCAGGTTGGGACAGTTGTCATTGCTAAAGCGAATGCAGCTACGCTTATTTTCTTAATTCCACGAGCTATAAATAACGTCATTATATTCCTCATTTTCTTTTGCAGAAGTAAGTTTAAACTGCATCAACACTTCGAGAGGGACAGGTGTATCCTTTTTATTCCTGGATAACCCATTGAATTTATTGTTTACGAAAATCATCTTGATATCATCTGTATAGCACAGACCTAATAATGCAATGTTAGGAACCATATAGGTACTGACTGAGGCGGGAGGAATGAGTAACTCCTCTTGAGACTCATACCCGCATCGATTACCGTATAATGACAGTTTGTTGACAGTCATAAACTCATTATAACCATTTTCAATTAGAACATAGACTTCTATTCCAGCATTAACTACGCGGACAGTATAATTGCCTGAGACTTTTCCGGGCATATCAATAGTTTTAACAGGGCTATAGCTTATTGCAGGAAGCGTTTTATGCCAGCCCGGTGACTGTTGACATGCGGTAAGAAATAACGCGGCCAGAAGCATCAGGCTATTTTTTAACATGAGTCTCTCCGGAAATGCTTATAATTATTTGTTCGCGTGGATAGGCAATCAGTTTTCTAGTGAAGTATTGCGAACCTGCCAGCATATTGTTTCGTGAAATTATGTAGATTTCCTTATCAAAATTCACGGATGTAAATTGATTGACTTGTATTTTATAAAATCCTGTTTTAAGTTTCTTTATGTTTTTAAAATCCGATAAGCCAGTTACTTTGTCTTTGCTGGTCAGTGTTTTTTGCACTGGAGAATTTTTATAATCAATTATTTCTGTCAATTTTGCAGCGCTTATTTCTTTACCTGGTATAACGGTAAGAGCTTTGGGGGTGTCTTTCCCAATGATGTAGACCACGGGAATGAAATCATAGAATTTCGCGCCTTCTTTAATGTGCAGTATAACGTAGCTGCCTGGTTCTACCCAAATCAGATCTTTGCCTTCAGATGCCAACGTTGCGTGTCCATTCTTAACAATGACAGAATAATTAACTTCTGGTAGCGAAAGGATTAATGGGAACGATGCCGCCTGATTGCTAATCCGGATGTATTTCGCATCGTCGACTTTATTCTTAAAATAACTCGTTTTGCCTTTTACGGTTTCCTGGTGCTGGTCAACAATAACATCCGAACTGAGCTGAAGCTGAGAATCGGCCATAACATTACCTGCGGTGGGTAGCAACAAGAAAAGACATGCTAAAGCTCTAAAATTCATAGCAACTCCCGGATTCTGTTTCGGTAATGTCAATAAATCGAATTTTGAAGTCCAGTGGTGCAGCTGATAACCCATCCCAGTTGTTAGGGAAAAGACAAACAGTGGATTTAGCTAATGCAGCCTCACCTTTGAAAATCTGTCCTATGTGATCGGGTTGATGCGCACCTAAAACGACAAGTGATATGCCTTCTATTGAATTTCCTGATTCAAGGAAATACCGGCTTCTGGTGATGTTGCTCGCCATAATTCGAAGACTCTGATTATCCATTTTGTTTAAGGTAGCTATGATATCGCTCCAGTCCCGGCCATCCTGAGGGATATCGGAGGAGCCGATTATGTAATTACCAAGCCTTGTTTTGAGATTGATGAACAGTGGGTAGTCGATTTTGTAAATATCACGCTCAAGCAAAATTTGATCGTATGAGTCATGCCAGCTACCACCTAAACTTCTCCAGTGTTTACGAGTATGCGTATCTGGAAAGTACCGGAAGCTTTTCAGGTTCTTTTGAGTGATAGCATCAGTCATAAGCATTTCATGAAAACCTACCACCGTGAAAAAGTGTACTTTTCTGTCACCAAATTTTTTATAAACAACCGCTTCAAGCAGTTGGGGGGCAGACGGGCCCCAGTCAAATAAATTACCGGTTGTTATAATAACCACTTCATCGCCGGGCCGTGTCAGTTTTGAAAGCCCTTTGATTAATAATTCAAAGTGACCAAAAAGGTCACTGACGATTAGAATCCGTCCAGTGAAATCATTCAGGTCAATACTTAGATTTGAAAGAATAGTCATTTATCACCTCTGCTAGATCATACCTTTATGCGTGCGGAGATGAGGTCGCCAGCGAGCCAAAATGCTCTTTTTTTACTATTTTTTTTCATGACATAGTCAGATTTCTGTAAAAGTGACTTTTTTAGCTATTTATGAGAATCCTTACTAAGTAGAGTGAAAACAGGCGTGGCTAAAAAGTTATCAGAGGTCAGACCCCTTGTGCGTTGCCTTCATTCTCCGTCAGGGTTTAATCGCTCTCTTACTGGCACATCAAACGATAAAGAACCGAAGAGAAAGCATAACGTTTTGTATCGTCATGTAAGTTTAACGTGTTGTTTTACAAGGCGGTACATCAAAATCAAAGCGATGCATTTCCTGAATGCTTCAGTTTAAGGTCTCGCTATTCAATCCCAGTCCCAGTTTCTAATACGGGTTAAATTAGGCCAGTTCTGAAAAAAGTGACTTTTGTTGCATTTAAAAATGTGTCTTTGGATTGATGATTTTGTTGAACAAGTGAATAATACGTGCCATTTGCTGGTTTCAGCTCGTTTACGTTGAGCTTTTGAGTTTAAAAACTTCGAGGGATGGTTGCTTACATGTTAAGCTAAGATTAGATAAACCTATAGAGTCAGTGCGAAGGTTAAATTTTTTTACTCGCTCTGGTTAAGGTAGGAGCAGTCTGTTTTTGATATGATTTTTAGCAACACACTATCCATCAAAGCACATGAGTAACTACAGATGACAGATGGCATGATTTACCATGGGGTACGAAAGCAGGAACTTCTCAAGATTATTGAGCGTTCTGGCTTAAACTTCGAAGAAGCTGCCAATACATTTGGTTTTGCTGATAGCACGCGAAATCCACTTTCATTGATTCTGGATGGGTATTTTATTCAGATAATTCCTATGGCACGTGAAGGTCACGACTGGGAAATAGCACCAGTAGATACTGTTATCCTATCTATTATTATCCCCCCTTCGCTTGATGATGACCCAGACGAAAACACTATGACTATTATGTCAGATTGTGGAGTCGCTGAGTTTGAGCTTGAGGATGCCGGTACCAGAATCAACAGAATGATAACATTTGTAGGTGGAGCAACAGCAGAGAATTTTCTACATCAGCTTAGGATTCTTTACATTACTGCTTGCCAGACCCACGGGGGATATGATGAAGATGAAGAAGGTGAGTATTAAAATAGTTAGTTTATTCATAATTCCATGCATTACTCTTCTAGGTATTTATTTAGTAACTATGAATAAACCGGACCTGGTGAGTTTCAAGCAAGATTCGGTTCATGCCGTAAGTCTGGCAGGTGCTGAAACCAGTTTGAATTTTCAGGTTGTTGACGAAAAAACAATAATGATTAACAACATCCCTTCGGTCGTTAAAAAAAAGTACAATAAAAACCTTAGTGCTAATGAGGTTCCTCCCGGAGCGCCTTCGGGAAATTATCTAATGCTTGAGACCAGCGCTTATATCATCGCGATGAAGCAATCTGGGGGAAACACCTACATTGGCCTGGTTAAGGATTTAATTAACGAAGGTGAGGGAAATATCTGGTGGAAACTCTAACTCCTTATGACTCTCCGCAAAAAAAGTTCAGAAATGAAAAGGTTTTTAATTCTGGTAAATCAGCGCTTGAGCTGAATTTTTCTGAGTCCAATGATGCTGTCAATCTAATCCTGGCTGGACCACTACAATCCAAGCCGGGTGCATTTGACTGGACGGGTCAAAAGGTCTTTTCAACAAAGTTGAGTGACGATGAAGTGATCACCTTGTGCATGGCATTCCTTCGCCTTACTCATGACGCTGTCCTTAAAGATAAGAAAACAAAGCACCTGAACAAGCAGGTGTACAAAAACGTAAAAGTTACTTTTGATGGCAAGCCCACTGCAGTGCTTGAGGCTGGAGTCGTAGCCATTAACAGGGATGAACGAGATGCAAACTTTATACATAAAATTAGCATTGCACCGGCCGCATGCCTTCGGTTAGGTCTTTTCCTCCTGTCCGTCATACTGGCACGAAATCCTGGTGTTCCTTCTGACACGCTTTTAACGTGTATGCGTCTTAATGCCAACGCGCAATTTCAAAAGTAACTTTTTCGGGTCCCCCTTTCAGTTTTCACGAAATTTCAAAAAAAACACTTCTCTTAATTGGGAAAATACACTGTGTTCATAGGATACAGTAGGTGCAACTATGGCATAACTACGTTCAGAGCGTTCCATGACTAAAATTAACAAAATCTCTTTGCTGATGTTCTGTTCTGTGTTCAGTGCTTTTTCAAACGCAGAATCGATAATGGTTTCTGGAACACTGGAAACGTCATTACCTGATGTCAAATTTTCGACCAGCCCAGCTGTAAATACTGCATTCGTAAAACAAAGCACGGTGACTGCCATTCCGGTTTCGGATGGTTGCGACGTTTCTTCTGATCCCAATGTGAAAAGTACCACTGGTAGCCGGCTTTGTTGAATAAATCAGATTTCGGGTAAGTCTCCCCCGTAGCGGGTTGTGTTTTCAGGCAATACGCACGCTTTCAGGCATACCTGCTTTCGTCATTTTGTTCAGCGCTCGTACCAGGGCCATAGCCTCCGCAACCTGACCATCGTAGTCACGCAGCGTCAGTGAACCCCCGAACAGCTGTTTTACCCGGTACATCGCCGTTTCCGCTATCGAGCGACGGTTGTAATCTGTTGTCCATTTCCACCGCGCATTACTCCCGGTCATTCGCTGATTAGCCACTGCACGGTTACGGTCTGCATATTCACCGGGCCAGTAACCCGCACCTTTTCGGGGAGGGATAAGCGCGCTGATTTTCTTACGCCGCAGTTCATCGTGACATAGCCGGGTATCGTAAGCGCCGTCTGCCGATGCTGCCCTGATTTTTCTGTGAGTCTGCCGGATAAGACCCGGGAAGGCTTCTGAGTCCGTCACATTGTTCAGCGACAGGTCTGCACAGATGATTTCATGTGTGTTGCTGTCAACTGCCAGATGCAACTTTCGCCATATACGACGGCGTTCCTGGCCATGTTTTTTGACTTTCCATTCGCCTTCACCAAAGACCTTCAGCCCGGTGGAATCAATCACCAGATGCGCGATTTCACCCCGGGTGGACGTTTTGAAACTGACATTAACCGACTTTGCGCGCTTGCTGACACTGGTGTAATCCGGGCAGCGCAACGGAACATTCATCAGTGTAAAAATGGAATCAATAAAACCCTGCGCAGCCCGCAGGGTCAGCCTGAATACGCGTTTAATGACCAGCACAGTCGTGATGGCAAGGTCAGAATAGCGCTGAGGTCTGCCTCGTGAAGAAGGTGTTGCTGACTCATACCAGGCCTGAATAGCTTCATCATCCAGCCAGAAAGTTATGGAGCCACGGTTGATGAGGGCTTTATTGTAGGTGGGCCAGTTGGTGATTTTGAACTTTTGCTTTGCCACGGAACGGTCTGCGTTGTCGGGAAGATGCGTGATCTGATCCTTCAACTCAGCAAAAGTTCGATTTATTCAACAAAGCCCTGGTAGCCTTAAATGTGTGTTTGAATGGTTGCCTAATAACTCAGGTATGCCGGTTGCCAATGGATTTTCTCTAAAAGGTATTCCTGCGATAGCTGGTGATATCAAACTGCCCTGGCAAATCGCCTACTACTCGGGGACAGAAAGAGAAAAAGTCATCGTCAGGGAAGGGGAGTACATCTTCAAGACTGTTGCCCCAGTCGCGCCTGTGATTTCAACTATAAAAGGTTCAATGAGCAACGGCTCTACCGGTCTATCGCTGACTTCATACATTAAAAATGAAACGCTCTCGAATATTGATATCACCGTCGAACCGCGTGACTATGATATGGTCGCTTCTGTCGGCTCCGGAACCTCATGCGCCATTGCTGCTGGTGCATCAAAATGTACCATTACGACCGGCAGTGTGGGTATTACCGATGGAAGTTCAGATTTCGGCACCAGGGATGTAGGTGTTACCTTAAATTCATTCAATAATTACTTCTCACCACCCGTGACGTCTAACGTCAGACTAAGCTGGGATTATCGTGCTCCAGCGGTAGATACCACTTTCTGGAACGTTTCTAAAGAAGCTCGCGCATTCAAAGTCGGCGATAAAGATATCTACGTTGCTCCCCAGACGATCGCTGTCGCTGTTTCGGTACCGGCCCGGTCAGATACCAGTGACTGGTGGAAACCGGCTGCAATGTCGCTCACACTTGCACCTGATGGTAGTTTCTCTCCAACCACAAAAGTTACTTTAGATGATGGTACGGAGCTAAACTTCAACAAAATCTGGTCATCACCATCCCGCCGAACTCTTCAGCCGGTTGCCGGGTACCAGGAAGTTGCGGGTAAATTTGTCTATTTCTTTGACATAAGCGATCTGGCTAGCGCGTCTTACAATGCGACGTATTCTGTCTCGAATACAGCGGGTAACGACTCGAACTACACAGAGCCTGAAGCAAAACTTATTCTTTCTGATGAGCCATCTGTTTCCGTCTATAAGGAGGGCGCAGAGCTTGTTAAGCGTGATCAGGTTTACTTCCTGAATGAAATCGTTATTGCTGCATTCCAGGGTGAAGAGGGCGTGGCCGATATCAAGAGTGTCGTCATTGACAATGTCATGGCTTCCTACAGCCCGACCAACGTCAAAGGGATCTACCGGTTGCAGGCGATGCCGTCACTCGAAACAAACAAAGTCCATACTTTGACGGTTGTGGCTGAGAACGTTAACGGTATATCGAAAACGTATAACATCGATTTCACCTATATGCCGATGACTTTCACGCTGAAGTCCATTGACTCTGCATCCACAATTTACAGTTACGTGCGTCCTTATACCTCACTGGTTACACAGCTATCAGGGAATACTTGTAAGATTTTCTCCACTGAGGAAGATGCACAGGCGCTCCTGAGCCAGTTCGGTACAGGCGTTTACGGCACAGCCTGTTATGTTCAGTGGAACAACGTTCCATCAGGTCTCGAATTTTACTCGAAATCTAAGGCGCCAGGCCTGACAGGTTACTTCTCTAAAGTTGGCGATAACGTCCTTGACTACAACGTCTATGTGATTAATACAAAAGGCTCCAAAGCCCTAGCCACCCATAACCGTAAAACGCTTAATGCCGTTGAACCGTTTGCACCGGAGATTTCCTACAAACTAAGTAAAACCGTAGATACCCTCGGTAAGAATACAGCTCTGGTTTACATCACTGGCGGGGACGCTGCTAAGGTACTGGCAAAATCAGTTCCTGCAAACATTGTCCTTACGACTAAGGTAGAGGGCCAGGACGCTAAAACTAAAACCTACAAGAATAAGTCGGGGGGTGATACACCGGTCACTTATTCTGAGCGTATAAAGGTCCCGGCAGCACCTTTGTGGACGCAAACGAATGTCAATATCGATGCGGCCTATGAAAATGAAGCCAGCATAAATTCATCCAGTGTGCTTAAGGTTTATACAGTTCCTAACTTCGGTATTCGTGCCTACATGAAGGTTGAAGAGCGTAAATCAGCGACAAGCCTCAAGGTGCCGGTGTCGGTTAACATTGGGCAATGGAATAACAGTTGTAACTGTACATTGTACGATGCTTCCACTATGGGTAACTGGGATGTGGTGGTGTATAAAGTCACTTCCAAATGGGTGACTGATCAAGAAACCGGTAAAGATGTATCGGTATCAGAGCGCACACCACTGACAGGTAATCTGGCCGTCAACTCTGAGGGGATTGCGACTGGTGAGCTCAACATGGATGATCTGACACTGGGTAGCCACCGCATTATCGCCGTTGCAACGGTTCGCAGCCCGTTTGAAGATTTTGTTCTCAAACGTGAGACGTCAACAACCAATATAAGGGTTTATAAAGGGGCTGACCTCGAAGGTGGTCTGTCTAAATCGCTTATTGTCGGCCGTGTTCCTCTGTCGGCAATGGTTTCATTCAGGACGAAAAGTACCGATGATTATGATTCCCTGAGCCCAACTGAATGGCAGATTTCCAGTAACAATGGTTCGACCTGGAACACGATTGAAGATATGACGGGTCTTCGAAGCGTCAGTATTAAACAAAAAGAGGTTGGTAAGTGGCTTTACCGTGCCAAACTGACCAACAAGTACACCGGTAAGGTCTCCTATACCGATAATCTCACAGTCGTTGCGTACAGAGAGCCGAAACCGGTTATTTCAGTGGGCAAGGTTCTTGAGGGCCACAGCATCCCGGTAACACTGACTGACAACAATGAAGATGTACAGGGCAGTGCAGTTGAAGTTCAGTGGTCCGAGGATGGAGAGGAATGGACTGAGGGCGGCGTGAAATACATGATCACGTCCTCTGAGGTTCCAAAATATATCTTTGCAAAAGTACGGTATACCGAGACCGACGATATGGCCGGGACATCGGCATGGAAAGAAACCAGGGCCCGAGTAACCGTCATTAAGCACAAGAAATTGTCTGTTAGGGTCGATGGGAACTCGCAGGTTGAGGTAGGTAAAAAAGTAACTTTGCAGGGTACCTATACGAACCCAAATATCGAGTATTCATCTGATGCTAAGGTTGTCGAGGAGTGGGTGCTCCCTGATGGCAGCATTAAACAAGGTGGTCTGCTGGATACTGTCCTGACCGAAGACATGTTAGATGCCCGTGGGTATGCAGCCTTTACCTATCAGGCCTACATGCCGGAGGCACAGGACAGGACCATTGCGAAACGTAAAATCAGCGTGAAATCCTGGGTATACAAATTCCCGCAACCGCGCCTGAATACAAAACTGAAATACACCATGATCCCCTCAGAGCTTGCTGTATCGGTCTCTGACGTGGATGTATCTTATCCGGGTGTTGTGTTCACCCAGGACTGGCAGTACAACAAAGATGCGATGACGCTGTCCAGCGACAATAACGGTAACAAGGTATTCCAGGTAACAAAATCAGGTACCCATACACTCACTTATGTCCTGAAGGATAACCGGAATAATGAGGCCCGGGTTGATTATACTTTCGTCGTGAACGAACAGAGCCCGATGGAAATAACGGTTAACCCGAAATACTCCAGCAAGTTTATGAGGGCACCGTTGGATCTGTCCATGAGGTCAAGTGTGAAGCTGGCCCACTCGGCAGACTCAATTGATAATGTAACCTTTAAGCTGAATGGTAAGCCTGTTGATGGTGGGAAAAACTACTGGTCACAGACGTTTGAGAACATCATGGAAGGCACATATAAGCTTGAAATGGACGTGGTCAGTAAGCAGGGCCAGAGAGGGGTTGTCACGGTAGACTTTGACGTGATACCGAACACCCCGCCGACCTGTAACCTGACATACACTGAGACCCCGCTGAGCTGGTCATTTACATCGAAATGTAGTGACCCTGACGGTAAGATTTCCAGTTATGTCTGGAAGGTAAATGGACAGGTTCGTGGTGTGTTCGGAAGCACTGCAACACTGTCCAAGGCTCAAAACAAAGGTAAGCTGGTGGTTTCTATCACGGCATACGACGACAGCGGAGATACGGCGACAAGCTACATTACTCTGAATAACTAGCCTGAGCCCTTAACAACTATAGCCCCTGAAACAGGGGCTATTTTTTTTGGGTAAATCATTAAAATCATCCTGTTATTAAGAAAATGGTTTTTTTCTTTGGGGCATAATATTCAGAAATAATCAATCAGGACCCATCTTATGTTGATGTCCCTAAGATATCTTTCTCCGCACCAAAGGGGTTTTTTAAGAGTAGATAAATCTCTTATTCTGCACCTTGTGATCATAGCGGTATTAACGCACCTGTTCTTTTCCCGCTTCACCCTGGGCCACGGGCTACTGTACGGCTGTATTCCTGCTGAGTATTACATGGTGGATAACCATGATAAGAGTTATGAAATTGGGGACATGATTAACTTCACCATGGACAGAGATGTTCGATTCATTAAACCAGGTGATAAGGTAATAAAAATCGTTGCTGGTAAAGGTGGGGACAAAATCCAGATTACAGAAACATTCGTCAAAAACGGAGAACGTATTTTCCCGGTGGACGGCAGACGTATTGCCAAAAAATATCAGATTGACTCGCAGACATTGAACCGTGAAATTACGGTTCCCGCAGGTCACATTTTCGTTGTAGGCCAAACCGATTACTCATGGGATTCCCGTTTTTGGGGAACAGTACCAGAAACGACAATCACAGGAAAAGCATATGCCGTATTCTGAATGCCTTAAAAAGTTACTTTTTTGCTACCTTTTAGCCACCCCTCTGTCATATGCAGATGACGCGATTAACCCTTCGAAACCGCAAAGCATGGAGTCTATTGTCGGTACACCTCGATACAATCCCAGCTCGGTTTCTGACAGTGTTCGTGCAGTAATAGAGCACACTGGTAAGATGCGTGAATCTAATGCAATGAGTGATATAGCGCAGGACATTAAAAAGAATCAGCCTACTGAGGCCTATGCAGAAGAAGCCGACACTATCAACAATTCGAAAAACCAGACAATGCGAACCCAGTCTTCTAACGTTGAAAAAATGTTTGGGAAGTCGGGTATTACGGCACAGGATTTCGAACGTAAATTAGATAACAACCGAAATGAAGAGCTGTCGACAGATAACGGGTTAACAATTTTTGCATCATTTAGTATGCCAGACTACGTATTAAATGACCTGATAAAGACGGCATCTGAGAATAAAGCACGTGTTGTTTTCCGTGGACTTAAAGATGGGGTAGATAACCTCATTCAGATGCAGGTAGTTTTGAAAGCCTATATCGCCAATTCAAAAGTTAAAACAGAGCCGTTAGTAACCCTCGATCCAGAAAGCTTCACCCAGTACGGTGTGAAAGAAGTTCCTACGATGGTTTACAGAAAAGATGATAAGACCTACAAAATCAGTGGTTCTATTAACATTAAATATTTCATGAAACAGATTGAGGAAGATCCAGACAGGACGACCTTCCCGGTGACAGCTCAAACATTCCCTGTTAAAGAGAAAAGCATTATTCAGGAACTCGAAGAAAGAAGCAGCAAATATGACTGGGAGGCGGCAAAAAGAAACGCCATTAAAGACACCTGGAACAATCAGTGGATGGCATCACTTCCCGTTACTGATGAAAATAAAATCTGGTACATCGACCCGACTATTCAGGTTAACCAGGACATCAAAGACAACCAGGGCAACCTGCTGGCCGCAGCAGGGCAGCGAGGCAACCCGCTCGCACAGTTCCCGCAAAAACTGACGATGATTATCTTTGATCCAATGAGCTCTGAGCAGCTCGACTGGGCAAAAATACAGTTTATGCATCGTTTTGGGGAAGGTAAGGTTATGCCTATCTTTACTCGTCTGAAACGGGATGACGGCTGGAAACACCTTGAAGAGCTACGGGGTCAATTTTACGGCCAGATGTACAAAATTAATCCTGAAATCATTAATCGTTTTCTCATTAAAGCCACACCATCAATAATTTCAGTTGAAGGGGCCTATTTTAAAGTCCAGCAATTTGCTCAGGCAGATGTGCGTGAATATACCCGCGTAAACAAACAATCAGAGAAAGGAATTGCGGAATGATTAAAAAGTTACTTTTGCCCGCATTTACTGCCCTTATGCTTTCTCTGGCGCTCCCTCGTATGGCAATAGGTGCTGAAAACGGTAGTGGTATTTGTCAATCAGCTGGCGTATGGAAAGGGCTAATCAAAAATATTTGCTGGAGCTGTATTTTCCCTATGAGAATTATGGGAGTAGGTAAAGCACCAGAAGGAGCAGCCCCTTCAGAACCTGTTTGTTTCTGTACTGACCAGAACGGGGTTCCTGAGGTTGGCTGGCAGCTTTCGTTCTTTCAACCAGTAAAAATGGTTGAAGTAGTTCAGTCCCCGTGGTGTTCACCAGTTCTCGAAGGTGTAAGCCTGCAGGCATCGAGTTTTGATATGGGCAAAGGCGCTACCAATAAACCGAAAGGTGGTAACGAAGCGGGGTTTTATGATGTTCATTTATGGGAATTCCCGATACTGGTCATGCTAAAGCTTCTCATCATGGGGGATTGTACGGCCGAGCCATACATTGATCCGTCTCTGACATATATAAGTGAGGTAGACCCTCTTTGGGAAAATGACCTTCTTACGCTCGTTCTGAATCCAGAGGCTGTAGTGTTTGCAAACCCTATTGCTTCTATGTGGTGTGCAGCAGACTGCGTCAAAGTGACTGCAGGGGCAGATAACTTGAGTGCACACTTTTGCGCCGGATGCGATGGCAATCTATATCCGTTAACGGGCCACGTATTTGCGAACGACGATTCAGTCAGAGTTTCATCTTTGCTGACACAACGAATGATAACAAAACTTCACAGACAAGGAATGCTGATGCAAACGATGGGTAAGGATGCGATGTGTGAGCGAGGATTTAGTTACTTCATGCCAAGATCGCAATATCGTTTGTCGATGTTATACCCCGTTCCGGAAGCAGAAGGGCCTGAGTGTTGCCATCGATTAGGTGATTCAGTCCATGACTGGTCCACTAGAAAAGGCGGGCGTAAACGAATAGGTGTTAATAACTACGTATATATGCTGTGGAGATATAATGACTGTTGCGTTAGATATATCCCTTGATAACGGTAAAACATATGAAAAAAATTATTTCTTTGATTTTATCCGTATCCATAATAACTAACACACTGAGTTGGGCATATTATGTCACCCTGATAAACATGGTATTGACCCCAAGGGTTTATGCCGCAAACGAAATATATGAGAGTCTTGAAAATACCTTTGACCTAAGTAACCCCGCTGCAAACAGAACCGCAACGGTTACGACAGATAATATTCTGGAAAAATATAAGAGTAGTGAAGGGGGTTCATACACTGAGAAACTGAATTCATACGACAACACTGGCTCTTCAAGTGTTGATATGAGTAAGTACAGTGGTAAGCAGTTTTCTAATGAGGATGTATTAAACTTTGCAAAAACAGACGGAGCTGATATAGCAGGAACAGTTTCACTTCCAAAGATGAGTGGGAATAACATAACAATTAATGGAACTGAAAATGGAGGAAAGTTACTTTCCAGGAATGAAGATGGAAGTATATCAATTAAACCTAACCCTAATGCTGGTGGCAGAATAACGGGCACCAATACGGCTGAAATGTACAGTTCAGAGCAAAATAATGCTGATGTTCAGTTTAATGCAGATGACAGTTATGGGGATGAGAAGGGGTTTGTAGAGGATATTAAAAACAGGAAAAGTCAGCTTTTTACAGCAAACAGCTATGACGGCCAGGCCTACCGGTCGCTGGTGTCTGCTACCAAGTCGAATCCTATACCTAATATTTCACCAAATGACCCTATGTTCACGAGTGGAAGAAGCGAGATTGCCAATGCAGCAGCCGGAACAGGGCAGTGGCTACAGAATTGCTCAACGCAGACAACTACTTCAACAATTGACAAACACACTCCAGATTATAAGGAGTATTACTGTAATGCACCTAAAAAGGATAATTACAGCAGTTGTACGATAACTCGTGAATTTAGTGTTCCTGTATACATTTCAGGAGGAAATGGCGACCTAAGCGTATGTGGTGACAATTGTATAAGAGTCTGGTTCGGACGACATGGTGATGACTATTTTGATGAGGGCGTGCATGAAAATAGTATGTCACTTCATTTTCACCAGGATGCTGTCATTAAATCTGCCAAAATAGTTTCTGCAGAATGGGATGATCACATGCAGGTCAAAATAGATAACACCCAAATTTTCGCACATATAGATGGTGAATATCGTGATCCGGGTTATGGTTCGCCAAGAAATGGTCTTGAGAGAAAAACATCAAATAAACTACAAGAGCCTATTGATGTTACTGAACAAGTCAAAAAATCAGTATACGATGAGTCAGACAATGAAGTTGAAATGTCATCCACTGTATGGGTAGGTGGTAAAGGCGAAGGGTATTTTGAAGTAGAATTGATATTTGAAAATATTAAACTTGAAGACAAACACATACAAGAACCAGCAGGGTGCTATGAAGCTGTAAAAAAAACAGACTCATTTTGTCGCTTTGATAGATTTAACGATTTGGATGTTGGAACAAAACGACTACCACAGTCTATTCTGCAATATGCGTCACCTCTTTATGACGGAGACACAAACAATATAACCTGGAAAACAAACCTAGAAGGTTATTTCTGTGACCCACTAGGAAAAGAAAAATTATGTCAGTATGACGCATCAGGTAATATCTTGAAAGATGCTGATGGGAATGATGCCTGTTACAACTACGATGATATAAAGACCATGCCAGATGCATGCTCCAAATACTCCACAAACTCGTCGTGTTCGATGTCAAAACAATCGTGTGCAGAAGGATGGTTCGATGAAGGCACGAATCAATGCTATATGTATGAACAAAAATGGACTTGCGATGAAGGCACAACAAGAACCGTTACTATTACTAATGAGTCTAATACTTGCATAGGTATGATCCCATGTTCTGGTGGTACGTGTAATACTGGTGCAAATGAGGAAAATAAAGATTTTGGAAAAGTTGTTGCCTACACAAGCATGGTCCAGAATATGCAGGGTGACGCAATGTGCAGCGACCCAAATGATTCAAACTCCTGCATTGTTTTTTCTGGTGAGAAGCAATGGTGCGGTCGCTCTGTAGGTTTTGTTAATGGACTCGCAAAAACTGACTGCTGCGAAGCTCCTGAAGGAGCAGCTGGTAAGCTTGAAGCCATTATCCTGGCAGGTACCATGTTGAGAAATACAAACTGGAGTAAAATCTCAGCTAAGTTGACGACCTGGACTGGAGGCGAATCCGGTACCTGGGCCTCTATGACTAATTCAGTAGGGCAATGGACGTCCGGAGTATCGTCAAGTGTGGGTCAAATGTGGCAACGAGTGACCGAACCCCTGACGTCAGTGTATGAGTCAGTTACAGGCAACGTTTCTAAACTGATTGGATCAACCACAGTAGAGGGGGGTGGTTCCGCAGCCGCAACTGAGCTTACCAAAGACGGGTTACAGACTGGAGGACTCGCTGCAATTAAACAGCAGTTAATGAATAAAGCTTACGACATGTTACCCGACGCAATTAGGGACTTTGTTTTTGATAAAACAGCAAGTGCAGCCGGGCAGGCTGTTTTTTCCTCAGCTGTTACCAACTTTATGTTGGCCTTGAATGTTATTGGTTGGATTTATACAGCTTATCAAATAACAAAAATGCTTCTCGAAATGCTTCTTGCCTGTGACCAAAAGGAAATGGAGGCATCAATACACAAGAATCAAGGAGCATGTTTTGTAATTGATACCGACCGTTGTGTTAAATATCTGAACGTTGGATTCACAAAGAAATGTATTAAAAAAGCAACTGATATGTGTTGTTACAACTCGTTATTATCGCGAGTTATAATGCAGCAGGCTTATCCTCAATTAGGTATTAATCCCATAGAAAGTGGTTGTGTAGGGTTAACCATATCTCAGGTTCAGCAACTTGACTGGGATAAAATAGACATGACTGAGTATATTGAGTCTGCCGTTGTAGCAGGGGAGGTCCCCGATGAATATGCAACATTTACAGAAAGCTCAGTTGCTAACATGGGTCCTTATAAGAACGACAATGCACAGTTACCTTCTGAAAGAGCATTAGAGTCAATGGGTGGTGATGTCAACATGACAAAAG
This sequence comes from Klebsiella sp. LY, assembly GCF_004010915.1. Lineage (NCBI taxonomy): Bacteria > Pseudomonadati > Pseudomonadota > Gammaproteobacteria > Enterobacterales > Enterobacteriaceae > Klebsiella > Klebsiella sp. LY. The sequence continues at coordinate 207,544 of NZ_CP022441.1, forward strand.
CTAGGGAAGAGAATACGCAGGCTTTGAAAGCAGAAAATGTTGACTGTTCATACTTACCAAGACCAGCAATCTGCGATGTAGGTTCAGTTTACACGGACCCTATTACCGGAGCTATTATCAAATAACCATCTGACCGGGTATAGCCCGGTCAGATTATAATATTTTTAATCAATGCCTTTTTTTAAAGGGAATTTTTTATATCCTAAACCACCCTTGATAAAGTAATATTCTCCGCCATTTATAGATACACTTGCATAGCCCGGGGCCGTTTTTGGTGTTTGAGGCATTAGTGTAAACCCAGGGAAACCAGTGGTATCAAAAGATAGTCCCTTCACCATAAAGTAGACATATCGTATAACTGTATAATTACCAGCTTTCATATGTAATTCATCTAGTTCTGACCCAGTGGCTGGACGGATTACTTGATACTTAAAGAAGGTTGTTCCATTACTACCAGATTGCGGTACTTCAGTTTTAGTCTCACACGTATCCCAAGGCCCCATAAAGGACTTACTTATTGTACATTCAGAAAGAGCTTTGATTTGTTGTGAGTAAGTAGCATTGTTTAGTTTAGGATGATCTTTGATAGCATCGATAATTATTTTTGCCCCATTTTTTACAAGTGCCGAATCATTGTATGGAAGTTTAGTTGGGTTTGGCACGAAAACGACAAATTGTGGGGTCTGGATGTATTCCGCATCTGCTTCACTATAAAGTGATGCGGTAAACATCCCAATTCCAGCTTTGAGTCCGCCGGTGATAGCTCCTGTCGCCGTGTTCAAAAGCATTTTAGAGGCAAGCCCCTCATCGACGCCTCCAGAGGCATTCTCAGCTTCTTCGACGTTTACCTGAACCCCAGCCAACGAATACGCGTTTACTGCTAGGGATTTCTGAGGATCTGAGTGCCAGTAGACGTCATGCATTTTAGTAAACATGCGGTTTTCCGGACTGGTTGGTTGCGTAGCACAACCTGCAAGAAGTGTGCAAGCCAATACAGTGGTCAGTGTCTTTTTCATTTAAGTGTCCCAGTGGTTTATTTAATTTTATTATTCCATATAAAATTCATTGTGCAAGGGGGTATTTTTTGTTCCAGCTTTGTTTTTGTCATAAACAGTGAGAGTTTATAAGAGTGAACTGAGTTAAGATTGATCTTCTTATGTGCAAGTTAATTACAGATGAGCAAACATTAAAATGAATAAAAATTGACAACCTTCTTAAATAGACACTATTCCCAAAAAAATCCTCCTGATTGTGTCATGATAAACACTTGGAAATATAGGAGCTAAGATGGCATCGAGTACTGAAGAACAAGACCGTGTTATACGAAACATGGATAAAAACACTATGGTTATAGCCTGCCCAGGAAGTGGGAAATCATTCACGATGAAAGAAGGTACAAAGTCCATTTTTCAGCGCCATCCTTTGGCAAGGGTTTCTCTAGTCACCTTTACCCGGGCAGCGACAGACTCATTAAAAAATAGCCTCCAGAAAATGATAGAGCCTAAGTTTATGAGTAGGATAGAGGTAGATACTTTCCACGGGTTTATAAAAAAAATGGTTAACCAGTCAGGCTGGAACGGTGGGCTGCTGATTGGTCACAAGCAAATGGCAATGGTTTCCCGAGTTCAAAAACACCTTAACTACCATGAAGGTGTCTACGACATTATGCCATTCATTGACGGGATTGGTCGTGAGCTGAACCCAGACATTATCAGGATTAAATATACACGCGAACAGGTGGCCTTCTACAACGAGTACATGAACTTTTGCAAAAAGGATAATGTTGCTGACTTCAACTCACTATCAAAGTATGTAGTGGGCATGTTGAGTGCCGACAAGATGAGACCATTAAGCATCACGCATCTGATTGTTGATGAAGTGCAGGACACCGATAGTATTCAATTTACCTGGATATCTGAGCATGCAAAGAGGGGAATCAACACAACGATTGTTGGAGATGATGACCAGACCATCTACAGTTTCAGAGATGCCGGTGGTGTAAAGATTTTTCGTCAGTTTGACAAAGCATACAACCCTAACGTTTTTCACCTGACAAAATGTTTCAGGTGCGCTCCGCTGATCCTCAAGTATGCAGATACCGTTATCAGGAAGAACAAGGCCCGTTATGAGAAGAGCCTCGTTTCTGGCAGAAAAGGTGATAAGGGGAAAGTAACTTTTATACGGTCAGCTAACGCTGAGGACCAATTCGATGTGATTAAGGAGCTGGTGGAGCGAAACCCTCATGACTGGGCAATCCTCAGCCGAAACAACACAACCCTAGACAAGATGGAAAGCTACCTTGAAATGCCTGTAACAAGGATAGGGGGTAAATCATTCTGGGAAGGGTTAGAGCCAAGTAACATCCTTCACCTGTTCTCCTTTTTCCGACAGCCTGGCAACATTGGGCTGATGAAAAGAGTGCTGTCCTTTTTCAATGAGGATGAGCAAATTCTGGATATGGTCTGGAAAACCATGAGCACCAGAAAAGTAACTTTTCAACAAATTGACCTCCCTCATGATGTATCTGTTCTTACAAAAACGCTTCATAAGCACATGGTATCGATGATGACAGATACACTGATAAAAGAAGAAATTGAAGACCGTTTTAAAAAAATCAAAGATTGGCTGGGGATGGCCGGTTACAAGATGTCGAATACAAAAGGAGACCCGTCTGTAACCCGTATCTCTTTAATGTCCTGTTACCGATGGGCCATAAAAGATGGATGGCTCAAGATGCTGAATATTGCAGCTGGAATGACCATGGGAAGTAAAAAGGAAACCAGTGAAACAGAGCAAAACGGGATCTGCCTCTGTACGCTTCATGGCTCAAAAGGACTCGAATGGAAAAAAGTAATCATCATTAACTGTAACCATGATCAAATACCTTCACCGAAGGTTATTGGTGAGGAAGGAATAGAAGAGGAGAGACGTTTGTTTTTTGTTGGGATGACCAGGGCAGAGCTAGAGCTTTACATTACCTGGAATGGTAAACCATCAGAATTTATAACTGAGTCGTTCCCTAAAGTTGTTGAGTTATCAGAAGAAAATGAAGTTATCGAGGGTAATGAAGATTTGTGTTTACAATGAAACACGAATGATGTATAAACTTCTCAATAGATTTACTTTTAATACCTTTATCTCTTCTAAGATATCCATAAATGGATAGCTCAATTTTGAGTTTCGACACCAGAGCCTCTTCCAAAAAAAAGTGGCGCTGGTGCGATTTCTCACATCTGTATTTCCACAACTCGTAGCTTAATTACTTTTTTAAAAGTGACTTTCTACGGACTTTTTAATGCCAGAAAAGTATAAATTCAGGCGGTTTGTTGCTTCCGGGTGATAAACGACGGCATTCGCCAATTTCAACAAAACTGTAAACACGGTTCAATTGAATTAACACTAAATTTAAAGGTATATAAAATGACTACTTCTACTACTGCTAAATCTACTGCTAAATCTAATGCTACAGCTGCTACTCGTGCTAAAAGCTCCACTACTGCTAGAACTTCACGACCGGCTGCTAACAAAATTGATAAAGACTCAATTTTGATGGCTCATGCTAAAGCATTTTATGGTGAAGAAATCCCACCATCAAATACTGGTAGTGATATATCTAAATTAGAAAAGGGCTCTGATAACGATAAGACATACGTCTGGTACATGACAGAATCTGTCAGCCGCGTAATCGAGTTAAAAGCGCTTGAAGAAAGTTCTAAACTGAAGCATTTAGTTGGTTGTGAACGTTCTGTAATCTATAGCGTTAATGTTGGTGATGCATTCATTAAGGAGATCGACCTCGATGAGGCTGAGCAACTTCTTGAAGAGTTTCCTGATATTCCGCGTGAAAAAAACCTCGAAGATTTTTTGTCATCTCTAGATAAAAAATTTGTTGAGTTGAATATTAGCTCTATCATCACATCAGAAAATCTTAACTTCGGTAAAGAAAAACTGATTAAGCTTGGAGCTGTTAAAGTGGGTCAATGGCTTGAAATGGTCTTAGATGAGGTGCATGTTTTTTATAAACGTCAGCACTTTATTGAGACTGTTGAATCCCCTCATCAGGACCTCAATGACCTTTATGGTAAATTGAAGCCTTTGATGCAGGAGTTTGGCCTTAAGGATAAGCATTATGACTTATCTTTCAAAGAAATGATGATCCACAAAGTAAATGGTTTTGATTTTGTTGTTGCTGATTTAATGCCTCGCCTGCTTAAGCTTGAAGCATCATTGAAAGATGATGAATTGAAAGCCCGAGCAGCAATGGAAAAGAATCAAGATAATGAAGTTATGATCGAAGCTAAGAAAGACGATCTTAAAGACTCAGGTAAACTCTATGATGTAACAGTTTCAAGAGTACTGAAAGGTTCTGCTTGTGCTCTTATTGCATATGGTATCTCTGTTAGTCTTTATAATTTTTTTAGTTATTCTGGTTTTTTTTAATTCCTTTCTTGTTTCAAGGGAAGGTGATTAAAGATGATTGCATTAATATTTAGTTTTGTTATTTCATTTCCGTAAGGAGAAAAGAGACTCCTTCTGGGTCTCTTTTTACTTTTTTAAAAGAGACCTAATATGTATACAAATCACATTAATACCGTTTGCGTATCCGGTGAAGTTAATAAGGTTATTATTCGTCCTGAATATGACACTATTATGCTAATACTGGATAACAAACAGGAAATGGATAGAAATGGTAAAATAGAAATGGTAGTTTCATCGATTCAGGTGAAAATACCTCAAGACCTGTATGATAAGGAGTTTAAAGAGATTATACGAGGCGATAACCTGATGATATCTGGTTGTCTGGTGACGGATAAAGTTCACTCTGGTGAATTGACTGTTGTAAGAGTCCAGGCCCAGAAATTGATTCACAGAGCTCCTAAGCCTATTGAAGGTTTCGGCGGTTCCCGGTTCTTAACACGTTAATAATTTTTTACCCCCTACTGGGAGAAATCCCATTTGGGTTTCTCCTTTGGAGAACCCTATCATGCATTTAAGTAGTAAATTTAAAAAGATTGTGAATGAAAACCAACTTAGTTTCAGATTCTTATTTGAAGATGAAGAGGTTAAGGAAAAGGTATATATACCTGTGGAGTCAAGCTCAATCGATGAAGATGATGGTAACAACGTATCGTACCATAACTACCAAGAGCTCGATGATTTCAGTTGGTCCGATGAACATATCTCCACGTTCTTCTACAAAATAATGGAATCATCGTTTGTAACTGTTCAGTACCATATAGACCAGTCTATGGTTTATAAAATTGATGCCCATGGGTTTCGATATTTAACTCCCAAATTAAAAATTGAGTTAGATTGGTATTGTACAAAACAATTTCAAATTGTGTGTCATCGTTTTGGATATGACCCTGATGAAATTATTAGTTTTATTAAGTCGCGACTTTTACTTGAGATACGAACAAGAGAGTCAATGCAAAATCTTATTAAATCATTGGAAACTGATAACTTAACATTTTCTCATCCCATCAAAGGGCCGATTAAATGGACATATTTCCTGGATGAAAGATATTGTGACACAAGGAGATCATTGATAATCCGATGGTCAATAGCTGACAGATTGAAAATCTTAAAAAAGATTTTCGACGAGCAAATGCTTATCCTTGATTATTTAAGTGAAAATGGCGCTTGGACACTGGATCAAAGTACCGATTCATACGTTCTCAAAACAGAAGCTGTTGATTATATTCTGTGGTTACATTCTGATGCTTGTAAGGTCATATCTCATGCATACGGTTTTGACTACGGATTACTTTTCAGCACTTCCAAAGCTATTATCAAAAACATTTAATTTTATACATATCTAATGGAGTTATATATGACACACGCTACTGCTGCTAACACCAATGCTAATGTTCTGACTTTGAACGCAAACTCTGATTTAGAAATTAAATATTTCAAAGCTCATGAGTTAACCAAAGCAAAGGAATACATGGATGAGGAGGAATATATTGTTGTCCGTGCAAACGAACATTTTAATGTAGACTGCTTTAACGAAAATGATTTTATACCCATTTTCAAAAAAGTTACGCCTTATCGTGCTCCGTTAAACATTAAATATCGTCCGAACCCGATCACCCTACGCCGTACGGTGAAGTTACTTTTAAATAATGAGGTAACTGCTGGTATCTGCCTGCAAGGAGAGTCTGGTTCTGGTAAAACGGAGTTAGCATTATATATCAGCCATATGCTGAACTGGCCTATCACCATCAAGCAAATTAATAATGAATTATCTGTTGATGACCTTGAAGGTATGAGAACGTTAGAAAATGGCAATACACATTATGTCTATAGTGACCTTGTGCAAGGCTATCGTGATGGGCATATCATTCTTCTTGATGAGATTGATAAAATAAACCCAGATACGGCCGCTAAGCTTCATATGCCGCTTGAACGTAAACCGTGGGCAACTGGTAAAGAAGGTGGCGAGTTGATTTATGCAAATCGCTTTACCCGTTTTATCGGTACCGCTAATACCAACATGAGTGGAGAGGATATGCGTTTCGCTTCATCACAGTCCCAGGACTCTGCATTTATTAAGCGTTTTTTAATATTGCCGATGATTCGACCTGATGAACAAACTATGTATTGTGCAGCCGAAGCCCATTTTCCTGATTTAAAACCTTCATGTTTAAGAATGTTTGCAAAAGTTGCTTTTGAACTTAACAATCTCAAAGATGACGAACTGGTGATGGATATTCGTGAATTGATTTCATGGATTTCTACCTCCAAAGTCCTTGATGAAGAAATTTCTGTTGGGTTTAAAATTGCATTCACTTCTAAGTTATCTTCTGAAGCATGTAGTAGAGCTGAAATTTTGCTTGAACAACTGTACCCGGAAGAAGTATCACGTTCAGTTTCGCAATTGTAATAGATACCTATTTTAAACAAACAATTTAACCTACCCCCACCGGGAAATATATTTCCCTCTGGGAGATATTTTTCCGGTTTATACTGGAGAAATATCATGGCTAAAGTCAAAATCACTGCTATTGCTGATACCTCTGAAATCAGTAAATCTGTTCAAGATTTTATCGACCGTAATCCTGAGTTACAAGATGGTGCCGTTATTATTAAGGTAGATGTCGAAGGTTGTCAGGGTCGTCGTAGAACCGATGAAATACGACAGTTTCTTGATGAAGATGAAGTATCAGACCAGTCGAGTGTGAGCAAGGTCGAAGTCCAATGGATTTCAACTAAAGCGTTGAACTTTAAAAGCGCTGTTCACACGCGATTGAGTACACTCAAACGTAAATACTGCATTCCGTTCAGCTCTATGAATATACTCCCAACTTCTAAGCTGGAAGAGTATTTAATTGAAGTTGAAGCCGTCCGCGAATATTTCAAGGAAGGAATTCAGAATGCTCTAGATAACTATGAATATTACATTCAGATGGAAAAAGATAGAAGTCCAAAACTCGCAGACTTAATTGAGAAATTAAGAATGACAAGAACGGATTTCGAAAATTCATTTCTTTTCCAGATTAGTCACCCAATTCCATTTACACCAATGTCAATTGATGGAAACGATTTAGGTGATCGCTATTCAGTCGGATTAATTCAAGATATTGCTCTGACTGCTGAATCTATTTATGCTTCCTGCACCAAGCCTAAGATTGACCAGGCTTTTGTAGAAAAGTTGTCTAATTTAAAAGATAAGGTTGTGAGTTTTATGTTTCTGGATAATCGTGCAACTAAAATTGCGGATTCTATCCAAAGCGTACTAAACCATCTTCCTTCTGGTAATCTGGATTCACCACTTCATATGAGTTTGTTCCGCGAATGGTTGTTACTGTTAAGTGATACTAATCGTTTGAACAAAATCATGGATGGTGACGATCTTGTGACTAGTTTTATCAGCGAAATCAAAAATCGTTTTAACGATTTAGATGACCAATTAGCTAATAAAACTGGATCCAAATTTGTTGATCCTTTTGCTACAAAAGTAACCCAGGCTAATACCCCGGCTTCTACTTTACCCCCGGTCTCGAATACTGATGCGGTACAGAAAAAAGTAACTTTCTCTACTCCATTGAATTTTTGATTCCTTCTAATCCCTTGTGGGCAAACCCACATGGGTGCGCCCATTAACTTTTATGGGTGCTATATGACGATTAAACTTAACAACTCAGTTCGTAGTAAGTTAGCTGTAGATAATATGGCTCGTGTTATTGGTGCTGATCCTGATCTCAATGTTCATTTTCTTGGGCCAAATACAACACCACGCATTAACATGAAGACAAAGGCTATTTTTTTACCAAATGGTGACTTTAGTAATGACAAATACTGGAAGTTATGTAGCGGCTGGATATGTCATGAAGGTGGTCATAATCGTTATACTGAACTTGAAACGTATGAAAATTTTAGAAATGAATATTTATCAAAACAACCTGGTTTCGAAAGTATTCTACCTGATGGCAACCCTAGTTTTTCATCAAAAAATGATGAAAGAATAGCGCTAATTAAGCTTAAAAGACTTCATCGCTGCATTAATCTTTTTGAAGACATTCAGATGGAAGAGAAAACTGGAAATTTCTTTCGGCTTTCAAAAACCATGCTGGCAGAAATGTATTCATTTATGGTTAGTGACGGATGTATGACTGGTGATGGTTCAAATATCGTTTCATACATTGAAATGTATATCTTAAACAAACTTCGTGTTAATCAACTTGGGCAAGATGGTATTCCTGAGATTCTGAATGATTTTTTTGCACTTGCTGATACTGTTCTGTTCGACATGAAAGACAGGTTTGATTCTTTAATTCTCGAAGCTACTGGAGTTAATTCAACTCTTATGGCGTGCGAGTTAGGATTAAAACTACATGAAGAATTTGAAAAGTTACGTGATGATCTAAAAGATAAAGAGGAGCAGAACAAATCTGATGACTCTGATGACTCTGATGACTCTGTTGACTCTGATGATTCTGGCGACTCTGATGATTCTGACGACTCTGATGATTCTGACGACTCTGATGACTCTGATGACTCTGATGATTCTGATGATTCTGATGACTATGATGATTCTGACGACTCTGATGATTCTGACGACTCTGATGACTCTGATGACTCTGATAAGTCAGACGACTCTGATGACTCTGATTCTTCTTCACGTTCAACACCAAGTTTCTCACCGGCACAGCTAAGAAAGGCTATTGAAGATCTTGATAATTACCTGGATACAGATTTTGAACAGGATAATTCCCATGATTTTCATGAATCTATTAAACGAGCTATTTGCCAAATGGCATCTAGTTTCAGCGATGCTGATGTAAAACACTTCGGTTTTCGATTTGGTTTTATCTCGCTCACCGAAGAGGACTATAACAACGCACGGGATAACTCTCGTGAGCTAAGAAAGTTACTTTCTTCTTTGAATAAACAGAATGTACGGCGTAACAACAGGCTAAGCGATCGCGGAGTTCGTCTTCATGATAGAAAGCTTGTTGAAGTCCCAATGGGTGCCACATCTGTGTTTAGGAAAAGCGGGGAAGGATACAAGAGGTCTGATGTCGGTGTAATTAACCTTCGTGATATCTCTGCATCTATGTGTGATGTATCTGTTTTAGCTTTAAACGCAAACCTTGCTTTTACCCTGGCTTGTGAAACGGTAAACAATATTGATGTTGCTGATATTGTGTATCCAGTTCAACAAGTAGATTGTATTGATGTTATTAAATCTTTTAATAAAACAGTATCTGCAAGCTTTTCTAATTATGAAAATGTCTCTAGCGGATTATATACACCAACTGCCAAAGCGATTAATTCGTGTGTTGAATATTTCAATCGTTTGAATTTTTCGCGAAAAGTTATCTTTATTGCTACTGATGGTGATCCATCAGACACAGTAGAGGAAGTTTGTGCAGCTGTTAAAAATGCTAAAAAACATGGCATAGAAATCGTTTGTGTCGGTTATGGCATAAGTAAACCTCAAGGCTTTGATGGAGTTTATTTTCAAAAAATAAACGATATTTCTGAATTGAACTCTTTGTATCGAGATCTAATCAGAAACCTTATTTAAATTTAATTATCTTCCCCTGCGGGCTTATATACCCGCCTGGGTATGTTTGCTCGCCTTTTAAGGAGCAAACATATGAAAGGTAATAAATATATTAAACGTGTACGTGTTGACTCTCGTCAATTAGACAGTGGGATGTTTGGAACCAAGGTATACATCACTGAAGGTGAAGTTGTTGATGGAATTATGCCAGTAGAACGTTTAGTACGTGATACTAAATTTTCAGAAGCTAACTCCGAAGCGATGGATTCAGCGGTTGAAAGACTGGTGAATAAATATCGTTCTAATGGTTTCGAAGTCTTATAAATGATTGTGCCACCTCGTGGCACATCTTCATTCTGCGTTGTGGGTTTCTCAATGTTATCTGCATTGCAGTAGGCATTGTGAAACCCACAATGTCAGCTAGGAGAGTATTATGAGTCATTCTACAAATTATAATTCATCGGCTAAATCCCCTATGCAGCACGCACAAGATACCTTTGACCTAGTCAAATCTCATGTGCAGCAGCTGGGTGGTTGGCGTAATGTATTAACGTACTATCCTGAGTTTCAGGAGGCTTTGGAAAAAGCACCGCGTTCTGTCAAATGCCCGTTTACTGGTGGTGGCAAAACGAAATTCAGATTTAAAGATAGGACCCTAGAAAGTGTTCATGCTATTCATGAGGATTATCCACATAATGCTTTCATTGATGGCATCGATTTAATTGCTGAACTTAAAAACTTTAGTAAAACGCAGGCTGCAAAAGACATTCTAGATATGATTGGAGTTTCCAAGGATAGAAAGTTAAATGAAGCCGACCGTGTTAACATTGTTCTTTATGAGAAAAAGGCTCAATCCTTTTCAGATATTGGAGAGGAAGAAAGACTTAGTCGCATAAACAAGTTAGAAGCTGTTTATAAGTACACGAAATTTGTGACACCCGATTCATTAGTTGCTCGTTATCTATCAGGGCGCGGAATAAAAAGGATGCTCACAAAACTACCAGCCAGTTTGGGGGTAAATGCTAAAATGCGTTACTGGCCTGGTGATAATAAACCAGCTAGTTTTCACCCAACGATGGTTACTATCTTTAACGACAAGTATGGTCGCAACTGCACCATCCATAAAACCCATCTAACTGATGATGGACATAAAAAAGCTGATGTTCAATTTCCTAAATTAATAATGAAACCGGTCTACCAGATGAATGGTGGTTCGATGCAGTTATTTAAGCCTACTTACTGTGAAGAATCAAAGTCATGGTTTTTGGGTATTAGTGAAGGTATTGAGAATGCGTTATCTGTCACAGAGGCGACCTCAATTCCGTGCTGGGCATCTTCAAGTTCAACGTTTATGGAAATGCTGGAAATACCAGAGCATTTAATGCCACCTTCTGATTGCCAATTCATTGAGTTATCGATTTGGGCAGATAAAGATCGGCTTAACCCCAAAACCGGTAAGCAAGCTGGTGAGTTCGCTGCACGTGTTCTTAAGAGCCGTATGGAGCCCTTACTTGCTGAACGGTATCCTGATGCGAAAGTCTGCGTTAATGTTCATTTACCTGAACTGGACATTCCTGATGGTGCAAAAGGTGTCGACTGGAATGATGTATTGATGCTCAAGGGTCATGAAGCTTTCCCGGCCAGACTGGAAGAAAGATTTTTTGACCTGATTAACTAATTTCATAACCCATACAGGGAGAGTTCTCCCTGTGGGGGCTCTCTCTCTTTTTTATTAAGGAGAGCCCACTATGAACTTTTATTATGATTTTGATATCGAAGCGGTTTTTAACTGGGTAAAAGAAGACTTCATTCTGAAGCATTCAGCTTCCCTCGTTAACAATCCGTGGTATGACTACGACATAGAGATTGATTTGCGCTTAGTTAAACAAGCGTTGATGAATGGTAATTTCGAATTTTTATATGTTGTTCGCGATCATGGCACAATGTTGCTTTTGCTTTCGGAGTTTCACTCTTCTAAGTATCTTGACTGGGAAGGAAGTGATAACTTTGATTACTATCATTGTAAGATCATAAGCAAGCAAAGCATTAGCTTGTCGAAAAAAGCAGCTGGTGAACTTTTAGATCGCGGGCCTTTACTCAACTCCTTCAGTGCCGGTAGCAAAAACTCCTATCTGAAAGAGATTTTAGAGTTTGTCAATAATAAAGGATTTAACTATTCCCCTGCACAGTCGCTTTTTGACTGTCAACGCATAGGGGACGAGTTAAACCTTCCCTCAATGAGTAACTTCATAGAAAGAGTTAAGAATCACATGCTCTGTATGAATTAATTACCCATTGTTGTCTATAAAAAAGAGCGCATATTTTATGCGCTTTTTTTTTATCAAAAATTTATCGCTAATGCGCAATTTTAGGTCTTTAGTCCAGAAAGTTAACCTTTTCTCTGTGATTTAATAGTTTCAAGGAGGGATGATGGACTACAAACACGAATGCTACGACCTGGAAAAGTTACTTTTGGCCGATGACGAGTTACTTCTCTATCTCCTGGGGAGTGACAACGCAGAAGCTTTACGTATGGACTTACAAAAGCGTTATGAGGCCGGTGAGCGACTTATAACTCCCCAGGAATGTCCTAATTTTTCAACTATCAGGGGTTGCCCTGGTCACGATTGCGAGACTGTTGATGAGTAACCCGTATGACCTTTCAATGTATGCATTAGTCGGCGCAATGGCTATCATGGCCGTTGCATCTACCTGGTACCCTAAAGACCACAAAATTAACTTTTTTATTTTCATTCTGAGCATAGTTACTTTTTTGGGGCTACTGGTTGTTGGGGGCCTAAACTGGTTTATAGAGGGGTCAGTGTACGGCGCTCTGGTCAGCTGCGCGGGTATTATTTGCCTCTGCATGACTCGCCTCCGCTTGATTGTCTATCGCTATAACGTGAAATCAAGTGTGAAAAGCATTGTAGCTTCGGTTAACGAAGGTAAAAAGGTAGCTTTCATTGCCCACGAAAATTTAGAGCTAAGAGATGTCGTTATATCCATGTTCAGTTCGATGCTTCCTGAGCAATCGTGTGTCATACACGGACCAATGGGCTTCGGAATGGATAAAGAGATAAAGTTTATCAAAGAGCGCAACGGTGCAGACAAAGGTTATCTTGTTATTTTTCTGAGCCAGCACGACTCTTACTCATGGTTAAAGCTCATTGCGGGTGATTCCCCGGAAAAAGCCATTGCGTTCAATTTTGCTTACATCCCGGATCTGGAGAAAGAACATGAAACTAACTGAGATGCCTGTCGTATCTGATGACGTACCAGTAAATAGTTTTGTCATCGATACCGTCACGGCTCGACGTTTTGAGCGCGTCAAAGAAATGGTCCGTAAGCTGGGATTTAATAACATCACTGAGCCTGAAATCATTGACGCCATATTGTCTGAAATAACAACAGCTGATGCGGCCGGAATTTTTATTGAGTACAAATTAAAAAATACAAAACCTCTGCTTTCGACAGATTAGGGCTTTACAGAGCCGTTTTTTATGTTTTCATATTCATTAATGAGAAAAAGAGAACCGACAAATTGAATATGATTTTAAAAGAAGAAATTGTTTTGGGAATCTACAGCTGGTTACATATGACTCCAATCAGCATGTTGGTAAGAAACATAACCAGTGATGAAGGGGGGGACCACGCGATCGTTCGTTTTACGGTCGACAGCCGGGGTGTCCAGATGGGGCCTAAGGCCCAGGGTCAGCTTCTTTGTTCATTTGGATTCAATGTGAAGGAAACCGATGAGGCTGACAAAAAAGATGGCCCAGGAATAATGAAGGCTGAAATGATGAACGGTGTCATGCAACTGGTACCGGAATACATTGTACTCACGGATCGTCAAACCCAGGCAATCAGGAAAGAGATATCCGTTTTTAACAGAGTCTGTGCTATGCAACTTCAGGGGGGGCATGGCAATTCCAGGTCTTTGTGGGAGAAGGAAATTATTCCCCGTATGAAAGGCCAAATACAATTTCAGTGAGGCAAGACGATGTGTAAAGTGCACCGTATTGGAAGCATTACCTGGAAGAACTACGAAAGTCCATCGTTTAAACTCTATGCAGGTATAGGGGCAATATTAAGCCTTGGACTCATTACAGCGACGGTGCGTAACTATGAAATCCTGCAGCTAACGGTCCCTTATACCTGGTACATTTACCTGACGGCATTCTGGCTGCTTTATCCCTCCTTCAGTTTCATTTTCAGGGAGCACGACGGGCGCATGTTAATTTCGTGTGGGTTTTACGGACTGAAGCTGATAACGATTAACCGGCCTGTCCCTGCTGGTTACTGGCTTGTGTCAATGGAGAAAACTCGATACCGGTTGATTCGGGTGTGTCAGGACGGACGTCGGCTTCCGGTGTGGCTCACGTTTAAGACTTTACCTGAGTTCATTTAGCGTCTACCGTCCAACGTTGGTCACCTGAAACGGGAGAAGATATGAATACTGACTTCGCACATTACAATGAAGAGCAACTACGCAAACTCGATGATCTGCACAGTTTGCTCCGGGACAGCGATATCGGGTCAACTTACCTTGCTTCGCTCCCGGAGCCACGTAGCGTGGAGGAATATGACCCGCCACAGTATATTAAAGTGTCTCACTCGGAGCCCGATCTCGATACCCTGGTAGATATCTACCGGCAGCAGCGGGTTGATAAAAGCCAGGCCAAAAATGAACCTTATTCAACTAAAATCACCCGTAAATATCCCGGGTATATTGTAGTCAACAACAACCATGACCTGGTGACTGAGCTGGTGGGTGAAATCAACCGCCTTCGTGACAACTTCGCTGATGTGGTCAAAGGTATCACTCAATATAAGGACACCCGGTCAGAAATACTGCATCAGGTCTGCCCGTGGCTGGTAACCCTGCAGGTATCACGTAACATCCGCATAGTGACTCAGAAAATTCGCACTCTCGGTTTCACCTGGCAAATTCCGGTCGTTCATAAGTTCACTCGTCTGGAAACGGTTATTGATCGCTTACGCAGGGAACTAACGGAATTAAAGCCCGATATCAGTCTGACATTACAGGATGTTAAGGAAGGTGCGAATAAGCGGGGAAATTCTTCTCGGCTGACTCAGTCATTTCATTTCTTCATGTTTGAGCCGATTTTTTCTCCCGTAAATGCCTTGAATCAGCCTATTTAGACCGTTTCTTCGCCATTTAAGGCGTTATCCCCAGTTTTTAGTGAGATCTCTCCCACTGACGTATCATTTGGTCCGCCCGAAACAGGTTGGCCAGCGTGAATAACATCGCCAGTTGGTTATCGTTTTTCAGCAACCCCTTGTATCTGGCTTTCACGAAGCCGAACTGTCGCTTGATGATGCGAAATGGGTGCTCCACCTTGGCCCGGATGCTGGCTTTCATGTATTCGATGTTGATGGCCGTTTTGTTCTTGCGTGGATGCTGTTTCAAGGTTCTTACCTTGCCGGGGCGCTCGGCGATCAGCCAGTCCACATCCACCTCGGCCAGCTCCTCGCGCTGTGGCGCCCCTTGGTAGCCGGCATCGGCTGAGACAAATTGCTCCTCTCCATGCAGCAGATTACCCAGCTGATTGAGGTCATGCTCGTTGGCCGCGGTGGTGACTAGGCTGTGGGTCAGGCCACTCTTGGCATCGACACCAATGTGGGCCTTCATGCCAAAGTGCCACTGATTGCCTTTCTTGGTCTGATGCATCTCCGGATCGCGTTGCTGCTCTTTGTTCTTGGTCGAGCTGGGTGCCTCAATGATGGTGGCATCGACCAAGGTGCCTTGAGTCATCATGACGCCTGCTTCGGCCAGCCAGCGATTGATGGTCTTGAACAATTGGCGGGCCAGTTGATGCTGCTCCAGCAGGTGGCGGAAATTCATGATGGTGGTGCGGTCAGGCAAGGCGCTATCCAGGGATAACCGGGCAAACCGACGCATGGAGGCGATTTCGTACAGAGCATCTTCCATCGCGCCATCGCTCAGGTTGTACCAATGCTGCATGCAGTGAATGCGTAGCATGGTTTCCAGCGGATAAGGTCGCCGGCCATTACCAGCCTTGGGGTAAAACGGCTCGATGACTTCCACCATGTTTTGCCATGGCAGAATCTGCTCCATACGGGACAAGAAAATCTCTTTTCTGGTCTGACGGCGCTTACTGCTGAATTCACTGTCGGCGAAGGTAAGTTGATGACTCATGATGAACCCTGTTCCATGGCTCCAGATGACAAACATGATCTCATATCAGGGACTTGTTCGCACCTTCCTTAAGCGACTGAAGCAGGAGCGCATTGAGGAAATCATGATGTTGTCAGCGCTCAATGAAGAGGCCTGTCATGAAGATGAGCAGCTGAGGAAGTTTCGTTTCATTCGGGAAAGTAACTTTCCTGCTGTTAACGTCAATATCCGGTACACCAGCCCTGATGATCCTGATGACCTGTCCGGACCGTACAAACTTAACTTCCGGGCACCTTTACCTTTAATTTTGTTCAGTGAACCGGGCCGCTTTAACCCGTTAAAAGATTACGAAAAAGGTGAAAGGCAGAAGCGCGGGAATTTTGAAGAAAAATATCGTTCTGTCCTGCCCCGCATCGGGCTGGTAGAAGTGATTAAGGAGTTGGCATGAACCGGATTTTAACCGGTATTTGTCATGCGGACCCGGCCAACAGGCGATACGAGGTTGCGGTCAGTCGCGGAATATCGTTTCTGAACGCTAAGGAACGTTTCCGGGTTCAGATCAGTTTTAAACATGCCATGACACAACCGAGTGAAGACAGATTCCTGGCTGAGTTGCTTACAGTCCATCATTTTCTGTCGGATCCCTCCCTTCTGTGGCATATGGAGAAACAGGTCTATGCCTCAACTACCTTATGGGCCAGTACATCGCCGTGGTTGCCTGATATCTATCAGCGCAAAGCCAGTACACCCGGGGTGGTCAAGGTCATCCGGTTTATGCATGCTCTGTTCCCGGGACTTAACACAACGGTGGAAACCAGTGAGCAGGGCTACGAACAAGCTCTGACCAGCACGAGTCTTGAAATTCCTTTCTGGCCTGTGATGCCATTGTTTGATTGTGAACTCGGTAAAGTTCAGGTCACGATGGGAGGGATGATCCGTTACACAGAAACCATGAGTAATAAAAATTGCAAAACCCCGCTTGCTCTGATGGTTAAAAGTTTCAGGAAAGGGATGATCTCCGTAGATAAATTACCAGAGAGCATGACAGAAAGATTCTTGCCACTTGATATGAAAACAGCTGGTGAGGTTTTTACTCACACTACATGGCCGAGGTATCGCTATGTGTTTGTTCCAGGCGAGGACGGCATTAAGAAACTGGTCAATGTGGTCAGGCTGAGATTAAAACCCCAGGAGGAATAATGAATTATGCAATTTTCATGGTCGTAACCGCCCTGTGTGCGTACGGCCTGAATTTTTTGACAAGCAAAATCGGTGCCGGTGCGAACCATAATAATCAGGGTGACGGTAGGGAAGGGAAGGCCTTACGGTGTATCATTTCATTTATTCTGCTTCTTGTGGCTTTATTCTTACCCATCACACCGGCAGTGATTCATCTGGGGGTAGAATTTGCTGCGCTGGTAAATTTCATTGCTTCAGTTGTTCTTTACACCCTGGCGGGTATCAAGGAAAAACGGAGAATGAAAAAACAACGGAAAACCGAAAAGGCAGAGCAAAAGCGATAAATAATGAAATTATTTGAAAATTTTCTTCGTGAAACTCGCCAGAAGCGATTCTGGAGACAGTTAAGGCATTTCTTTGTCTTTCTTCCTTACGGCCGCATACTGAAGGAAACAGGACGGCTGGGAGCATGCAGCTTAATAATGTGGGTGTCTCTGCATTTATTCCGCACCCCAGAACACTATGACGCGGTGTTAGTCCAGAAATTTGTTATGATTAGTGGACTTTTCTGTATACTTATTTATCCATTATATCTTTCCCCGAACACATACCCCTCATTGTTATACGGGTCTACCGCGTATATTGCTGTTCTGTCTGCCATTGGCATTTTCGGTGACAAGCTCATCGATACACCGAACCTGGCTATTAGTGTGTTATTTGTCATTGCTCTCACTCAATTTATTTTAACCTGTTCGAAAACCGGCATATCATATTGCAATCCCTTGCGGCATGATCATGGCAACTATTCTTACGGCACTCCTGTAACGACCAGGGTTACGGTTCAGGACCGGTTATTTATCGCCGCACATGAAGCGGGTCATGCGATGGTATACGCTGCTTTTGATGAGTACCCATCAAATCTTTTGGTCGTGGCTAAGGCTAAAGCGGATAATTCGGGCTCACTGGGTTATGTACAGGATGGCTTAAAGCCTCATAACCTTGATGAAAAAACAATGGCTGAATGGTTCATGCTGTTACTGTTGGCCGGGAATGCCGGGGAACGCTCACATACCGGTCATGAATCATTAGGGAGCTCCAATGATCATGCCCGATGGTTGAAAACAGCAGACTCTTATCTGTCTAACCTTACCCGTGGCATATATCACATGCATCCAAAAACGAAAGAACAGGTAGAGCATAATGAGAGTAAATTGATAGCTCTCAAAGCGGAGCAGCAGTTAATGCTTGATCTTTTTTTTGACATTAATCGCTCGGTACACAACGATATGGTAAATGAACTCCGTTCAAGAACGTTTCTGAAAGGTGATGAGCTTTTTAAATTTCTTGATCGCGTGGTCCTTCCTGAGGCGTTTCCCCGACCGAAGAAAGAGTTAATACAAGATTAGTATCATAATATTACCACATTCGTTCAGGAGGCACAGTGAACAATAAACGAACAATTACCACCCGCGAACAGATAAAAATAAATGGAGAGGTTAAAGAAAGAACAGCCACTCATATTGTCACAGGTGCACATGGGTATGAAACACTCTGCACAAGTGGTTATAATATCGACAGGAATGAGCAGGGTGAAATTATCCATAATTGCGAGAAAATAGGCGAAGATGAATTACCGGTTACCTGTCCTACGTGTCGTGTTGTCTGGTTTCATACCCATGAGTTCAGTCTGAATGACTTCGACACTCTATCTGAAAAAGGTAATTTTGTATTAACCGGTTTAAAGGAGATTAATATTTAACGACGTTTCATTAACCCCATAGCACGTTAACACCTGTTTACAGGCATCCCCGGGCTATGGTTATATATCGTCAAGATGATTGCGCATAAAGCTCACCATGGCTTTTTCACTGGCAAGGTATGCCCTGATATACCGGAAAACCATTTTCGGATCAGACCAGTTCCCCATCTCCGTAATTTTCTCCAGAGTGTATCCGTCCCTGAACAGTTCAATAGCCCCCCCGACTCGCACACTGTGCCCTGTCCACTTAATGTACCGGCCAGACTGCCGGTTATCACCCACTTTACCGGCTATATCCCACAGGCGCGAAAATGCCTGGTTCAGTGAATTGGAGGACAGAATACCGACATCCTCTCGTGTGACCTGTGAGTCCTTCTGCAGCTGAGTGAGCAACGACTGATTGAAGCCAGCCTTCAGGAGCATGTTATCTATAGATTTGCCTCTGGACAGCTTACTGCTGGTGGCCGGAAAATACCGGTTTGTATGGACGTTGACAGGTTGAAACAGGTAACGGTTCCCGAAGGTTTCTGTATCCGTATACTCCACCGTTTCAATCAGTCGCCTGACGTGTCGGCTGCACTGTGGCGAAAGTTGAAACGTCAGGTTGCTCGACAGGCTTGTTTTGGTCCGCATTACATCCAGAAGGTAACAGTCATTGTCATTTTGCCATTTGAGGTCACCGGTTTTAATCCTCCGGATTTCCACGTTGCGCAGCAGCGTTTCAAAACCAACCCAGATCATAGCCAGATCGCGGATATCCCTGATGTCGTCGCTCTTCTGAAGGGCCCGACGGAGTATATTAAGGTCTGCAACCATAAAGGGGAGCGCCTGACCGGTAATCACTTTTTTCTCATTTTCCCGCGCCCGCCAGACCTGGACAAGCGCCTTAATAAGAACGTTGCGGAAGTCAGGGAACCCGAGGCTCCCGTTAACACTCGAAAGGCACGCAATGAAATGAGAAATGGTCGCCATTTTGACGGAACCATTCAGCCCGTTGATATAACGCTCAACATCAACAGCCGTCACAGGGAAGGGCGTCAGGCCATTTTTGGCACACCATGACGACCAGACACGGGTGGTCCTTAACTGGCTTCTTGCCGTGTTGTAGCGTCGGAAACGTAACAGCTTAAGCGCATCCAGTGCGCTCATGTCATCGGGACGAGAAAGGGCTATCAGCTTAGTTTTATCTGTCATGGAAGATCTCATGTCTTTTAACAGTACTGGTTTTATAAACAGTATACTAACAGTATTTTTGTTCAAAGCCAGGAACAATCACAAAAAACCATAAATACCTGACTTGCCAGTCTGTGGGGATTCATTTATTGTTTCGAGCATATTGAGAGTTCTAAACATGTCCTGGAGCAACGTTGTTGAAAAGCCCTAAAGCTGAAAGCAACCTCAGAGAAGTTTATCTTCTGAAGTTCAGAAAATGCAGCACAACAGAAACCCTTGATAAAGTTTTCGAACGTATCCTGGATAAATTAAATGATGAAGGCGGCGCAATAAACGAAATTACCAGTCTGAATGGTGCGTATGACCACCGAAGAGCTGAAATTTATATGAAAAAAATATATGACAAAATACCTGCTTCTGTATGGAGTCTAATCCCTGATGATATTTAAATAATTCTTTAGTTAATCATGTTATCTCCGGTTTGAGTAAACCAGTTGATGTAGAATATTTTATCTGCATAAAACGAGGAGCCAACATGAAACGCAATGCACGAAAGTGGATCCCATTTGGTTTTGATAAGGACACCAATCAAATTGTTGATATTGCCAGTGTTGAAAATGGTCTTTCGTGCAACTGTATTTGCCTCATCTGTGGCACGTCACTGATAGCCAGACAGGGACAAAGTAAAAAATGGCATTTCAGCCACTCCACGGATGTTAAAGGCGTTTGCAGTGAACTGACCTTACAACATTTCAAAAAATACATTCAGATGAAGATACAGGAGAAAAAATTCCTGGCTCTTCCACACCTTTTGCACGGTAAGGAAAAAGGTGTTGTCACACTGAAAAACATCACCGCTGGTGGGATTGTATGCGGGCTGAATGCTGACCTTATCGGACAGTGTAATGACACAACTATCGGGATCTTCATCAATGATACCGCTGAGGACATCCAGCCAAATCCAGACCTGTTAGCCCAGACCGGCCAGCTGGCGCTGGTTGAGATAGACGCGGTTCGAATAGAAAGCATCGTCGCTCCATACCGGGAGAAGGGACAAGGCATAAAGCTGATGGATGCGGTAGAAAAGTTACTTTTCGTTTCTGAGGAAGCGAAAAAATGGATCTACCATCCAATGATGAAAAGGGTTAAGCCTGAAGCCTTACACCAGTACAAGAGGGAGTTCACCAGCAGCGGTAATCAGCTTCTTGCGCTGATCCCGCATGAATTGCCGATAAGCATGAATGTATTACCGTCGTCACCGTCTCTGCAGTGGCATCATTTAAGGTGCACTATAAACCTTCTCTGTAGCTTAAGCCGTGCCGATATACCTCCAGGAAGTAAAGCGTTTGATGAGCTGGTATATTTTATCCCACGCCTGCTTGAGGCTTCAGAATCTATCAATGTCCCGGCTTACGAACGTTGGTACGACTTTTTTTTACGTAAAAGAGGTGATGGTGAACTGAATGATGCTGAACTGGCATTCATAGGGTTCATCGTCAAAATAATCAACTGGAACATGTCTATCCATAACATGCCTGGCTTTGATGACAAACAGGCTTTTCATGACTGGTTTCTCCTCAATGACCGGAACAAGTAAAACGGTCGCTCAGACATTTCCCCCCTTTCTGTCAAGTACTTAACCTAAAGTTATCACCGCTGGCGGGTAAATGGGGCCTGTAACGCCCACGGGTATCACCGCTGGCGGGTAAACGGGGCCTGTAACGCCCACGGGTATCACCGCTGGCGGGTAAACGGGGCCTGTAACACCCATGGATATCACCGCTGGCGGGTAAACCGGTTCTGCATCGGCCGCAGATATCATCGTTGACGGGTAAACCGGCTCTGCAGCGGCCACGGATATCATCGCTGGCGGGTAAACCGGCTCTGCAGCGGCCACGGATATCATCGCTGGCGGGTAAACCGGGCCTGTAACGCCCACGGGTATCACCGCTGGCGGGTAAACCGGTTCTGCATCGCCCACGGGTATCATCGCTGGCGGGTAAACGGGGCCTGAAGCGGCCACGGGTATCATCGCTGGCGGGTAAACCGGGCCTGTAACGCCCACGGGTATCACCGCTGGCGGGTAAACGAGGCCTGTAACGCCCACGGGTATCATCGCTGGTGGGTAAACGGGGCCTGAAGCGGCCACGGGTATCATCGCTGGCGGGTAAACCGGGCCTGAAGCGACCACAGATATCATCGCTGGCGGGTAAACGGGGCCTGTAACGCCCACGGGTATCAACGCTGGCGGGTACTGAAGCGACCACAGATATCATCGCTGGTGGGTAAACGGGGCCTGAAGCGGCCACGGGTATCATCGCTGGCGGGTAAACCGGGCCTGAAGCGACCACAGATATCATCGCTGGCGGGTAAACGGGGCCTGTAACGCCCACGGGTATCAACGCTGGTGGCTGATTGCCACCTGATATCAGATCTGTGCGGGGGGCACGAGAAGAAGGGATGTATGTGGTAGCCAGCTAAGAGCGGGAGTAGTCAGGCTATTTTCTTATTTCTGTTTAGAATGACAAGCACATAATCGCCACGGGATTTCTCGATCGAATACTTCAGGAAGCCAGCTTCTTCCAGTTGCTCCAGTGCCCGTTTGATGGTGGCATTCTGAGAGCCTTTGTGTGCAGTGAGTTGCAGCCGTTCCCTTAGTCGGTCAAAGCCAATGCGATAGAAGTTATCCGGTAACTCCACAAGGTACAGGTACAGCGCCTGTGCTGACTCTTTTCGTGCCAGGGTTTTCAGAATTTTAAGGTATAGCCTGGTTTTACCATCGACCTGGTAGAGGGTGTTCAGGTCCGGGTTTGGCCTGATGATGACCTCATCGGTTCCCTCATCATAGTAAGAGGTAGAGACCAGACTCATATCAATTTTGATTTTTTTGCCTTCAACCGAAGACGGCTTTATAAACTGGAAATGCGTATGCTGAATTCGCGTCAGAGAGTCACTGAATCGCTTGCGTAACCGGGAGTCGACACGCTTTGTCGCCAGTCCGCAGCTGCATGCAAAATCAATGAAATTCATTCGTACAGTGCCGTCCTTTTCCAGGTACTTATTGGTCAGTGAATCCACAATCCCTAACCAGACCTTAAAATCAGTATCCATATCAAGGCGCGGGCCGAAAATGCTGATCTTCTCGTAACCTTCTCCGGAGAGAGAGGACATTCTGCACAACTCCCTGGTGGCGTCGATGTGATGTCCTCTGGACATGGAATCAGAGCCATCTTTCAGGGTCGGAACAAATACACCCAGTCGCAGAAGCGATTTAGGTTGGATGCTTTGTTTCGAGTTGGGGATCAGCTGTATAACTTCGCCCGTACTTTTTTCCATTTCAGTGATAATTAACGGTAATTGATTGTTTTCACTGTTCATTGTGAGAAAAGCCCCGCTTGTGGATACTTATGGAGAATACCCGCTAGCGTTGATAGTTACAACCCGCCAGCGTTGATAAACAACCCGCCAGCGTTGATTACTGACCCTCCAGCGTTGAGCATTTGCCCTCCAGCGTTGATGAGCTACCCGCCAGCGATGATACAGAACCCCTGAAAGCCGCATGAATAAAGGGCTAAGCCGATCGCTAATCTTTTTTATCCTTTGTTGTTCTTTGTATAAACCTCATTAATCTTAATTAATTATTCTATCCGGTGGATAACTCCAAAATAATCAGGGGATCGCAGAAATGTTTAAACCACGCATCGCCGGTAGAGAAGTACAGTCTGCAGATATCATGCTGACTGAAAATGGGGGGGAGGGTGAAGCAGGTATAATGTCCAGGACCAAAGGAGACGCTGTTGTGGCATCAGACGCAAAATAACCGGTGGTACCGCAGACCCGGGTTTAATGAATCTGACGCTAAATCGCGTGAGCTGGCTGAAGCACGGATAAGGTCTACTGTATCCGACAGCAAAAACGTGGATCACACCGGCGCAATATCTTCAGATGGTTATCTCCTGGTGCTGAGTAATCGTCTTAATGCCTCGTCAGCCCACATTTCAAGTTCACCGTAAGTGCTGAACGTTTTACTGATTACCGAACCAGTTGTATCCGATGTACCAAACAAACTGAAACCTAACCTGCTACCGGGCGCGATTTTAAATTCGTCTACATCTACAGCCCTGCCATTTAACAGCCACCACAGGTAATGGAAAAAATCTGGTTTTGATAAGCCTGCTGTACCTAAAGCTGCTCCCCTTGCCAGGTCTTCCCCCCGATAGATGGTTGGTTCAGGAGGCTCCCCGAGACCACTGCAGTTCGGAAGGACAGAATCCCGACATACACTGTCCTGGTAGATGGTGAAACGGGTTTCAAGCGAATCCTTAACAACACGCCCCCACATGATGAAGTGACATGCTTTGTGCCAGCGACGGACCTGAGAGTTTCTCTGTAATCCATTGCAGAGAAGGCAGACAGCAGGTTTTTTGGCCTCATCACGAACATTACGGTTGTACGATTTCATCTCGACCAGGAAGAACCGGTCGCATACTCCGAACAGGGTATCGGCATTAAAATCCCGGTCGCGGCCGTTCAGTGAGGCAATGAGATCACTCATTCCGTGTTCACGGCATGCATTCCGCACCTGAGATTTAAACACATCGGTAACGCTGTCTTCTCTGCCTCTGTTGCTCACACAAACCTCGCTCAGTTAGAAATTTCGCCGTGACGGCGGGCCACCAGCGATGGATGTTAAAGCGTGAGTTCAGGCGAAACAATCATCGAAAAGGGAGTGGCCGACAACCGCACCCAATCGTAAGACAACATGCCTCTAGGCCTTAGGCCCTTTACGGTGCCAGGCCGCCCTCCCCGCGCGGGTGAAAAAAAGAGAAAAAATAAAAAAAAAGAAAAAAAGAATATGTCGATAATGTGCACAGTCGTGACCCACGCAGAGCGTGGTGCTGCGGAGCAAATGCTTTGCAGGGCGGGAGGTATGTTGTCTTACGTTTGCTGTATTATCACTGATGGTCATGCTGACATTCAGAAATTGTGGAGATGGCCATCTCCGGGGTTGACCACTTTGTCGCATACAGTAGACACCTCTCCGGGTAAGATGCCGTCCGGTGTATTCTGCCTGGCACTGCTGGCCGTTACGGCTCTGACCTGATACCGTTGATAATGACAACATTCCGGGGGAGGCAGGACATGGGCAAAGTCCAGGGGATTTTTGTTGGTCACCGAAAGTTTGCTGCAGACAGCGACTGGAAAAGACGGGAAGAAGAGCGACGGTATCAGCTGCGTTGCCAGAGATTTGATGCATGGTCAGAAAAATGGATCACCGTCTACAGGCTTAAGAACTCCTGTCTGTGGACAGACGCCGCCATTCGCCGCTGGCTTGGCTCGCCCCAGCAGCAGGGCAAATATAAGGTTTTCTCTGTCGAGGTCGTCAGGATGGCTGAAACACGCCCGGACTTTCAGGCGTGGCGGCAGGCACGTATCGATAAAAAACGAACCATGGATAAATTTTCAGAAATCCGGTCTCTCTGAATGTGAATACCCGGCTGTTCTCACGCTTCTCTTTTTCCGATTGTGCTGAAAGGGGTCGTCTCAGAAAACGGAATCTATGGTCACTCCCGTTTTTGCAACACCGATTTTGACGACAAGTTGGCTTGCTTGAATCTATCCGGCGTCTGAATGGGATTTTATTCCCGCGCCTCGATGAGTTCCGCGCCTGATGAACCTCCAGAAAATATACGGCTTCAATGAGCCTTTCCGTTTTACAGGTTCCTCAACAGGCCGGTGGGCCGTTAGTATCATCAATATCAGTATTCGCAAAACCAGATGAATGATTGTTTAAACTGGTGTATTTCTGCCTTTATGCTTCGTAAGTTTGCTGTCGCGCCGTCAGTGCCCAGGCTATTCTGGCCAGCTTGTTTGCCAGAGCACAGGTGACGACAAAGTTGCTTTTCCGACACAACAACTCCCTGACCCAGTCGGCCAACTTGCCAGACTGGTGTTCCAGTTTTTGTATGAATACCCTGGCACACTGAACCAACAAAGTTCGGATCTTTTTGTTGCCCCGCTTGCTAATCCCTAACAATGTCGTCCGACCTCCCGTGCTGTACTGTCGGGGTACCAGCCCTGTTGCCGCCGCAAAGTCACGGCTGCTGGCGTACTGCTTCCCGTCGCCAATCTCAGTTGAAATAGTACTGGCAGTCAGCGTTCCAACGCAGGGAATACTCAGCAAGCGCTGTCCAACCTCATCTTCGTCCAACTTTCGTTTCAACTGAGATTCCAGATCTTTAATCTGCTCAACAAGATAGTGATAATGCTGTTGTAATTTCAGCAGTAACTGGCTGAGATAAAGAGGCAAACTACTGTCCTCAAGAAGGGTACTCAGTCGACTAATAACGGCAGCACCTCGCGGAACGCTGATACCAAATTCCAGCAGAAAAGCATGCATCTGATTAGTTGTTTTCACCTTATCCTGAACCAGGGATTCACGGACACGATGCAGAGCTCGCATTGCCTGCTGAGATTCGGTTCTGGGCTGCACGAAACGCATAGATGGACGTGATGCTGCTTCACAGATAGCTTCAGCATCAACGAAGTCATTTTTGTTGCTTTTAACGAATGGGCGGACAAATTGCGGTGATATCAGCTTTGGAAAATGCCCTAACTCTGCCAGCTTGCGTGCCATAAAGTGAGAACCGCCACAGGCTTCCATCGCGATGGTTGTTGCCGGGCATGTCGCCAGAAATTCGATTAGCTTTGGTCGGGTGAATTTTTTACGGTAAACGGCCTTCCCACGATGATCCTGACAATGAATATGGAAAGAGTTCTTACCCAGATCGATACCAATAAGCGCAATGTTTTCCATGATGGTTCTCCGAATGAAAGCCTGTCCTCAGCATAGTACTGGGAAGGAGGGAGTGACCATCTCATTAAATAAAGCACGCTAAGCCGGTGGCAGCGGTCGCAATGGCCTAAACTTCCCCGCACCGACCTTGGCGCTGCTGCGCCATAGGTAATCGCCGGTCAGGTTGATGTGCTCCCACCCCAGCGGCGACAGATATTGCAACAATGTGTCGTCCAGCGCCGTGCCGTTGCCACGCAAAGCACTGGTGGCACGCTCCAGATATACCGTGTTCCACAACACGATGGCCGCCGTCACCAGATTGAGGCCGCTGGCCCGGTAGCGCTGCTGCTCAAAACTGCGGTCGCGGATTTCACCCAATCGGTAGAAGAAGACCGCCCTGGCCAGCGCGTTGCGCGCCTCGCCCTTATTCAGCCCCGCATGGACGCGGCGGCGCAGCTCCACGCTTTGCAGCCAATCCAAAATGAACAGCGTGCGCTCGATGCGCCCCAGCTCGCGCAACGCCACGGCCAAGCCGTTCTGGCGCGGGTAGCTGCCGAGTTTGCGCAGCATCAGCGAAGCCGTTACCGTGCCTTGCTTGATGGAGGTGGCCAGCCGCAGAATTTCATCCCAATGGGCGCGTATTTGCTTGATGTTCAGCCTGTCGCTGCTAATCATCGGCTTGAGCGCGTCATAGGCGGCATCGCCCTTGGGGATGAATAGCTTGGTTTCGCCCAAGTCACGGATACGCGGCGCGAAGCGAAATCCCAGCAAATGCATCAAGCCAAACACGTGATCGGTGAAGCCTGCCGTGTCGGTGTAGTGTTCCTCGATGCGCAAGTCCGACTCGTGGTACAGCAGGCCATCAAGCACGTAAGTTGAATCACGAATGCCCACGTTGACCACCTTGGCACTGAAGGGCGCGTACTGGTCGGAGATATGGGTGTAGAAAGTCCGTCCTGGACTGCTTCCATACTTCGGGTTGATATGACCAGTGCTTTCTGCTTTGCTGCCGGTTCTGAAGTTCTGGCCGTCCGACGATGACGTGGTGCCGTCACCCCAGTTGCCGGCGAAGGGTTGCCGAAACTGCGCATTCACCAGCTCGGCCAGCGCCGTCGAATAGGTTTCATCGCGGATGTGCCAGGCTTGCAGCCAAGACAGCTTGGCGTAGGTGGTGCCAGGGCAGGACTCGGCCATTTTGGTCAGACCCAGGTTGATCGCGTCGGCCAGGATCGTCGTCAACAGCAAGGTTTTGTCCTTGGCCGTGTCGCTGGTCTTCAGGTGTGTGAAGTGGCGGGTGAAGCCCGTCCATTCATCGACCTCCATCAGCAACTCGGTGATTTTGAGGTGCGGCAGCAGCATAGCTGTCTGGTCGATCATGGCTTGCGCGGCGTCTGGTACTGCCGCGTCCAGCGGCGTGATCTTCAGGCCTGACGCGGTGGTGATGATGGCATCCGGTAAGTCGTTGGCCGCAGCCATGCGGTTGACTGTGGCGAGTTGCGCCTCCAACAATTCCAACCGGTCATGCAGGTATTGGTCGCAGTCGGTGGCCACTGCCAGCGGCAATTCGCTGGCCAGCTTCAAAGTGGCGAACTTCTCGACCGGCACCAGGTATTCGTCGAAGTCCTTGAACTGGCGAGAACCCTGCACCCAGACATCACCGGAGCGCAGCGCGTTCTTCAGCTCCGACAGGGCGCATAACTCGTAGTAACGCCGGTCGATGCCGTCGTCGGTCAGAACCAGCTTTGCCCAGCGCGGCTTGATGAATGCGGTTGGCGCATCGGCGGGCACCTTGCGCGCGCTGTCGCTGTTCATGCCGCGCAGCATGTCGATGGCATCGAGCACACCCTTGGCGGCGGGCGCAGCCCGCAATTTGAGCACGCCCAGGAACTGCGGCGCGTAGCGGCGTAGCGTGGCATAGCTTTCACCGATGTGGTGCAGGAAATCAAAGTCGGCAGGCCGCGCCAATGTTTGCGCTTCGGTGACGCTGGCGGCGAAGGTGTCCCAGGGCATAACGGCCTCGATGGCGGCGAACGGATCGCTGCCGCTTTGCTTGGCCTCAATCAACGCTTGACCGATGCGCCCATACATCCGCACCTTGTCGTTGATCGCCTTGCCGGAAGCCTGGAACTGCTGCTGATGCTTGTTCTTGGCCGCGTTGAACAGCTTGCCGATGATGCGATCGTGAAGGTCGATGATTTCATCGGTGACGGTGGCCATGCCTTCGATGGCCAGCGCTACCAGCGTGGCATAGCGTCGTTGCACCTCGAACTTTGCCAGATCAGCAGGCGTCATCTGGCCACCTTCACGAGCGATTTTGAGCAGGCGGTTCTGGTGAACCTGCCGCTCGATGCCTGCGGGCAGATCAAGTGCTTGCCAGGATTTCAGGCGCTCAATATGTTCGAGCATGTGGCGAGAGTTCGGTTTGGCAGGCGACTGGCGCAGCCATGCCAGCCACGTCACTTTACTGCCGTCCTTGCGCTTGAGAAGTTCGTCCAGGCGCTGACGGTGGGGTGATAACAAAGAATCGGTCAGCGCCGCGTAAATGCGTCGGTTGGCACGGGTGATGGCCTCGGCGCTTGCGCGCTCGATGGCATTCATGGCGGGCAGGATAATGCTCTGCCGCCGCAGATTCTCGACAAGTGCGCTCGCCAGCACGATGCCTTTGTCGGTCTGCAAGGCCAGCTCGGTCAATGTATGCACGGCTTGCCGATAGTGGCTCATGGTGAAGGGCTTGAACCCAAAAACCGTTTGCAGCTCGACCAAGTGCTCCCGCCGTGTCTGTTCGCGCTGGCCGTACTCGCTCCAACTTTCCACTGGCATCTTGAGTTGCGCGGCCACCATGCGCAACAGGGGCGGAAACGGAGGCTCATCGACGCCCAAAAAGGTGCCAGGGAATCGCAAGTAGCAAAGCTGCACAGCGAAGCCCAATCGATTCGCGGCGCCGCGACGCTGACGGATCACCGACAGGTCGGTTTCGTTGAACGTGTAGTGCCGTATCAGTTCGTCTTTGGCATCTGGCAGTGCCAGCAGGCTTTCGCGCTCGGTGGCGGACAGGATTGAGCGGCGTGGCATGGTCAGTCTTCCCGCAGGTACTGGTACAAGGTTTCGCGGCTGATGCCGAAGTCACGGGCCACCAAGGTTTTTTGGTCGCCTGCCGCAACTCGCCGTTTCAACTCGGCAATTTGTTCGCTGTTCAGCGATTTCTTTCGTCCCCGGTAGGCACCGCGCTGCTTGGCCAGCACGATTCCCTCGCGCTGACGTTCGCGGATCAGGGCGCGCTCGAACTCAGCGAAGGCTCCCATGACCGACAGCATCAGATTGGCCATCGGTGAGTCCTCGCCGGTGAACTTCAGCCCTTCTTTGACGAACTCCATGCGCACGCCCCGTTGTGTCAGCCCTTGGACGATGCGGCGCAGGTCATCAAGGTTGCGTGCCAGCCTGTCCATGCTATGCACCACCACGGTGTCGCCCTCGCGGACGAAGGCCAGCAGCCTTTCCAGCTCGGGACGCTGGGTGTCCTTGCCAGAAGCCTTGTCGGTGAACACCCGCGCCACCTGAACACCCTCCAATTGCCGTTCCGGGTTCTGGTCGAAGCTGCTGACGCGGACATAGCCGATGCGTTGACCTTGCAAGATGCCTCCAAAGGCAAAAGTGTCAGGATGAAATCTATTACCTTTGACGGAATATGTCAATCAATAGGAAATTTAACTCTATTCTGACATCGTTTGCACATGGTGTCGTTTTCAGAAGACGGCTGCACTGAACGTCAGAAGCCGACTGCACTATAGCAGCGGAGGGGTTGGATCCATCAGGCAACGACGGGCTGCTGCCGGCCATCAGCGGACGCAGGGAGGACTTTCCGCAACCGGCCGTTCGATGCGGCACCGATGGCCTTCGCGCAGGGGTAGTGAATCCGCCAGGATTGACTTGCGCTGCCCTACCTCTCACTAGTGAGGGGCGGCAGCGCATCAAGCGGTGAGCGCACTCCGGCACCGCCAACTTTCAGCACATGCGTGTAAATCATCGTCGTAGAGACGTCGGAATGGCCGAGCAGATCCTGCACGGTTCGAATGTCGTAACCGCTGCGGAGCAAGGCCGTCGCGAACGAGTGGCGGAGGGTGTGCGGTGTGGCGGGCTTCGTGATGCCTGCTTGTTCTACGGCACGTTTGAAGGCGCGCTGAAAGGTCTGGTCATACATGTGATGGCGACGCACGACACCGCTCCGTGGATCGGTCGAATGCGTGTGCTGCGCAAAAACCCAGAACCACGGCCAGGAATGCCCGGCGCGCGGATACTTCCGCTCAAGGGCGTCGGGAAGCGCAACGCCGCTGCGGCCCTCGGCCTGGTCCTTCAGCCACCATGCCCGTGCACGCGACAGCTGCTCGCGCAGGCTGGGTGCCAAGCTCTCGGGTAACATCAAGGCCCGATCCTTGGAGCCCTTGCCCTCCCGCACGATGATCGTGCCGTGATCGAAATCCAGATCCTTGACCCGCAGTTGCAAACCCTCACTGATCCGCATGCCCGTTCCATACAGAAGCTGGGCGAACAAACGATGCTCGCCTTCCAGAAAACCGAGGATGCGAACCACTTCATCCGGGGTCAGCACCACCGGCAAGCGCCGCGACGGCCGAGGTCTTCCGATCTCCTGAAGCCAGGGCAGATCCGTGCACAGCACCTTGCCGTAGAAGAACAGCAAGGCCGCCAATGCCTGACGATGCGTGGAGACCGAAACCTTGCGCTCGTTCGCCAGCCAGGACAGAAATGCCTCGACTTCGCTGCTGCCCAAGGTTGCCGGGTGACGCACACCGTGGAAACGGATGAAGGCACGAACCCAGTGGACATAAGCCTGTTCGGTTCGTAAGCTGTAATGCAAGTAGCGTATGCGCTCACGCAACTGGTCCAGAACCTTGACCGAACGCAGCGGTGGTAACGGCGCAGTGGCGGTTTTCATGGCTTGTTATGACTGTTTTTTTGTACAGTCTATGCCTCGGGCATCCAAGCAGCAAGCGCGTTACGCCGTGGGTCGATGTTTGATGTTATGGAGCAGCAACGATGTTACGCAGCAGGGCAGTCGCCCTAAAACAAAGTTAGGCCGCAGCTTTGCTGCCGTGCAAATATGGTTCAATCGAGCATCAAGCAACACCGCTGATCCTGGCTTGCCAAAGTCGGTTCGGCGTAAGGAAGAAAATGTCAGGGCAGGGCTGTTCGCGTCAACCTCTCGCTGCCTGCGGAACAAATTGGCCGCGGGCCAAAAGCTGCCGCCTTCGTGCCGCGCGCAGTGGCTGCGCGGTTAAAACCGTGGCCGCCTCCAATCGCCGTTTCTTCGGCGTTGGGCTCGGCCTAACCAGTTGGTCAAGCCGACGCCCACAAGCTTCGCTTGTGGGTGCCCTCCGTGCTTCGCACTCCGGCGCGGCTTACCGCGGGCGTTAACCTCTGAGGAAGAATTGTGAAACTATCACTAATGGTAGCTATATCGAAGAATGGAGTTATCGGGAATGGCCCTGATATTCCATGGAGTGCCAAAGGTGAACAGCTCCTGTTTAAAGCTATTACCTATAACCAATGGCTGTTGGTTGGACGCAAGACTTTTGAATCAATGGGAGCATTACCCAACCGAAAGTATGCGGTCGTAACACGTTCAAGTTTTACATCTGACAATGAGAACGTAGTGATCTTTCCATCAATTAAAGATGCTTTAACCAACCTAAAGAAAATAACGGATCATGTCATTGTTTCAGGTGGTGGGGAGATATACAAAAGCCTGATCGATCAAGTAGATACACTACATATATCTACAATAGACATCGAGCCGGAAGGTGATGTTTACTTTCCTGAAATCCCCAGCAATTTTAGGCCAGTTTTTACCCAAGACTTCGCCTCTAACATAAATTATAGTTACCAAATCTGGCAAAAGGGTTAACAAGTGGCAGCAACGGATTCGCAAACCTGTCACGCCTTTTGTACCAAAAGCCGCGCCAGGTTTGCGATCCGCTGTGCCAGGCGTTGAACGTCATGAGCAGCTACACCGAAAAAACGGGAAGGGCTCCGGACTTTAGAGTCGCGTATAAGCGGCTGCCGGCGCGTCAGCGCCTCTTTCAACACATGCGCTGCAACGTGCATTGGGCGGCCGACGACGACCAGACTCGACAGTGGTCTATTTGGCCGGAGTTCGAGTCAGTGGGGCGCGAACCCATTCCGGAGACTGATGAACCGCTGGAATGTGGAACCGCCACTATGTGGGTGTTGTTCGACCAGCCGGAGTACCGACAAGATCTGCGGCAGTGGCTACGCGTGGGCCAGGAGGGGTTCTTCATGGCCGGTGCCGAACGAATCGCGCACTTCACCCTTGTGGAGCTACTTGGCCGCGAAGCAGACGCCCAACCCACCGCTCCAGCGGACGGCCTTCGACCGCCGCTGACCTAGCACGTTAGGCATCATGGGTGAATTTTTCCCTGCACAAGTTTTCAAGCAGCTGTCCCACGCTCGCGCGGTGATCGAGCGCCATCTGGCTGCGACACTGGACACAATCCACCTGTTCGGATCTGCGATCGATGGAGGGCTGAAGCCGGACAGCGACATAGACTTGCTCGTGACCGTCAGCGCCGCACCTAACGATTCGCTCCGGCAGGCGCTAATGCTCGATTTGCTGAAAGTCTCATCACCGCCAGGCGATGGCGGAACATGGCGACCGCTGGAGCTAACTGTTGTCGCTCGAAGCGAAGTAGTGCCTTGGCGCTATCCGGCGCGGCGTGAGCTTCAGTTCGGTGAGTGGCTCCGCCACGACATCCTTTCCGGAACGTTCGAGCCTGCCGTTCTGGATCACGATCTTGCGATTTTGCTGACCAAGGCGAGGCAACACAGCCTTGCGCTTCTAGGCCCATCCGCAGCCACGTTTTTCGAGCCGGTGCCGAAGGAGCATTTCTCCAAGGCGCTTTTCGACACTATTGCCCAGTGGAATGCAGAGTCGGATTGGAAGGGTGACGAGCGGAACGTCGTTCTTGCTCTTGCTCGCATTTGGTACAGCGCTTCAACTGGTCTCATTGCTCCTAAGGACGTTGCTGCCGCATGGGTATCGGAGCGTTTGCCTGCCGAGCATCGGCCCCTCATCTGCAAGGCACGCGCGGCGTACCTGGGTAGCGAGGACGACGACCTAGCAATGCGCGTCGAAGAGACGGCCGCGTTCGTTCGATATGCCAAAGCAACGATTGAGAGAATCTTGCGTTGAGCGGCATGTGCGAAAAGTGCATCGACCCGCGCCGAGGGCATCTGATGCCTAACTATGCGTTAGATGCACTAAGCACATAATTGCTCACAGCCAAACTATCAGGTCAAGTCTGCTTTTATTATTTTTAAGCGTGCATAATAAGCCCTACACAAATTGGGAGATATATCATGAAAGGCTGGCTTTTTCTTGTTATCGCAATAGTTGGCGAAGTAATCGCAACATCCGCATTAAAATCTAGCGAGGGCTTTACTAAGCTTGCCCCTTCCGCCGTTGTCATAATCGGTTATGGCATCGCATTTTATTTTCTTTCTCTGGTTCTGAAATCCATCCCTGTCGGTGTTGCTTATGCAGTCTGGTCGGGACTCGGCGTCGTCATAATTACAGCCATTGCCTGGTTGCTTCATGGGCAAAAGCTTGATGCGTGGGGCTTTGTAGGTATGGGGCTCATAATTGCTGCCTTTTTGCTCGCCCGATCCCCATCGTGGAAGTCGCTGCGGAGGCCGACGCCATGGTGACGGTGTTCGGCATTCTGAATCTCACCGAGGACTCCTTCTTCGATGAGAGCCGGCGGCTAGACCCCGCCGGCGCTGTCACCGCGGCGATCGAAATGCTGCGAGTCGGATCAGACGTCGTGGATGTCGGACCGGCCGCCAGCCATCCGGACGCGAGGCCTGTATCGCCGGCCGATGAGATCAGACGTATTGCGCCGCTCTTAGACGCCCTGTCCGATCAGATGCACCGTGTTTCAATCGACAGCTTCCAACCGGAAACCCAGCGCTATGCGCTCAAGCGCGGCGTGGGCTACCTGAACGATATCCAAGGATTTCCTGACCCTGCGCTCTATCCCGATATTGCTGAGGCGGACTGCAGGCTGGTGGTTATGCACTCAGCGCAGCGGGATGGCATCGCCACCCGCACCGGTCACCTTCGACCCGAAGACGCGCTCGACGAGATTGTGCGGTTCTTCGAGGCGCGGGTTTCCGCCTTGCGACGGAGCGGGGTCGCTGCCGACCGGCTCATCCTCGATCCGGGGATGGGATTTTTCTTGAGCCCCGCACCGGAAACATCGCTGCACGTGCTGTCGAACCTTCAAAAGCTGAAGTCGGCGTTGGGGCTTCCGCTATTGGTCTCGGTGTCGCGGAAATCCTTCTTGGGCGCCACCGTTGGCCTTCCTGTAAAGGATCTGGGTCCAGCGAGCCTTGCGGCGGAACTTCACGCGATCGGCAATGGCGCTGACTACGTCCGCACCCACGCGCCTGGAGATCTGCGAAGCGCAATCACCTTCTCGGAAACCCTCGCGAAATTTCGCAGTCGCGACGCCAGAGACCGAGGGTTAGATCATGCCTAGCATTCACCTTCCGGCCGCCCGCTAAATATCTCCTTTTGGGTTGTTAATAAAACATCCAATAAGTTGACTGTGCGTGAAAAAGAAAGTTTTGTGTGATGGCGTTGAAGATCGCACCGTTAAGCTCTTATGTGGGATGGTGCAGAGCTCGACGACTACCGATAAAACGCAACCGCCGCAAACAGACAAGAAAAAGCCCCAACTGATAACAGTTGGGGCTTCAGTATTGTGATTGGTGGAGCAATAGCACCCTGAACCCAAAACCTTCTCGCTCAACCGGTAGTGGCTGATAACAACTCGTGAGGGCTATTGCGGGTTAAGCATTTAGCGATGTCTAGGGCCAGACTGGACGTCTGAACGCAAGCCGCTGATACTGTACATAACCACAGTATCAGCGGAGGATACCCATGTCGCTGGCAAGGAACGCCACGGCGAGTCAATCGCCCACTCAAACAAACGGTTACGAACGCCACCAACCCGACCAGACGCTGCTCTACCAGCTGGTTGAGCAGCACTACCCAGCCTTCAAAGCCTCACTCGAAGCCCAAGGTCAACACCTGCCTCGCTACATCCAACAAGAATTCAACGACCTCCTCCAATGTGGCCGTCTGGAGTATGGTTTCATGCGGGTTCGCTGCGAGGATTGTCATCACGAGCGTCTGGTCGCCTTCAGCTGTAAACGACGCGGCTTTTGCCCTAGCTGCGGTGCCCGCCGGATGGCCGAGAGTGCGGCGCTGCTGATAGACGAAGTCTTCCCCAAGGAGCCCATTCGCCAGTGGGTGCTCAGCTTTCCTTTCCAGCTACGCTTTTTGCTGGCTCGCCATCCCCAGCTGATGGGCCAGGTCTTGAGTATCGTCTATCGTACACTCTCAACTCATCTGATCAAAAAAGCCGGTTACACCAAAGCCTCTGCACAAACTGGCTCAGTGACTCTTATCCAACGCTTTGGCTCCGCGCTAAATCTCAATGTCCACTACCACATGCTGTTTCTCGATGGTGTCTATGCCGAAGATGACTATGGCAAGCAACGCTTCCATCGTGTCAAGGCACCCACTTACGATGAGCTGAATACGCTCGCTCACACCCTCAGCCATCGCATCGCTCGCTGCATGGAAAAGCGTGGGATTTTGGAGCGTGATGCCGAGAATACGTGGTTGACACTGGAAGAGGGCGAAGACGATACGCTGACTCAATTACATGGTGCTTCGGTTACGTATCGCATTGCCGTCGGCCCCCAGCAAGGGCGCAAAGTCTTCACCCTGCAAACCTTGCCAGGGCGTGAGGATAAAGCCGACTCAAGCAGTCGAGTAGCCAACCATGCTGGTTTCTCGCTACACGCCGGTGTGATGGCCGAAGCGCATCAGCGGGATAAGCTTGAGCGCTTGTGTCGCTACATTAGTCGGCCAGCGGTTTCAGAAAAACGTCTGGCATTAACCGCCAATGGGCAGGTGCGTTACGAGCTCAAAACTCCGTACCGCAATGGCACCACCCATGTGATCTTCGAGCCGCTGGACTTCATCGCCAAACTCGCTGCGTTGGTACCTAAGCCGCGAGTCAACCTCACACGCTTCCACGGCGTCTTTGCACCGAACAGCAAACACCGAGTTCAAGTAACACCCGCCAAGCGGGGCAAGAAGCCCGACAAATCGGAAGGTCTCGATACTAACTGGCGTGACAAGAGTCCTGCAGAGCGCCACCGCGCCATGACCTGGATGCAACGCCTCAAGCGAGTCTTCAATATTGATATTGAAGTCTGCGAACACTGCGGCGGTCACGTCAAAGTGATTGCCAGCATCGAAGATCCGAAGGTCATTGAGCAGATTCTCAAGCATCTGAAACAGAAAACAGCCAAGGCGAATGCCGCCAAGCAGCGTGAGCTGCCACCAGAACGAGCGCCGCCACTGACTCCCAGCCTGTTCGATCCATCACAGAGTCGTCTCTTTGACTGACGACCCCAAATCCAACACTGCTCAACACTGCCAACTTTTAAACGGGGCGGTGGGGCAGTTTGTATCTCTCGAGCTATCAGGCTAGAGATTTTACCGCCAAATCGAACCTTATTAGAGCGGTTTAGGCTGGACCGGCAGTTAAAATTGGGGCTTGAGCGGTAAACGAGTGAGGGAATTTCAGGTAAGATACTTCGGATGAGGAGCAAAAAGGTGGTTTATACTTCCTATACCCCTGGATGGACGAACAAGCCATTAAGCAGTGGCATTGCCTGGTCCACCATGGCCGCCGAGGGAGAGGTTTCCACTACAGTGACACCGCCATTGAGACGGCCCTGATGCTAAAAGGCTTGTTCAAGTTGCCGCTGCGGGCGCTAGAAGGCTTCATTAACTCGTTGTTCCAACTGATGGCGGTGCCTTTGCAGTCGCCGGACTATAGCTGTATCAGCAAGCGCGCCAAGACCGTCGACATCAAGTACCGCCTCCCCAGCCAAGGCCCGGTGGCTCACTTGGTCATTGATGCCACCGGCCTCAAGGTCTATGGCGAAGGCGAATGGAAAATTCGCAAACACGGCAAGGAGAAGCGACGAGTGTGGCGCAAGCTCCACTTGGCGGTGGATGCCACAACCCATGCGGTCATCGCTGCCGAAGTCAGCCTGGAGACGGTGGCGGATAACGAGGTGTTACCGACGTTGCTCAACCCCTTACGACGCAAGATAAAACAGGTCAGCGCCGATGGTGCGTATGACACCAAGGCCTGTCATGCGCTACTGAAGAAAAAGGGGGCGAAAGCCACCATACCGCCGAGAAAAAATGCGGCACCGTGGGAGGAAGGCCATCCCCGCAACGAGGCGGTGACGGCGCTCAAGGCCGGTGAACTGAAGCAATGGAAGAAAGACTCCGGCTATCACCAGCGCTCGATAGCCGAGACCGCCATGTACCGGTTCAAGCAACTCATCGGGCCAACGCTGAGCCTGCGGAACTACAACGCCCAGGTGGGCGAAATCCTGGCTGGCGTGAAGGTGATGAACAAGCTGATAGGGCTTGGTATGCCTGTTCGCCAGCCAGTGAATTGAGTGGTATCAACGGGTTGGGGAACGGCCATCCAGCGACGGATTTGGTCAACAACGCCGATAACACCTCGAAATCGGAGTTTATATGGCTTCGTGGGGGAGTTATGTGTTTGAGCTTTGTCGCATTAACGCGAATCAGGGGTTGACGGCAGAAATGGACTGGAATTACACTTCTTAGAGTCGGCGTTGCCGGAAAATTCTGATTGGATTAGTTGTTCGGGGTGCGAAAACAGTCGTAGTTCGGGGGAAAAACCGAATTTTGACCCGAAACCGCAAAAAACCCGAAATGACAGTTCCTATCAAATACTTAACTTGTAGGTTCTTTCAAATGGATAAGAATGATGTTGTTAAGAAGATACTTGAATCAAAAAAGTACGAAAACCTTGATTCAGATATTGTTGAAAAGGTTGTTTCCATTTCTGAGAAGAAATATAAATTAAAGGAAGTTGAGAATTATTCTAAAAAGAAATTGCATCAAATATGGGGGTCTTACTATTCTGCCTATCCTAATTGGGATAAATTATTAAAAAAGTACAATCAGGGGCAGTTATCAATAGAAGATTTACTAAAGATTCATTCTTCGACGAATGAAAGAGTCGCAACATTAAATGACTTTTACACTTATGTATTTGGAAATATCAAACATGTCTCATCTATTTTAGATTTTGGTTGTGGCTTCAATCCATTAGCTTTATACCAATGGAATGAAAATGAAAAAATAATATATCATGCATACGATATTGATAGAGCTGAGATAGCTTTTTTGAGTAGCATTATTGGGAAGTTAAAGACGACGATAAAGTATAGGTTTTTGAATAAAGAGAGTGATGTCTACAAAGGTACTTATGATGTAGTATTCCTTTTAAAGATGCTTCCTGTGCTAAAACAGCAAGATGTAAATATCTTGGATTTCCTACAGCTTTTTCATACTCAAAACTTTGTAATATCTTTTCCAATAAAGTCTTTATCTGGAAAGGAGAAGGGAATGGAAGAGAATTACCAGCTATGGTTTGAATCTTTTACAAAAGGTTGGATAAAAATCCTTGATTCGAAGGTTATAGGGAATGAGTTAGTATATATTACTAGTGGATTTCAGAAATAACTCCGCCTCCAAGGCACTCATTTTCTTGGAAAAGTACTAAACTCTGTCCAACGGCTGGAGCCCATTGTGGTGCAGAAAATTCAAATATATATCCATTTTCATTCTGGGTTACTTTTACTGGTGTATCCTGACTTCTATAACGGATAGATGCTGTATAGTTATTATTAAGTAATGAAGTTTCGTTTATCAAGTGCAATTCTGAAACACTTACTATGTTTTTCCAAAGTTTTGGATTATCTTTTCCTTGGACAACATAGAGGATATTTTGAGGAAAAGATAGGTTTCAACTACAGTTTAGAAGGTTAAAAACAAATGCATGCATGGCTCAAAAGCAATCTAGGGAAGGTGCGAATAAGCGGGGAAATTCTTCTCGGCTGACTCAGTCATTTCATTTTTTCCTGTTTGAGCCGTTTTTTCTCCCGTAAATGCACTGTATACCGATATGGGCAGGGCGAAGCGCTAAAGTACAACAATCTTATTGTTAGCTATTGTCTTGGCGTTCCAGAAAATCTTTAAACTCAATAGTATAAAGCCGTAACAGCACCATGGTTAACGCAAAAATAATTGGCCCATAAATCAAACCAATTAAACCAAAGAGTTGCAAACCACCTGAGGTATCCCCAGAAATTCTGTAGTTAAAATAAAATGTTAGTTGATTGGGGAACATTCATGGCGGTTCCTGATCTGATCATTCGCCAAAACTCCCACACCGCGGATGCTCACCATGAATGTAAAAGCTATGCTCGCTGATTTCCTCACCTTTGTCACGCCAAAATCAATGCATAAAGCCCGATTTTCGGTTTTGCTAGATGCGGTAACCGCCCTGGCAAAGGATGCGTGTTGCACCGTTACTGCGATTGGCCGGGCGATGCCTGGCTCTTCAGATAAGGTCAGTATCAAACGGGCAGATCGTCTACTCAATAATCCTAACCTGCAACGAGAGCTGCCATTGATTTATGCTGCGCTGACGGCTTCTATTGTTGGCCATAAAACTAAGCCGATGATTTTGGTTGACTGGAGCAATGCCGATACTGCCAAGCGACACTTTATCCTGCGTGCCAGCATTGCCGCTGACGGTAGAGCGTTGACTCTGCTACAGAAGATTGCCGCCGCAGAAGATTATACCTGCCCACACCTACACGGGGCGTTTTTAAAGCAGCTTAAAGCCATGCTACCCAAGGACTGTAAGCCCGTAATTGTCACTGACGCGGGGTTTAAAGTTCCATGGCTGAAACAAGTGCGTAAGCTGGGATGGCATTATGTAGCTAGAGTTCGAGGCAATGTGAAGCTTAAATTGGCAGAGCAGGACAAGTTTATCAGTGTTAATCAGCTTTATCGGCAAGCGAAGAAGGATCCAAAAAGTGTAGGAAAAATCATGCTTGCCCAAACACAACACTATGAAACGCAGGCCGTCCTGGTTGGCAAAGGTTATAAGCTATTGAAACGCGATAAAAATAAGACGTATAAGGAACCATGGTTGTTGGTGTCATCCTTAGCTGACTGCCATGGGTATGCGGATAAAATTGCTAAGTGCTACAGTAGCCGAATGCAAATTGAAGAAAGCTTCCGTGATCAGAAAAGTCACCGCTATGGCCTGGGTAGCGATTTGCAT
Organism: Klebsiella sp. LY; assembly: GCF_004010915.1. Taxonomy (NCBI): domain Bacteria; kingdom Pseudomonadati; phylum Pseudomonadota; class Gammaproteobacteria; order Enterobacterales; family Enterobacteriaceae; genus Klebsiella; species Klebsiella sp. LY. The sequence goes on from NZ_CP022441.1 coordinate 248,926, forward strand.
GGTACCAAGAAGAAATCTCGCTTAGAGATACTGCTACTACTGGCCGCATTGGTTAATTGGTTTCATTACCTGCTAGGTAGCGCAGCGGAGAAAGCGGGTTTGCACCTGCGTTATCAAGCTAACACCGTTAAAAATAGGCGGGTATTGGCCCTGAATTTCCTTGGGATATTACTTTGCAAAGAACCCAAACAGCGAATACGCAGGCAATATTATCAGCAGGGACTTAAACAAATACTACAGTGGGTGGTTCAGTGGGACTGGGCAGTAATCAAACAGGCTGATAGCTGATTGTATGAATGGAAATTTTGTGGGGATCCCTCAGGTTGTCTAGACTTCTTTTAACAGTAAAGTTATCATAAAACTGAATTTTATTTTTTAGGTAAGTTTATGCATTCTATCCGCATTCGTTAAGACACAACTATTTGCATAGTGACACTATTTTATAATGGTGGGCTTTTGTTGTGTCTTTAAGAATATATGCGGATATATAAAGTAAAAGTATGCTTAATTTATAAGTATGCTTTTAGTGCATAGTTTCCAGTTATAACTTAATTGACTAGCTATTTGTCCACCCTGTGGATGAATAGCTTTTTTTTTGGGAGGACACTGTGATGCTAGCTTTTGTTTTCACCTAAATCCTGTTTGCTGCATAAAAAATTTCAAGAGCTAAACAGGAGTAAATAAAAATGAGTTTAATTATTAAAGCGAGAAACATACGCTTGGATTATGCTGGGCGTGATGTTTTGGATATTGATGAATTGGAAATTCACTCTTATGACCGTATTGGTCTTGTGGGTGATAACGGAGCAGGAAAGAGTAGTTTACTCAAAGTACTTAATGGCGAAATTGTTTTAGCCGAAGCGACATTACAGCGTTTTGGTGATTTTGCACATATCAGCCAACTGGGCGGAATCGAAATAGAAACGGTCGAAGACCGGGCAATGTTATCTCGCCTTGGTGTTTCCAATGTACAAAACGACACAATGAGTGGCGGAGAGGAAACTCGTGCAAAAATTGCTGCCGCATTTTCCCAACAAGTACATGGCATTCTAGCGGATGAACCAACCAGCCACCTTGATCTCAATGGAATAGATCTACTTATTGGTCAACTTAAAGCATTTGATGGAGCATTACTTGTTATCAGTCATGACCGATATTTTCTTGATATGGTTGTAGACAAGATATGGGAGTTAAAAGACGGTAAAATTACGGAATATTGGGGTGGTTACTCGGATTACTTGCGTCAAAAAGAAGAAGAGCGACAACACCAAGCCGTAGAATATGAGCTGATGATGAAGGAACGGGAGCGATTAGAATCTGCTGTGCAAGAAAAACGCCAGCAAGCTAATCGATTAGACAATAAGAAAAAAGGAGAAAAATCCAAAAACTCTACCGAAAGTGCTGGACGACTTGGGCATGCAAAAATGACTGGCACCAAGCAAAGAAAACTGTATCAGGCAGCTAAGAGTATGGAAAAGCGTTTGGCTGCATTAGAAGATATTCAAGCACCAGAGCATTTGCGTTCTATTCGTTTTCGTCAAAGTTCAGCCCTAGAACTGCACAATAAGTTCCCGATTACGGCAGATGGTCTGAGCTTAAAATTTGGTAGCCGTACTATCTTTGATGACGCTAACTTTATAATACCGCTTGGCGCTAAAGTCGCTATAACTGGATCGAATGGAACAGGGAAAACGTCCTTGTTAAAAATGATATCAGAACGTGCTGATGGATTAACCATATCTCCAAAAGCTGAAATTGGCTACTTTACACAAACAGGATATAAATTTAACACGCATAAATCTGTGCTCTCCTTTATGCAGGAAGAGTGCGAGTACACAGTTGCGGAAATTCGTGCAGTATTGGCTTCAATGGGGATCGGAGCGAATGATATTCAAAAAAACTTATCCGACTTATCGGGAGGTGAAATCATCAAACTGCTTTTATCCAAAATGCTTTTAGGAAAATATAATATTTTGCTTATGGATGAACCAGGAAACTATCTTGACCTAAAAAGTATTGCCGCATTAGAAACAATGATGAAGTCCTATGCAGGAACTATTATCTTCGTATCTCATGACAAGCAATTGGTCGATAATATTGCTGACATTATCTACGAGATCAAAGACCACAAAATCATCAAGACTTTTGAGAGAGATTGTTAATGATAGCCAATCTAATCCGAACATTAATTATTGAACTCTTTAAAGGAAATTAAAAATGACAATTCAAGATATTCAATCACTTGCTGAAGCACACGGCTTGTTGCTTACGGACAAAATGAATTTCAATGAAATGGGCATTGATTTTAAGGTCGTTTTTGCTCTTGATACAAAGGGGCAACAATGGTTGCTGCGTATTCCTCGTCGTGATGGCATGAGGGAACAAATCAAGAAAGAAAAACGCATTTTAGAATTGGTAAAAAAACATCTTTCTGTAGAGGTTCCTGATTGGAGAATTTCATCTACAGAATTAGTGGCTTATCCCATACTTAAAGATAATCCTGTTTTAAATTTGGATGCTGAAACCTATGAAATAATTTGGAATATGGACAAAGATAGCCCGAAATACATAACATCTTTGGCAAAAACCTTATTTGAAATCCATAGTATTCCTGAAAAAGAAGTTCGGGAAAATGATTTGAAAATTATGAAACCTTCAGATTTAAGACCTGAAATAGCAAACAATTTGCAGTTAGTAAAATCTGAAATTGGTATAAGTGAGCAATTGGAAACCCGCTACAGAAAATGGTTGGATAATGATGTTCTATGGGCAGATTTCACCCAATTTATACATGGCGATTTATATGCTGGGCATGTACTAGCTTCAAAGGATGGAGCTGTTTCAGGCGTTATTGATTGGTCAACAGCCCATATAGATGACCCAGCGATTGATTTTGCTGGGCATGTAACTTTGTTTGGAGAAGAAAGCCTCAAAACTCTAATCATCGAGTATGAAAAACTAGGGGGTAAAGTTTGGAATAAACTATATGAACAGACTTTAGAAAGAGCAGCGGCCTCTCCTTTGATGTATGGTTTATTTGCCTTAGAAACTCAAAATGAAAGCCTTATCGTTGGAGCAAAAGCTCAGTTGGGAGTTATATAATTTAAAAATATGATTGCTGAGAACTGCCTTGTTTTGAAACTTGGTTGGCTTTAATTAGTTTTTAGTATTCTTTATAGAAAATGCCTCGATCAAGGGGCATTTCTAACAATCATTTAACATAAAATTTCTTATACGAAATGCTTGATATTTCTCTTTAAATATCATTATATTAACGTAAGCCGTTCTGGAGTATAGGGCACCAGAACGGCTTTTTATTGATTATTCATGTTCCACGATCACTAATTGAGCGATGTTCCACGGTTTTATTCAGTTTTAATAAACATCATCCGGTTTTTTGAGGAGTCATTATTTCAAGTGCTTGCACTGAAATTGGCTCTTCAAAAAACTGGAGTCTTGGCTAACCATATGGAAGGAAAAAGCGGCTTAGGAAGCCTCTCTTCTTCTGTTCTGGTTCAACATGCTCCGGGATAGGAATACGCTTATTGTCTTGCTGAGGAGTAGTCAATTCGTCATAGTTCGTTGCTAGTTCCGACCGAGGATCCGTTGCTATATCCTGTTTAAAGCTCTGATCGGTAAAGGTAGTCATATTGGCTTTTGGTGCTTCTAGTAAGCGCTGCATAGCTTCAATCTGTTCTTGATAAAACGATTCACGTTCTAAAGATTGATTTTCTCTCTGTATTGCCTGATTTAATTGTTTTTCCAGTATGTCAACTTGACGTTTTAGTAAGTCAACTTCTGTCAAGTTTTGACTGTTAATTGATTGACTTTGATTGACTGTATCCTCTTTTTTTTGTGGTTCCCCAAAAACTCTTAGGGCCTCTGAAAAGTCAATTAATCCATCAGATCCTTTAGATAAATTTCCTTTGTTTATATGTGCATATATGGCTTGTCTTGAATATCCATAAAGCTTAGCTAACTCTGAAACTGACAGTTTTTTCATTATGTAAACCAGTTTTCAACTTGTGTTAATACCTGACTGTTAACTTAACAATTTCAATTAACAATGTCATTGAAATCCTAATTTTCTGAGTAAAGGAAGTAATTCCTTAAATTTCTCTGCATCTTGCAGCATGGCAGCTATACGTACAGCAAACTGCTGATAGCTTTCTGTGCCTTGTGAATATTTACTCATCTCAGGAAGCTCTGAGAGCTTGTTGGCGAATAGATGGCGTTGTTTATCTGTTATTTTTGAAAAGAGGTCTAATGTATTCGGATCTCTTTTAGATTCGACTGAATGCGTGGCTGATTTTTTCTGTTTAAAGCTAAATGAAAAACCAGTAATAGATCTACCTGTTTTATGCTGTTCAACTTTGACAATAATATCGGTATGTTCATTTACTTGTTTTAATGCAATGTCTAAAACATATTTTTTAAAATCATACATTCGTTTGTATTCAGTCTCGAGTACACCTATTTTTTGTCTAAAATCATACATAGTTATGAGAGGCGTTTTTCCAGTACTACGCCATGCAATCAATATTTCATATAAACGAACAGCATAAGCACTTGTTAAATTACTTATTTGTTGTATTTCATACTTTGTAAATTGTTCTTCTAACCTAGTAATTAAAGGCACAATAGCAGGGGCAAAAATAAGTCTAACGACAGCTTCATTATCAATATAAGCCACCTCGCTCACCCATCTTGATTTGTGATTAATAGTGTTACCTTTTTCACTAAGACTCTGATAACTGAATTGTCTTGCAAACAAGTCATCGCAAGCATCTTTTAACGCCTGATAAGCCGTATTTCGATGTACACGGCACTGTTGCAAATAGTCGGTGGTGATAAACTTATCATCCCCTTTTGCTGATGGAGCTGCACATGAACCCATTCAAAGGCCGGCATTTTCAGCGTGACATCATTCTGTGGGCCGTACGCTGGTACTGCAAATACGGCATCAGTTACCGTGAGCTGCAGGAGATGCTGGCTGAACGCGGAGTGAATGTCGATCACTCCACGATTTACCGCTGGGTTCAGCGTTATGCGCCTGAAATGGAAAAACGGCTGCGCTGGTACTGGCGTAACCCTTCCGATCTTTGCCCGTGGCACATGGATGAAACCTACGTGAAGGTCAATGGCCGCTGGGCGTATCTGTACCGGGCCGTCGACAGCCGGGGCCGCACTGTCGATTTTTATCTCTCCTCCCGTCGTAACAGCAAAGCTGCATACCGGTTTCTGGGTAAAATCCTCAACAACGTGAAGAAGTGGCAGATCCCGCGATTCATCAACACGGATAAAGCGCCCGCCTATGGTCGCGCGCTTGCTCTGCTCAAACGCGAAGGCCGGTGCCCGTCTGACGTTGAACACCGACAGATTAAGTACCGGAACAACGTGATTGAATGCGATCATGGCAAACTGAAACGGATAATCAACGCCACGCTGGGATTTAAATCCATGAAGACGGCTTACGCCACCATCAAAGGTATTGAGGTGATGCGTGCACTACGCAAAGGCCAGGCCTCAGCATTTTATTATGGTGATCCCCTGGGCGAAATGCGCCTGGTAAGCAGAGTTTTTGAAATGTAAGGCCTTTGAATAAGACAAAACGCTGCCTCATCGCTAACTTTGCAACAGTGCCCCCCGTGAGGCCTATCTGGCTATTGTACAGGATATACGTATCCGCTTAACGAACAAGAACCTCACGCGCGTCTTTCATCAGGGTCCGAATCGATGACGATTCATCATGGCCGTTTATAGTACCGCAGTCTCTCCCCTTTATTTTTACTGAAGAGCAGACAGAAACCATAAACACCGGCGTTGACACGCCGGGGAAGCCCTTATAGTACAATAATTTTCGAAATCCAACCCATCCCGCCTACAGGAATGACGGATTTTTCGGCGGTTCCGGCGTAGACCCACCACAACTGCTGTATAGCTTGTGGGTAAGTGATAATGAAGTGCAAACGAGATGGCACAAATACTCTTTTGGTTTATCTTTTAATTACTTACGTATTAAAAGATAAACCAAAAAATAAAAGACATTACTGTTATCCCCTTTAAAAAGTGGATAACCGAACAGCATCGGCGCGAGCGCCTCAAAAGTAGCTCCCCACGCTAAAGCGCGGGGCATTCAGAACGGAATCCCTCGATGGCTAACAGCTCGCCTGTTAGCCATCGAGGGATTGGACAAATCCGGCCACGCCGGATACGTCAGCAAATATCGCTGAAGAATTAGCTTACACGCTCGTAAGCGGCTCTTACGACCCGCTAACGCGGAGATACGCCCCAACTGCGGCTTCGCCTTGTTGTGACCACTCCGACCGCGCACAAAAGCCTCTGAGCCGCTTTTAGCGGAATATGGCTTTGCAAGGTGAAGGGATGGATAGGCGATCCCTTTCGATCCCTCACTGGTATCGGCGGCTAACCCTCGGTGCTACCTGTCATTTCATCCTGCCGCCTTACATGCGCTAACGCGCATAAATCCCCGTTCCTCAGTGGAACGAAAACTCACGCTAACAGGGTAGTGACCGGGTAGCCACGATAACTGCCAACAAAATTAGCTTATAGGTTAATTCTACCTTGTCTGAAATTAGCCTATAGGTTAATATTAATAGAAATGGGAGGTCACATGTTTAGCGTTGTTTATCACCCGGAAGCCAGGGAAGAAGCCACAGCATTACCCGTAAAAATCAGGGTGAAGTTTGACCGTCTCATCGGCAAACTGGAGTATGACGCCCGATTACTGCGGGAGCCGGACACGAAGCCCCTGGGCGATGGACTTTTTGAGATCCGCACGATGGGGACGGACATAGCCAGGGGAATCTGGGTATACCACAAAGGCAATACCATCATCATGCTCCGTGTTTTCATCAAGAAGTCACAGAAAACGCCAGCGAAAGAAATCGATCTCGCCAAAAAGCGGTTAGCGGAGGTACTTAATGAAACTGGTAAGCCATAAAGAACTGCATAACGAGTGGATGCAGGACGATGAATATCGCGCTGCATGGCAGGAAGAAGAACGTAAGGAAAAGCTCAGGGAGCTGCTTGCTGAATGGCGCAAGCATGACAACCTGACAAAAGCGCAGGTTGCTGAACGCATGGGGGTTACACCTCCGGTTATTTCTCGCCTGGAAAACAACATCACCAAAGCCAGCATCGACACACTGACCCGCTACGCTCACGCCTGCGGCATCAAGAAACCTGTCATTGCCCTGTACTGAATAGCCAGCCCTCCGGGGCTGGCCTTTTTGTTTCGGTCAGTCCCAAAATTTTGTTAAAGCAAGTTTAAAATGTCACCTGTTTCTCCAAAGTTGAAATGTCACTTCTAAGCCAATCTATTTATACATAATCTTTACATCTTTCCCCGGTGACAAAGTGCTAATTGGTCTGTAATGTTCAATGTGTGGCAGGCAAGCCGCCGGTGACTTAGGGAAGGTGCGAACAAGTTCCTGATATGAGATCATCATATTCATCCGGAGCGCATCCCAGAGGGACATCATGAGCCATCAACTCACCTTCGCCGATAGTGAATTCAGCACTAAGCGCCGTCAGACCCGAAAAGAGATTTTCCTCTCCCGCATGGAGCAGATTCTGCCATGGCAGAATATGACCGCTGTCATCGAGCCGTTTTATCCCAAGGCGGGCAATGGCCGACGGCCCTATCCGCTGGAGACCATGCTGCGTATTCACTGCATGCAGCATTGGTACAACCTGAGCGACGGTGCCATGGAAGATGCCCTGTACGAAATCGCCTCCATGCGCCTGTTTGCCCGATTATCCCTGGATAGCGCCCTGCCGGATCGCACCACCATCATGAATTTCCGCCACCTGCTCGAGCAGCATCAACTGGCCCGTCAATTGTTCAAGACCATCAATCGCTGGCTGGCCGAAGCAGGCGTCATGATGACCCAAGGCACTTTGGTGGATGCCACCATCATTGAGGCACCCAGCTCTACCAAGAACAATGAGCAGCAACGCGATCCGGAGATGCATCAGACCAAGAAAGGCAATCAGTGGCACTTTGGCATGAAGGCCCACATTGGTGTCGATGCCAAGAGTGGCCTGACCCACAGCCTGGTCACCACCGCGGCCAACGAGCATGACCTCAATCAGCTGGGTAATCTGCTTCATGGAGAGGAGCAATTTGTCTCAGCCGATGCCGGCTACCAAGGAGCGCCACAGCGCGAGGAGCTGGCCGAGGTGGATGTGGACTGGCTGATCGCCGAGCGTCCCGGCAGGGTAAAAACCTTGAAGCAGCATCCGCGCAAGAACAAAACGGCCATCAACATCGAATACATGAAAGCCAGCATCCGTGCCAGGGTGGAGCACCCGTTTCGCATCATCAAGCGGCAGTTCGGCTTCGTGAAAGCCAGATACAAGGGGCTGCTGAAAAACGATAACCAACTGGCGATGTTATTCACCCTGGCCAACCTGTTTCGGGTGGACCAAATGATACGTCAGTGGGAGAGATCTCAGTAAAAACCGGAAATAACGCCAGAAATGGTGGAAAAAATAGCCTAAATAGGCTGATTCGATGTGTTTGCGGGAAAAAAATCGGCCCAGATCCGCGAAATTTTAATCAGCGAGTCAGCTTGGGAAGAAATGACCTGCTTATTCGCACCTTCCTTAATATAAAGACACAAGCAGAGACATTTTTGGCACGATATAAAAACGCTAAGTTAAAAAATCACTATGACGTGTTGGGTATCAAATGTTCACTGGCATAAACCTCTGTTTCTGATGTAAAACAGATTTTCTGAGGAGGCGTAAAACCTCCTCGTACTGCGAAATTGATTTAGTGATAGCGATCGATCACGCCAACCAGATAGTGGTCGGTTTGCTGCATGTTGATGCCCGCTTTTTTAGCGCTGCGGACTTCATCCAGAATGATTTGCAACAGCGTCCCGTCCACGATTTCCTCTTTTCTGTATCGCTTCAGGAAGTTAATCGCTGACTTATCGTTTGCTGCCTGGGCGTCTTCCGTCAAAGAGGTCAGCGCATTAATGCGCTTCTGGTAATCGCTTACCGTCTGCTCAAACAGATCTTCCAGCGTGGAAAATTCACCGCACCGGGCGTGTTGCTCCTGTAACACCGGCGTGGCGCCGCTCTGTTTGATGTATTCGTACATGCGCATCATTTGCGTCACCGTATTTTGCGCCTGATGACGCAAAAATAGTGCGGTGCCATTAAGGCTATTCTCGCTGCACCTCTGGCTGAGCTGAAGATACAAATTTGAGGTATAAAACTCCTGATTCATTTGCGCATTCAGTTTTTGAACTATTCCGCTAGCGATCATAGGACTTCCTTATTTCTTGTCATCTCAGAAAACGGTCACTCTTCGAAAAAACAACCAGAATAAAAGCGATTTTTTCGCTTTTTTTATTGCGCCTGGTTACGCAGTCATATTCATTTTAAGTCGGGATGCTCCTTATTTAAATATCCAACCCTACTATCGCATTTCTATCTGGCATTATTCTGTGATGGTGTTTCGATATTCACACTCCCTGTGCCAATCCTTTCTTATCGACAGTAGGAAACTTCCTCCGGCTATTCTGCTGAACACGATTAGGGGCACTGTTGCAAAGTTAGCGATGAGGCAGCGTTTTGTCTTATTCAAAGGCCTTACATTTCAAAAACTCTGCTTACCAGGCGCATTTCGCCCAGGGGATCACCATAATAAAATGCTGAGGCCTGGCCTTTGCGTAGTGCACGCATCACCTCAATACCTTTGATGGTGGCGTAAGCCGTCTTCATGGATTTAAATCCCAGCGTGGCGCCGATTATCCGTTTCAGTTTGCCATGATCGCATTCAATCACGTTGTTCCGGTACTTAATCTGTCGGTGTTCAACGTCAGACGGGCACCGGCCTTCGCGTTTGAGCAGAGCAAGCGCGCGACCATAGGCGGGCGCTTTATCCGTGTTGATGAATCGCGGGATCTGCCACTTCTTCACGTTGTTGAGGATTTTACCCAGAAACCGGTATGCAGCTTTGCTGTTACGACGGGAGGAGAGATAAAAATCGACAGTGCGGCCCCGGCTGTCGACGGCCCGGTACAGATACGCCCAGCGGCCATTGACCTTCACGTAGGTTTCATCCATGTGCCACGGGCAAAGATCGGAAGGGTTACGCCAGTACCAGCGCAGCCGTTTTTCCATTTCAGGCGCATAACGCTGAACCCAGCGGTAAATCGTGGAGTGATCGACATTCACTCCGCGTTCAGCCAGCATCTCCTGCAGCTCACGGTAACTGATGCCGTATTTGCAGTACCAGCGTACGGCCCACAGAATGATGTCACGCTGAAAATGCCGGCCTTTGAATGGGTTCATGTGCAGCTCCATCAGCAAAAGGGGATGATAAGTTTATCACCACCGACTATTTGCAACAGTGCCCTGTTTAGAGTACTATATGCGCCTGCAACAGTGGGCCACCGAAAATATTAAAAAACTGCTTTATCTCGCGGGGGATGACGCGGTGATTAATTACGGGAAAATGCGGCTGGAATTTTTGCAGAAAGCACTGGCGCAGGATACCTCCGGTGACTTCTGCTTTCGTGTGCTGCATCCGGAAGTGTCTGGCCCGCCGGATATGAAAAAGGCTTCCGCCGGGTACCGTGACTTTATTATCGGTAACAGAGCGTTGCTGGATCTGGTGAATTCAGCCGGTGAAGGGGCTCCGGTTGCGCATTATTCCGCTGATGAAATTCAGTCATTATTTCCGGCACAAATACAGGGGTCGGTGGATAAATACGGCGATAGTTTCCTGACGGATGATCCGTATGTGCTGGCGGAAGACAAGCTGCAAACCTGTCAGATGGAAATTGATTTAATGGCGGATGTGCTGAGAGCACCGCCCCGTGAATCCGCAGAACTGATCCGCTATGTATTTGCGGATGAGTGGCCGGAATAAATAAAACCGGGCTTAATACAGATTAAGCCCGTATCGGGTATTATTACTGAATACCAGACAGCTTACGGAGGACGGAATGTTACCCATTGAGACAACCAGACTGCCTTCTGATTATTAATATTTTTCACTATTAATCAGAAGGAATAACCATGAATTTTACCCGGATTGACCTGAATACCTGGAATCGCAGGGAACATTTTGCCCTTTATCGTCAGCAGATTAAATGCGGATTCAGCCTGACCACCAAACTCGATATTACCGCTTTGCGTACTGCACTGGCGAAAACCGGTTATAAGTTTTATCCGCTGATGATTTACCTGATCTCCCGGGCTGTTAATCAGTTTCCGGAGTTCCGGATGGCAATGAAAGATAATGAACTGATTTACTGGGAACAGTCAGACCCGGTCTTTACTGTCTTTCATAAAGAAACCGAAACATTCTCCGCACTGTCCTGCCGTTATTTTCCGGATCTCAGTGAGTTTATGGCGGGTTATAACGCGGTAACAGCAGAATATCAGCATGATACCAGGTTGTTTCCGCAGGGAAATTTACCGGAGAATCACCTGAATATATCATCGTTACCCTGGGTGAGTTTTGACGGATTTAATCTGAATATCACCGGAAATGATGATTATTTTTCCCCGGTTTTTACAATGGCAAAGTTTCAGCAGGAAGGTGACCGCGTACTATTACCTGTTTCTGTACAGGTTCATCATGCAGTCTGTGATGGTTTTCATGCAGCAAGGTTTATCAATACACTTCAGCTGATGTGTGATAACATACTGAAATAAATTAATTAATTCTGTATTTAAGCCACCGTATCCGGCAGGATTGGTGGCTTTTTTTTATATTTTAACCGTAATCTGTAATTTCGTTTCAGAAGGCACTGTTGCAAAGTTAGCGATGAGGCAGCCTTTTGTCTTATTCAAAGGCCTTACATTTCAAAAACTCTGCTTACCAGGCGCATTTCGCCCAGGGGATCACCATAATAAAATGCTGAGGCCTGGCCTTTGCGTAGTGCACGCATCACCTCAATACCTTTGATGGTGGCGTAAGCCGTCTTCATGGATTTAAATCCCAGCGTGGCGCCGATTATCCGTTTCAGTTTGCCATGATCGCATTCAATCACGTTGTTCCGGTACTTAATCTGTCGGTGTTCAACGTCAGACGGGCACCGGCCTTCGCGTTTGAGCAGAGCAAGCGCGCGACCATAGGCGGGCGCTTTATCCGTGTTGATGAATCGCGGGATCTGCCACTTCTTCACGTTGTTGAGGATTTTACCCAGAAACCGGTATGCAGCTTTGCTGTTACGACGGGAGGAGAGATAAAAATCGACAGTGCGGCCCCGGCTGTCGACGGCCCGGTACAGATACGCCCAGCGGCCATTGACCTTCACGTAGGTTTCATCCATGTGCCACGGGCAAAGATCGGAAGGGTTACGCCAGTACCAGCGCAGCCGTTTTTCCATTTCAGGCGCATAACGCTGAACCCAGCGGTAAATCGTGGAGTGATCGACATTCACTCCGCGTTCAGCCAGCATCTCCTGCAGCTCACGGTAACTGATGCCGTATTTGCAGTACCAGCGTACGGCCCACAGAATGATGTCACGCTGAAAATGCCGGCCTTTGAATGGGTTCATGTGCAGCTCCATCAGCAAAAGGGGATGATAAGTTTATCACCACCGACTATTTGCAACAGTGCCGTAAGCTGCACCTCAAACCCCCGGATCAGGCTCTCCAGGCCATGCAGAAAGGCCTGCTCACCATCATCACTGTCCATAATCTGCAGCGCTTCCCGCAATAGCGGCGGCAGGTTTTCGTCCGGTGCTGCAGGGCGGTCGGTCAGGGCGGCAGTATGCTCCTGCTGCTCCAGTACGGCACCAAGGGTAAAATGACTGACCGCTGAAATCGCATATAACCCGTCGCGCAGTGAAAAGCCGTTTTCTGTCATAAAGCGTAACTGGGTTTCCACCGTATCATACTGTTTTTCATCAGGGCGGGTGCCGAGGTGCACTTTTGCCCCGTCACGGTAACGCAGCAGCGCCCGGCGGAAACTCATTGCATTATTGCGCAGAAATGACTGCCAGGATTCCCCCGCCGCAGGCAGTGAATAATCATGATGACGCGCCAGGATCTCCACCGCCAGCGCATCCAGTAACGCCCGTTTATTTTTCACATGCCAGTAAAGTGTCGGCTGTTCTATTCCCAGCTTCTGCGCCAGCTTGCGGGTCGTCAGCCCGTCAATCCCTGTCTCATTCAGCAGTTCCAGTGCCGCATCAATAACCGATTCTCTGTTCAGCCGTGCCATGACCGTCTCCTCCGATTTTCAGATTGACACTCTATCATTGATAGGGATATATTCCAACTCTATCAATGATAGGGAATTAACACAGGATCTGAAAAATGAATAAACCCGCTGTCATCGCGCTGGTGATTACACTGCTGGACGCGATGGGAATTGGTCTGATCATGCCGGTATTACCGTCACTGCTGCGGGAATATCTCCCGGAAGCGGATGTGGCAAACCATTACGGCATTCTGCTGGCGCTGTATGCGGTGATGCAGGTCTGTTTTGCTCCGCTGCTGGGCAGATGGTCAGATAAGCTGGGGCGCAGACCGGTGCTGCTGTTATCCCTGGCGGGTGCCGCGTTTGATTACACACTGCTGGCACTGTCCAATGTGCTGTGGATGTTGTATCTCGGGCGGATTATCTCCGGGATCACTGGTGCCACCGGCGCGGTTGCGGCTTCGGTAGTGGCGGACAGCACGGCGGTCAGCGAGCGTACCGCCTGGTTCGGCCGTCTCGGTGCGGCCTTTGGTGCCGGGCTGATTGCCGGGCCGGCTATCGGCGGACTGGCGGGGGATATCTCACCGCATCTGCCGTTTGTCATTGCGGCAATACTGAATGCCTGCACCTTTCTGATGGTCTTTTTTATCTTTAAACCGGCGGTACAGACAGAAGAAAAACCGGCGGAGCAGAAACAAGAAAGCGCAGGTATCAGCTTTATCACACTGCTTAAACCTCTGGCGCTGTTGCTGTTTGTCTTTTTTACCGCGCAGCTTATCGGGCAGATCCCGGCCACTGTCTGGGTATTGTTTACGGAGAGCCGCTTTGCCTGGGACAGCGCGGCGGTCGGTTTTTCACTGGCGGGACTCGGGGCGATGCATGCACTGTTTCAGGCGGTGGTTGCCGGGGCGCTGGCAAAACGGCTGAGTGAGAAAACCATTATTTTCGCCGGATTTATTGCCGATGCCACCGCGTTTTTACTGATGTCTGCTATCACTTCCGGATGGATGGTGTATCCGGTCCTGATCCTGCTGGCAGGCGGCGGAATTGCACTGCCTGCATTGCAGGGCATTATCTCTGCCGGGGCATCGGCGGCAAATCAGGGAAAACTACAGGGTGTGCTGGTCAGCCTGACCAATCTGACCGGCGTGGCGGGCCCGCTGCTGTTTGCTTTTATTTTCAGTCAGACACAGCAGAGTGCGGACGGTACGGTGTGGCTGATTGGCACGGCACTGTACGGTCTGCTGCTGGCAATCTGTCTGCTGATCAGAAAACCGGCACCGGTGGCGGCCACCTGCTGACCGGCGCTATACAGGCAGCGCTGTTGTGCGGTATGGTGGACGGCATTCGTGCTTATCGCCTGCCATGATAAGCCTCAGACACAGAGGAACCGTTATGAAATCACGCGCAGCAGTCGCCTTCGGGCCGGGTTTACCCCTTGAAATTGTTGAAATTGATGTGGCACCGCCGAAGAAAGGTGAAGTGCTGGTGAAAATCAGTCACACCGGGGTATGCCATACCGATGCCTACACGCTTTCCGGTGATGATCCGGAAGGTCTGTTCCCGGTGGTGCTCGGCCATGAAGGTGCCGGGGTGGTGGTTGAGGTCGGTGAGGGCGTGACCAGTGTGAAACCGGGCGACCATGTGATCCCGCTGTACACCGCCGAGTGCGGCGAGTGTGATTTCTGTACCTCCGGTAAAACCAACCTCTGTGTTGCCGTCCGCGAAACCCAGGGCAAAGGCGTGATGCCGGACGGCACCAGCCGTTTTTCGTATAACGGTCAGCCGCTCTATCACTATATGGGCTGCTCGACATTCAGCGAATATACCGTTGTGGCGGAAGTATCACTGGCGAAAATCAATCCGCAGGCCAATGCGGAGCAGGTTTGCCTGCTCGGCTGCGGCGTGACCACCGGGATCGGCGCGGTACACAATACCGCGAAGGTACAGGAAGGGGATTCTGTGGCGGTATTCGGCCTCGGCGGTATCGGGCTGGCCGTGGTGCAGGGCGCACGTCAGGCAAAAGCGGGGCGCATCTTTGCCATCGATACCAATCCATCCAAGTTTGAGCTGGCAAAACAGTTCGGCGCCACAGACTGCATTAATCCCAATGATTATGACAAACCTGTTCAGCAGGTGCTGGTCGAAATGACCAAATGGGGTGTGGATCATACCTTTGAATGTATCGGCAATGTCAATGTGATGCGGTCGGCGCTGGAAAGTGCGCACCGTGGCTGGGGGCAGTCGGTAATTATCGGGGTGGCGGGTGCCGGAAAAGAGATTTCAACCCGTCCGTTCCAGCTGGTGACCGGCCGGGTCTGGAAAGGCACGGCGTTCGGCGGCGTGAAAGGGCGTACCCAGTTGCCGGGAATGGTGGAAGATGCCATGAGCGGCAAAATCGAGCTGGCGCCGTTTGTCACGCACACCATGGAACTGGATAAAATCAATGAAGCTTTTGATTTGATGCACGACGGCAAATCCATCCGCACAGTCATTCATTACTGATAACGTATTCAGGGAGATACTATGGAACGGATTGAACATCACGTCTGTTTCGGCGGCAGCCAGGAAGTCTGGCGTCACCACTCTGCGGTGACCGGCACGCCGATGACTTTTTCCGTGTTTCTGCCGCCGCAGGCAAAAACAGAGAAATGTCCTGTGCTGTACTGGCTTTCCGGGCTGACCTGCAACGAGCAGAATTTTATCACCAAAGCCGGGGCACAGCGTTACGCAGCGGAACACGGCCTGGTGATTGTCGCGCCGGATACCAGTCCGCGCGGCAGTCAGGTGGCGGATGATAAAGAGTACGATCTCGGCCAGGGTGCCGGGTTTTATGTCAATGCCACACAGGAGCCGTGGAAAGCGCATTATCAGATGTATGATTATATTCTGAATGAGCTGCACACCCTGGTAAGCGGGCATTTCGGCACATCGGAAAAACGGGCACTGTTGCAAAGTTAGCGATGAGGCAGCCTTTTGTCTTATTCAAAGGCCTTACATTTCAAAAACTCTGCTTACCAGGCGCATTTCGCCCAGGGGATCACCATAATAAAATGCTGAGGCCTGGCCTTTGCGTAGTGCACGCATCACCTCAATACCTTTGATGGTGGCGTAAGCCGTCTTCATGGATTTAAATCCCAGCGTGGCGCCGATTATCCGTTTCAGTTTGCCATGATCGCATTCAATCACGTTGTTCCGGTACTTAATCTGTCGGTGTTCAACGTCAGACGGGCACCGGCCTTCGCGTTTGAGCAGAGCAAGCGCGCGACCATAGGCGGGCGCTTTATCCGTGTTGATGAATCGCGGGATCTGCCACTTCTTCACGTTGTTGAGGATTTTACCCAGAAACCGGTATGCAGCTTTGCTGTTACGACGGGAGGAGAGATAAAAATCGACAGTGCGGCCCCGGCTGTCGACGGCCCGGTACAGATACGCCCAGCGGCCATTGACCTTCACGTAGGTTTCATCCATGTGCCACGGGCAAAGATCGGAAGGGTTACGCCAGTACCAGCGCAGCCGTTTTTCCATTTCAGGCGCATAACGCTGAACCCAGCGGTAAATCGTGGAGTGATCGACATTCACTCCGCGTTCAGCCAGCATCTCCTGCAGCTCACGGTAACTGATGCCGTATTTGCAGTACCAGCGTACGGCCCACAGAATGATGTCACGCTGAAAATGCCGGCCTTTGAATGGGTTCATGTGCAGCTCCATCAGCAAAAGGGGATGATAAGTTTATCACCACCGACTATTTGCAACAGTGCCGACATAACTACGCCAAGGCAGGCGTCATGCTGAACGATTTCAAACCTGCTGGCGTGACTCAGCTCTCGCTGTTTGATGAAGGGAAGCCTTATGCGAACAGCGATGCACTCATGAACGTACTGGATACGATCAATAATTCAGGCAAAGGCAAAGTATGGTTTGCAGGTCGAGGCATCGCACCGGCGTGGACAATGAAGAGAGACATGCTCTCTCCGGCTTACACGACCCAGTGGGACTCCATACCGATCGCTACACTCTGAAGTATCACAATCAGGGAAAATGTATACAGGCTGCTCAGTCTCATTAGCTGGTGGTTGATATTTGCACAACAATAACTATTCCAATATGCCGCTACTGCTATTTGATAATGCCTGGGGAATTTTGACATGGTCACTCGTCGTTTTTTTAGAGTTAATCTTCAAACAGCAGCCCCGACCCTTCTGTAAACAAAAAGTACGAGCGTATCTGGAGAACAAGGGGGTTGTTTTGGCGCTGCTCTGTGTCTACACAGAACCATACATAGCCCAATACGAACGTGGTAACTGGACTGTTAGTCACCGCCTGGCACGACAACATGGGCAGTTGCAGGGAAAGCAGAAGGGGATAATCGGGAGAAGACCGGCAGGGAGCAAGAGACGACTCAACCTCAGAAGAGGCTGGTGAGCCTGGCAGAAAATACGTCAAAAACTATCTAAAATATTATTCACTTATCATCATTTTAGACCTGGGAGGGTGGGGTTATACAGGGTATAATGATGACGGCGCTTGAGGCTTTTTTGCCTCATGATGTTTGAGTGGTTTGGATGTTGTGTGGCAGAAAGCAGAAAGCCCCGAGTAATTTTTCAATTAACCCGAGGCCCACTGTATGTCTAGTCAACACCAGTATGGCCTCTTACCGTGCAATTTGCAAGGAGGAGTAAACCATGAAACTACCGCGAAACGCCCTTATCTGGTGCGTATTAATCGTGTGTATCACGCTCTTGATATTCACATGCCTGACCCGGAACCGCTTATGCGAACTCCGGCTAAAGGACGGGGACAGGGAGGTCGCGGCAAGCCTGGCTTACGAATCCAACGGTAAGTAGCAACCTGGAGGCGGGGGAAACCCCGCCTTTTCAGGAGCTGGGTTGATCTGACATGCCTGAAGCGCTTTATGAAGGGGTTACCGGTTCGCTGGTAGCCCCTTTTTCCTGCCCGGATACCAATTAAAAAACCGCACGACCGGGGAGGGGAAATCAAAAAAAAGCCCACCAGTGGCGGGCAAAGACTACACACAGCTACTACAGGAAGATTCAGGCGGTTTCTTCGTAAACGTTGTAATCACACATTGCGCCGCTGTAATTCTGAGAGCTCAGCGCTTTATTCATCGCGCAACTGAAGGCGTTCGAGCGATCGCCAGCTGTACCGTTGTGTCCGTAGCGGGCAATTTCATTCGGTTTTTCATAACTGCATTCTTCCAGAACAATAAAGGCAGCAGCTTCACTATCCAGCAATTCGATACCGAGCCCTGCATTTTTTGTGTTTTTTAACTGGTAATATGCCGTAAGTGTCATGCCGGACCCCTCATAAGTCATACCGTTAGTAATAACACATTTCTATGGGTAAAGTTGAAATTTATTAATCCGCCCTGAAACCCGACATTAACAATAATATTCAGGGTGATAAATGATTAAATCAATGCATCGATGCTTCAATTTCCGTTATGTTAATTTATTATTTAAAAAACTGCAATCAGGAAAAGAAATGTCCGACCACTGCCACCCGGCGAGACTGGTTATTATTATCCGGGGGGGGGTAATTGCTGGGCATATAGACACTGACAGTTTATTAGTATAGATAACTGTTCGATAAAATAACACAGTCCATAAACAGTGCAAAATTATGGCCTGAGATAAACAGGAAGGTAACTTTTTAGGCTGAGGTCATCACACAGACATAGTTCCTCAATATTAAACCCTTCATCGTACCCCTTGAACGGTATGATTCGTTAATTATTTTGGGTCTTGATGCGTTGATTTTAATTGCTATCCTGGTTATCAGCCAGCGGAGTGTTCTTAAGGGAGCGCCGCAACGTTAAAGACAGGGACAATAAAATGACTACAACACAATTAATCACTGCTGCAGAGAATGAAGATGTGTTTGCCAATATTATGACCACGCTGGTGGAGTTGGCAAAACACGAGGGCGATTTCATGTTGCATGACGCCATCTGTCGGGCGGAAATCGATATCGACGAAGATAAATTTTACAGCATGATTGGGGGCCACAGGCAATCCGCTGCACAATGTGTCCGCTTACTCAGGCGCTGCGGGGCTATCACAAGTAAAGCAGTGTACGACCTTGCGTCGAACGTCGAGCGTCTGGCTCTACGGCTTGCCCGCGATGAATGGCTAAGGGATATGCCATTTCCGTTAAAATCCCTGGCATTTTATCAGGACGAGGCGACAGCAAAACGCGAAAGCTATCTGGTCAATCAGAAAGAGAAACAGTATCGGTTCAGTGTCTATGTAACAGGGCGTGTGGAATACCCTGAAGATGACCCGATGCAAGGCACCTACATCACTGACGGGACATTCCTGCTGGGTAAAGCCCAGACCGTGGCAGATGCGCTGGAACGGGCAAAGGAAGCCGCTATGCGGGGTGAATGGAACGAACGTGGGGAGGAAGAGGATAGTTATGATCCGTGGATGTGCAGAGACTGCGGACCGGTCAGCTTTTATGAAAGAACGATCGAAATCCGGGATGAAAATGAACGGCTAGTGGTTGCCGGTAATGCCTGCAACCTGGAATGGTACGGGCACGTTGCTAGTCTGGAGGAAATCCGCCGAATTGAAGAGCAACAGAAGGCACTCTACGAGAAAGCCAGCTACGAAAGCGGCTGGGACAACTATGAGACCGCTCGTCAGTTGCGACAGGAAGCAGAACAGTTATCCGTCGGTATTGTGGATGAATACTGGCGCAACCACCCGGACGTTATTAAAGCAGTGGAGGAGTTTAATTATCCGGCGTTCATGGATGAAGAGGCGATCGCCTTTAACGCTGACGAGGACATGGGGATAGAATGACGGTCAGCTGGTGGGGCAAGCATGTACAATCCAAACCAGCTAAAGCACCTGGCGGGCCAACTAGCGCACGCCGACCACCCAAGAAACCCGGAACCTTTCTTCTGATTGCGATTTTTCCAAACGACCAAAAGTGTTCGCAGGGACAGAGGGGGTTAAGGGGGAGTGGCTGACCGCACATATCCGATCCTTTCCCTTGTACTGATGCAGGTTGCTCACGTCATGTACTGTTTTCTGAAAGAAGTGATGAAGGCAATCAGAGGAAAAGTTACTTTCGCTCACACTGGCA
Organism: Klebsiella sp. LY; assembly: GCF_004010915.1. NCBI lineage: Bacteria > Pseudomonadati > Pseudomonadota > Gammaproteobacteria > Enterobacterales > Enterobacteriaceae > Klebsiella > Klebsiella sp. LY. The sequence continues at coordinate 269,237 of NZ_CP022441.1, forward strand.
GTCACCCCGCACATTACCTGAAGGAGCTGACGCAGTGATGACGTGCAGAGCGGGCGTGAAACGCTATACCGCTGTCAGGGCTCTGTATAATATTCCGTGGCGTATTCAACCGCATCCAGCGATGCGCAACCTGTCATACCGAAGTAACGCCGGTCAGTTACGCCGTCAATCCTGAACGGTACCAGCGTGCCGGTCTGTCCTACCTGCACCCCTCGTTCCTCAATGATCACATCCTTTTGAGTTAAATGGGGCTTCGAAAACAGCCGTTCGCCATTTAACAGGACATTCTTCAAAACGGCGGCTGTGGCCTGCTCTGTCGTCACTGAAGGGCAGGCGCGTATATCCGCCTGGAGAGACGCACGGGCGTCCAGCCAGTACCACGCAATAAGCGCTGCTATAAACACGGCCAGCGCTAAAACAGATATCCCTGCTACTTTTAAAAACTTCATCATGGGCAGTACCACTTACCGATAATTTAACACCGGGCTGAAATATGACACAGAAACATAATGCCAGCCATCCCTTATAATGTCAGTGGACGGAAAGGATGACTGGGGTAAACAAAACACAATCAGAGGAAAAGCTATTTATGATCGGCATCATTGGGCCGGTATGAGTTTGCATAATGCCTGGATAAATACGAGTGAGGTAAGGGACATCCGCCTTAAGTGATTGCAAGCTCATAATGCCTGGTAAATTACGGGTTATCGGGTACACAGCAATAATGAATCTTCAGGCGAAGAAAGTAACTTTTGTCGACGGTGGACGGAAAACAGGCAACAAGACGACCAGGACTCAATGACGTCATAACGTCGGGGTACGCTATCTCTACGCCAGAGGGCCAGTCTTTGGTATCAGCTGTAAAAAGCCTTCAGGATGCGCACAGCACGACAGCTGGCGCTCTTTAGTGGCATTGCCTGTAGTTCCGGTTCAGTTCGGCCCGGTATGACTCTGAGTCCATATATGAACGATCTGCCGCGTTCCGTCTCAGTGTGTCGGACACAAACACATCATTAGCCAGTGTGTCCTGCATACGTTTTATGGTCATTGTGTCATTGCAATTATGTCTACGCACACTGGCAATATCAGAAATAATCAATCCGATTACCGGAGACAGTTCATATAATGCGATTATTTATTTTTTCTCTGGCGGTCTGACATCAGGGTCACTTTCTGCAGAAATGCCTGACGCAAGTGGGACGCAAAGAAGAAGGGACAGTATTAATTTGTTCATGGCTTCTTCGGCCTTGAACCACGCCAGGCACAATATGAGAGGTAGGATACAAAAGAGAAAAATACAAAAGGGATGTAAAACCAGACCCTCAGGGATTTAATTTCTTCATCTGAGACCAGAAAGGTCAAGGCAGATATTATGGCGAAACAGATGAGTGTCAATGTGAGTGTAAGAATAAATACAAACTTATCATCTGAAGTAGTAGGGATGAGGCATGATTCTTTCCGATCGCTTTTGTGTTCCATGTAGGCTCGCTATTAATGATGGGTGAATATGCGATGATATTATCACAACAGGTCATGATATTCGGATGGAGTAAATCTGAAATGCTTTTCTGGTGGCGATAAATGTAGTTAATCGCAAAACGTAATAATCGGCTTCAGTAATGTTCTTCAGTAACTCAGAAACTTTTCGAATAGTTAGTTAATGCTGACAGTAGCGGCTCATGCGCGCCCATAGAATGCCATTGTGCTGGGCCCGAAGGGGGGGATATCATCACATCGATGATGTTGGTTTTGCTGGTGGATGTTGGCAGTCACCAGGGGCAGGCATTCAGAGAAAAGTAACTTTTATCTACCGCCGGATACTAACCCTGAAATGCCAGGGTGATTATGAATGGGCGATGATATAAAAAAACCTGAAATGAGCTGAATGCTCTAACCAGTGGCTACGACAGACAATATGATTATGTATAATGCTGAAAGACAGTCATTCGCGTTTTTAATGATTACTTATTTTTTCAGGAGTCAAATATGGGCATTAAATTTCATGATTTCAGAGATGACAGACAAACCTTTGACAGGGGGGAGTGGCAGGCCACCATCGACATGAATAAATGGCTGGAAGATAAAAACATAGACGTTATATCAGTTGAAACTATTTTTGAAGTCTCAGGATCCATGGCGAGCACTTCCAGCAGGTTCGAGGCAATCCGACTCTGGTACAAAGAAGTCAGCCCGACTATCTGAAGTGTGGAGTGGGTTAATTGAGCTGGGTATGCTGGTTAACCTTTTCACCTGAGCATAATAAATCCATCCTCCAACAAAAAGACATTCACATGAATATCAAAATTCAGGAACCACCTTCTCGTACTCAAACCTTTGTCATGAGTACGCTCTACGTAATTCGTGGGCTTGCGGCAATGACAGTATATTTTTTCAGAACGTTTCCTTTAGCATTCTTCTATGTATTGCTGGTGGTCACTTTGTTTTGTGATATGAACAATATACCGTTGAAAGGGCTTATGCAGGAGGGGATGCTCATTAAACTATCCGCCTATGCATTACAGGCTAACGTGCTCTGGCTTGGTATTAAGGTGACGAGGAATTCAGACGAATTTTTCTAGTGGCATAAGAAGCAGGGCACCGGACTAATAAGGCAAAAGTTACTTTCGTCTTACAGCTGGTGGACTGGTACACCGGGAATAACGCATTATTATCCGTATGGTAGTTCAGGAAGTGCTTAGCGTTACCATTCTGACAACATCTTAAGCCAATACCAAAGGCAGGCAACATGACAAATGAACATCAATCAGAAAATATTGGATGTTTGGTTTTGCCCTTAAGCCACAGCAATCGGTACCTGAGCACACTATCAGTCGAACAGATAGCTGCATTACCAGATGCCCCAGTGTCTCGCGCGGGACGGAAAAGCAATCTGTCATTCTTACCGTTTATCTTCTCTCTGAATGGCGTACGCTTCGCTGAGCTTGATGTGGAGCTGACACACCGCTTCACCGAACTCAGGGGCATTGCAGGTACGATAGGCTTGATACTGGTAGCAGAAGTTCATTCAGGCCCGGCCAATGCTGTTATCCAAACCCCAGAGGGGATGAACGACAAACTGCTGGTGGACTGGTATGTAGAGAATGACGCGATGATATCAGTCAGCCGGTTTGTGAAGGACTCACCGTGGTGAGCAGGCTTCCCACAGTGTCATGAAGCAGGTTCGTGCGAAACTCCTGATGTTGCGCCTGTTGTTCCCACTTTATGTTCTTTGCGACCTACGACGATATTCGCCGGAAAAGTAACTTTTTTGATTGCCCCGGGTGAGATTTTTACCAGAAACAGGAGCTGCTAATGTATAGCCGTTTCATGAACGATCCTCTTGACGAGCAATACTTACTGTCGCCAGCTATTGTGGGTTCCTACGCTGATGGCGAAATCCCTGCAGAAGAGATTGAGGTAAGGGATGCAGTAATACGATTCAAAGTCACAGGCGATCAGGCGTTGTCCATGAACCTGTTCCACAGGCTGTTTCATTACCAGCGTTACAGGGAAGTCAGGGCATCATTCGATAAAAGCGGGCTAACGTTGGTGGACGTGGTTAATCGTACCCCATTCCACAAAGCGGCGATGCGGCGGATATACAGTGATTTGCCAGAACAAAGTATTGCACGTAGGGTGCTGGTTGATTTTATCAGATAGGCTGTTCGCTCTTTCTAAAGCCAAAAGGTAAATTGTGGGCTGGTGCATTAGACAGGCCCAAAAAAAGCAAATGGCAATCAGAAGTAACAATAATTCTCACAGTGCGACTCGTGTACACCGCCTCTGGGAGGCACGCACAAGCTCTCTGCGGCGTTACTGGCATCTGTCTGTACAGTCGGGCTACCGTGCACTGCCATAGCACATTCTCGCCGGAATGATGCCGTAGTGCAGGCTCCCATAGGGCGATGACTCGCAGTTGCGGGCTCAACCGTAAGCCATCTGATACGAACTGACATTAAGTCGCCATTCAAACAGGACGTGGCAGAAATCGATTAACCCACCATTCCTCCCGGGTGTTATTCAGCACAAAAGTCACTTTTAACCACCGGGATTCACCGGGGTCATCACATCACAGCGCCTCATAATTTCTGGTTGTTTATGATTACCTGATCATCTTATTCAAAAACACCGGTTGAATATCGACTCCATTATTTCTCACTGTTTATCAGACGCATTCCCGCAACTGTTATTGCATCCGTTTTTAATAGCGTGGATGAAAATAGGGGCTTTGAGGAGGCGTTTGAATCTTTATAATAAGAGGCTGGTAAAGCTGCTGGTGGACCTGACATGACATTTCTTAAATCTCTGGACTCACCGCCATTCATCGCAACGTATCGTTGGGCGGGCTCATTCGATGGACGCTATATGCCTCAGGCGTATTCACTTCTGCAGGAGTTGAATCTCCGTCACTACCTGCCGGTGGTCAAGGCCGAGTTCGATATCTGTGTCATTCACTGTGGTAGAGAGTGGTGGCGCTTCAGGCTGGTGGATGTGAAATCTGATGAACATCAGCAAAGGATGGTGGCCCGAACGGCATACCGGCTAAACCAGTCAATGGGGATCGCCGAGCAAATGGTCAACATGATCCGCGCGTGGCAGTCCGTGCCGTACCTGAATCCTCCTGCATCTGACTACTTTAATTAAACAGGGCCCGCTGGTGGCCCTGTTTATACCTGATGACGAACGGGAAACGCGCTATTCGCGGTACTCTTTATGGATGACTTCAGACCGCTTACGTGAAAATAACTTTTTCAGCGCACGGAAGAACAGGGTGGTTGTCAGCAACGTAAAATAGGTCACTCTGTGCGGTACTGATATCTTTTGCCGGTGCTTTAATTTCAAAGAATAAACATGGCCCAGGTCAGTTAACAGCGTCTGGGGCAACATCGCCTTACGCAAGTCACTTTCTATCCAGCCAATTTCTTCAACACTTAAAACAGGCTCTGTATCGTACGCGATGAACTTGTTACCAAGTTCAGTACAGTTACGGCACAACCATTCCGGCACAGGACTCACCATGAACTTACTGCTGCCCGTCAGTAACACGACATTGAAAATATTCTTTTCGTCACGCTTCAGAGCCCGACACACTCCAGATATATGGGTTTTATTCTGAAGGAACGGATTCTGCATCTTGTGTTTTTGTTCACCGTAACGGTACACGACTGTCCACACTCTATCATCGAGAGAACCATAAATGTCTCCGGAGTAGTGTTTCTCTTCGATAATGAAGATCCCTTTCGTGCTGATAAAGATATGGTCTATCTGTGTGGTCTGGGATGCGTTGAGCGGTAGGGTAACGTCTGACAGAAGCGTCCCATCAAGGTCAGCCAAAACACCCTTTAATGCATTTCGTGTACGCTGCTCGCTAAACATATTACTGACAAGCGGCCAGACACACAGGATGATGCACGACAGGACCAACATGACGAACACCAGAAAGATAGTCGTTAACGTTGTTAAATCCATTGTTCGCTACCTCACCGTGCTGGTGGCGTTAAGCGCACCGGATAAAGCCTCTTTCAGGTTTACGTCCAGTGACAATCCTAACATGCTGCTTAACGATGCTTTAGGCGCGTTGTAGTCGCGGAACCGCGTGGTTCCGTAAACAATACTCAGTCGTTCACGCACTTCTGTGCTGGTGGCTGTGTCATCGATAAGACCAAACGCTTTAGCACGGTCGCCCAACCAGAATCTCCCCGTGTACAGTTGTTCTTTATCAGCCTGCTCACGAGAAAGTAACTTTCCTGCCCGACCAGCTTCGACATCACTGATAAACTGCTCATGCATTTTGTCGAGTAGCTCACTATGCAGAAACGCTTTGGTTTCGTCGTCAATCGGACGCCATGGGTCAAGCGAAGCCTTCCAGGCACCGGCCGTTAACGGCTCGTTAGCCACTCCAAGACGGTCCATAATCTTTGACACATCCCAGTGGTCCATGCGCACGCCGATACTACCGATAATGGCGTTTGGGTCCGCATAAACCGCATCAGCCGGAGAAGCCGCGTAATAGCAGGCCGAGGCACACATATTCTTAATGCTGACAATTATCGGACGGACGTCACGGGCAGCAGCTGGCAGCTTCCCTTTACCGGTACCAACAGCTTTCAATAATGCCTGTTTAACAGCGTCATTAGCCGCTGGTGGAACTTCCTTTTTATTTGATGACGCTGTAGGGTCAGAATCCTCAATCGTCAGCCCCGGCGCTCCATGGAGGGAATTGCGAAGCTCGTTTATCTCACGGTAAATATTAATGGCGTCAGACGGGCCGCCACCGCCCGATTCAGCCTCAATCAGGATCGCTTTAGCATGCGGGTTATCCCACGCTTCACGTAAAGCGCGGGCAATGATAACGCCGTCGCCCGTTGGCGAACCCGTGCCCATTTCTCCATGGATACGGATAACTGCGATATGGTCGGCTCCCTTACCGTTTTTCTGTTTATCCTGATACATGGTGAAACCACTGTAACCAGCAAACCCAATACCAATAATCGTCAGGGCCATTTTTGATAATACGTGCGATTTATACAGTCGGTAAAACTTCTTACTTTCACGCGATACCACATCCTGAACAGAGCCTGTTTCAGGTTGAGGTGGTTTTTTTTTGAACATGTATTTCCTCACATGAGTTTTTGGTAATGCGCAAGAAGCCGGTTAATGGCAATAGCAAGCAACGCCAGTGCAAGCGGCGGAAAATACTGTGTCAGCCCGTTAAATAAATTCAAATTAGGGATAACAAGATATGCAACTATCAATACACTGATTATCGACAGAGAACGGAACCAGAGGCGATAAAGCTGAATTGTAACATCGCCGAAAACAAATCTCTTCATTTTCCACTGGTAATAACCATCCAGTGCCAAAGCAATCATCAACGGCAGGAACGTGAAAAACCAGCCAACCAGCAAATACCAACGGTAAATTGCCTGATACGCCATTAACGGGACGTTTCGGGCGGCGTTGTAGTTCGGGCTCATGAATTTGTTTGCCGCAAGGTTCATCCCCCGCGCCGGTTTGGTTTTATCGTCCTCGGGTAATAGCCACTTATTCAGGTACCCTGTAAAATTTAATTCGACGAAAAAGTAATTAAACGTCTTTTCCGTTCTTCGCGTGACATCCTGCCATCTCTCCACATCCATAAGCAACTTGCTGGATTTCACCTCTGCGCTGATATCTTTATAAAGCTTATTGGTGTCTTCCAGGTAAACGTTAAACAGAAAATAAATCAACAGACCCAGCCCTAAACCGAACCGGATCATCGTCATTCTCTGCGCCGACATATCCTTTCCAGCCATTTTACACCTCTGTCAGTCAGTTTTATTTGTGAACAGCTCTGCCCAAAGGGCTGCCAGGCGAATATTGCTTTCTCTGTTGAGGTAGTGATTCTTCCAGCCATGAAGAATGCCCGAACACGCCAGGTCATCCGATGCGATTAACCGGGATATAAGTGAAAAAGTCACTTTCCTGCGGACATCTTCATTTATCCAGCGGACCTGTCCCGGGGTTGGCATGTATACGGTATCTTCTTCAACCGGCCGCAAGCGCGAGAACTGACTAAAGGGCTCCGCCCATGGCGTCCAGAGTGCGTGAAGAGTACCGTCATTAAAGCGGACGGGAAGAGTCAGCACCGAGGCGGAAAACTCATCAAGGAACGACTGAATAATACAGCTCTTGCGGTACATTGCTGGCTGGTGGCGGTTGCCCAGGATGGAAAGGTCGATAACACGGTTAAAAAGAGACGTGTATTCATCGTGTGGGTCGCTCAGGTTGTCACTCCAGAAAAGTAGCTTTTCTTTCAAACCGGATATCAGCGCATCCTCTTCGAAAATACCCAAATCGTGCTGGTGGATGTCAGGCACCTTACCGTGCCGCTTGCGCCGCATTACCTGGTATTCAACCTGTTCAGGTATATCAAGGAAAACGGGCAGGAAGCCTGCAATATCAATAAACTCAGGCAACAGGTACCAACCAAGACGCTCCGCATTAAGCTGGATAAATTCCATGCGTTCCTGATTATCATCAATCTGTACCTCAACTGTATGGCTCTTTGCCATGCAGGTATTCAACAGTTCTTTGAGCCACGCGGTGAATGGTCCCTGAGATACAGACCAGTTACTGACGATCTCTTGCTCATCGTGCGTAACGATAGTCACCTTATGACGGATAATAAAAAACTCAGACAGAGTGCGGGCCACTACGTCCAGACTATCAACTGTGTATTGTGCGTATACCTTGCTAATGTCACCAGTGAGCTTCCTGGCGTAGCGTGACAATATTTCCGGGAGACACTCATCGTCAACATTAATGCCATACTGTTTCAGTGTCTTATTTGCACGTGAAATATATTTGGGTTGCGAAGAGTTCATACCGAGCAAAGATGCTCTTGATACTCGTTTACATTCCATAGTCAGGCCACCTTCTGGGATTTGCTTAGTATTTCTTCAACGTCGAGATTACGTCTCAATTTAAGTTTGAAGGGCGATGTTGTGATCATATCAATGACAGTTGTGGTTCTACGCATTGATTTTCCCGGCACCGTAATAGGCATCTGGCCTACGATTTTTCGCCCGTCCTGTAAGCAGGCGATGAAATGCAGGGTCGGTATCATTGACAGTAATTCCTGCGGAATTGCACTCACCATTGTTGTGGACTTACGTTCGGAAATCGAGCCATTGAAATCTGTATGGGACTGTTTAGTGCCCGTGCTGGTGGTGTAAGTCACCTGGTTCATCGAAACATTAGCCTGGCCGACTTTAGTCAGGACAAGTTCCTGGGTCTTCGCGTCAGTAACTCGTGTGGAAATATAGTTGTTGCAAAGCCCCGTCAACCGGTCAGCGGTATCAGCGCTGGTGGCCGAGACAAAGTCTGAAATCGTCTGCGTAGAGATGAACAATGCGATCTTAGCCGCACGCCCCTGGGCAAGCAGGTTAATCATTTGCATATTAATGGCCTGATGGGCCTCATCGATAAAGATGGAAACCCTTGGCGCTGCGGACAAATCAGTCGCCGTGTTATAGCGGCTACCTGCCTCAGCGGCGATATCCGAAGTAATTAGCTGGGAAAGGTCCCGCGCAGTTGCCGGGTCAGACAGGCCATCCAGTGAAATATAGAGCACACCACCACTGTTAAAAAGGCCATGGCTGTTAACGATGTTTCGATTAGGGTTCTCGACATCGTTCGCCGAAAGCAATATATCCATAGGAGTCTGGGATAATCGCTTAAGCATTGGCATAAGGCTGGCTGTAATTTTGTAATAGTGAGATTCATCACCGGTTACGTATTTGAAACATTCCAGAACCGTATCCATACCATGCATAACTTTGGGGGTGTTATCTTCAAAGTAGTTGCTGAAGAAATAGTTCTTCAGCAGTTCAATTTCGTCCGCAAGAGGAAGATTGGGGGAAACCTGAACCGTTAAATGCCATTCCGGCCCGAGATGGTAAATATAAAAACCCCGTAGCGCATTTCGGGTGGTAACGACCAGGTCCTGTTTTGAGCGGATTGCATAGTAAATATTCTGGATAGTTGGTTTTGTACCAGCCAGCTTCAACGCACCAATAGCTGTTGTAACAAGCCCCTCTGCGATACGTAAGAACGGGTCTTCACCACCTTCGGTACCAGCAATGATGCTCATAATACGGGCCGAGAGGTCTGTATCCTTAACATAGTTAGCGCTGACATCGTAAGAAATAGACCTGGACGGACTACCTGCGTGGAAATGTAGGAAAGGCTTACAAAGGCTTTCACATTCTTCCTGTAACCCGTCCTGCCACTGGTAATCGTTTTTAGGGTCCACTACGAGGACGATGTGCCCAAGATGAAGCATAGAACTGGAAAGAAGACGCTGGAGAACCGTTTTCCCTGTCCCTACGTTTCCTGTGATAAGGGTATGACCAAAGAAATTTTCTTCATTGACGAAAATCGGCACCTTCTTATCAACACCAAAAATTGAATAATTCCCACCAAGTTCAGTCGCAAGTTTTCGATAGTGGCGAGTAACAGGATTCAGAATAAAAGGTAACTGAACCTCATGCATATCACTGGAAAGGTTGTGTACCTGATAGGTACGTTCAGAGTGTTCAGGTCCCCATTTGAAGCCATTACACAAAAAAGTAGTACGCTGGGGGATCTCGACTTTTTCTTTTTTACGGAAGAGCTTGTTAACCAGTTTTTTAGAGGGGGCTCCTCCAGACGCCTGAAAACCGACCAGTTTCTGGTACTTTCGGTCATCTGCAAAAAATTGAGCGTTATTAATCATCCGGAAGTCTTCCAGCGACAAAAAATCTATCGTGCGATGAAATAAACGCCAGTGCGCTCTAAAGATAGGCACACCATTCCATAACCTCCAGCAAGCCATAGCGATTAAACCAAGAGAGCAATAGAAGGGGATTTCACTGATTCCGTTCTTGCTGGTCCAGGAGTCGATAAGGACATAGATAGAAAATAGTATCAGGAGTACCGCTGAACGAAATTCAAGGGCAGGGCGGTAAAGCATTTCCTGAGTATGCAGATTGTTTCGGCTTCTACGTTTCATTGCTTATGTCCTGATGGTTAAAAAACGAAATAAATTCTTCGTAAAAAATGTTATTGCGCAAAGCGCCTTGTTGAAGATCATCAAGGCGGATCATGTAGTGCCGTATTGCTTGTCCTATCGTTATCTTTAACGCGGCAACCGGGAAATTAGCCAACGCTAGATTTAACTGACGAATTTCATCCTGACTGAGCCCCCAGGATACTGCATCATCTAAAATTCTAAAACGGAGACAAAAATTGATATCAGTGACCAATACGACCCGTTGCAATGCTCTTATATGCGCTGAATTATTGTTGTTCTTCACTCGATTCAGGAGATTTATAATCGTATCGATATCGGAGAGAAGTGTTTCGCTGTTACTGATGTCAGCCTGCTCCGGAACTGATGGCGTAAGAGATTTTGACTGCTCAAGGTCGTGTGCAATGACGACAGCCGGATCAGTGACGATTTGACTCTGACGGGCAAATAACGCTTCAAAATCGCTGTTAATGTCCCTGATACCTTCATCTGAATCTGCCTCCACATCCTCCGGAGATTGTTCGGTATCCGAGGCAAAATTATCAGGCGTACTCTCAGAAAGTAACTTTTTGTCCTGCGTTACATCAACATCAACATCAACATCAACATCAATGTTGTCACGGGTTTGGTTTATCGCACCAGATTCACTATAACCAAAATTATCACCATGAGAATACGATGAGTAATCATCCCAATACTGTTCAACATCCTCTTCCTGAACATCGGGATATTCGGTTGGAGGTATGCCATTCGGTTCGTGTTCAGCGTGGTCCAGTTCAGGTGCTTCCTCTTCGTAACGTTCAGGAGGGAGCGGCTCAGGATTCACCATAACCAGTGGCGGCGGGAAAGAGAAAGACAACATTTCATTTTCGGACTTCACACCACCAAATAAATCAGCAGAAAGCAATGGCAGCATCTCAACCTCTTTAATATCAGGTTGATGGCGTAACTGAACAAGCGATACTTCGTCAATTAACTGGACATATCGTTTTCCGTCGTTGCACGGGATGCTAAATTCTTCATCGAGACTTCCTGAACGTAATGAAAGTACAAAGAGACCGGACCCCATTAAGCGTGGTTCATCAAGCGGTGCAATAGAGCGAATATGGTGCTCTGACACATACAAGACCCCATCGATTAAAACCAGATCATTTGCATTAATTGCATTATTGTTGAACTGGTGCTGGAGTCTGGATATGTACTCGCCAGGACTTATTTCTTCTTTTTTACGGCGTTTTTTAGCGGTTTTCCTGGTATCGGATTCATTTGTTTTACATTCTGGTTCATCTGAGTTCAGTGCCGTTTCTTGAGTACTTTCCGGTTCCTGTTTCGGTTGATTCTCATCAGCTGTCGCCTCGGTTTCTTCAACATCAGCAGTGTTATCAGAATCTAAAACAGCACTGTTACTATCCTCTACAGGATGTTTATCAGCGTTTAAAACTGGAGCATTATCAGATGACTGATTTACGCCAAGGCGAATTGATTTTGATCCATGTGAAAGAGGGCGTGCATAGAGCGTGTCATGCCCTTTGCGGTCAACAAAAACATAGTCGTTCGTGTCGTTAATGCTGAAAATGCCTGGCGTACTTTCTGGCAGGATATCGTATTTAAACAGGAAGCCTACCCATTTAATTTTTAAAAGAGAGAACCAGCTGAGGCCTTTGATTCCCTCATCAAACATTCTTTGAATGTCCGTTTCTGAAAAATCACCGCGATGGAAAAAGTGTGCTATCCGTTGTTCGCCGTAAGGCTCTATATAGCCGCCGGTTAACAGAAGGTCGGTTAAGGCTTTGCGACCAATTTCACCATCCGGGAAGTTAATTCTGAGGTGTTTAAACTGACCCAGAATGAAATCAAGGGCCGCATGTTCGTTGATGTAAACAGAGCCCCCAATAATCATAATATGGACCGGAGGCGGCGAGTTTTTATCAAAGCGTTCAGACGATGAATCAAATCCATTGATATTAAGAATACTAATATTGTCTTTCAGAATCGCGACGGCTCGGGCAGCTGTATCGGATGCCCGGATACCGGATTGTTTATCATACCGATAGCTGGTATCGGTGCCGGTAGAATGCCAGTCAGCCGTTCTCATACAGCGCGAAATAAAATCATCACTGGTTGTATAATTACCTAATGCCGCCAGCATTTTATCGTACAAACGCTCTTTGACAACGTCACTTAAATAATTAAGACACGTATCGTTTAAACAGCGTTCTAGGAATACAGGTGCCCGTACAGAATGCTCGTTAGCCAGCCTTTTACGCCAGATAACCTCATAGGACAGAATACGGTTTGCATTGGCCCAATCCATTAAACTGGACGACAGAGGGCGCCACGTACTGTTAACCCCCGGGGTGGATGAAATAACGTCCACATCAAATATCTTACCTGCATCATGAAACAGGCCGCAAATAAAGGCCGCATAAAGGTAACGACGTTTTCGTATCTGCTCTTCATCCTGTAAACCAATGGGGCGTAATTCAGTACTGTAGGCAAATTTTAAAGCCAGAAAAGCAGTTTCTAAACTATGCGTTAACAGGCCACCGGTGCCAGCATGGTGATGATTTTCAGACGCAGGTAAAAGGTGAATCCAGCGCGTAAATTCCATCAATGGCTTAATAACCAGATTCGTTAAAGTATAGGCATCCTCACTCAGGTCTGAATTAGGCAAACCGATATACATATTGATTTCCTGTAACCGGTTTGCATGGACGGATAAGATTTCACGCTCTGAAAAGAGTGTTATACCCGTAGGCTTGCTGGGATAGTCAAGATAGCTTTGCACGTCCTTGTTAGGCGTGTGTGGGATATCATACTCATCATCAGTATCATAGATACTGTCGTAGTCATGCCCTCCTGAGAGGGCGACCCTGATTTTATAAAAAAGCCTGGATATAATACTCATATCAACCTGTGAGTTTATTGAACCTGAACGGGAGTGACAGAAGTCTCGGCTTTATCAGCTGTCTTACTCTGGACTACCGGAACGGGAGTGACAGTATTCTCGGCCTTATCAGCTGTCTTACTCTGGACTACCGTTTCTTCTTTTTTTAACGCCTGCTCCGTCTCAGCATCGGGTTTTGGTTCGAGGCTCGCAATATACAGTTCGACGGATTTAAACCGCTTAATGCTTTGAATGAATGGCAATGCATCATATTTACCATTCACGCGATTTTCTGCGTTCAGTATTTTACTGATGCTATCCATGGCGACACGAAGGGAGCTCAGGAGTTGCAGGATAATACGGTCGTGGATCTGTTGAGATATCTGACCATATAACCACAGCTGGTGCGCCTGGCGAGTCAGTACGTTGATGGTCTGGATAATGTTCAGCAATTTATAGGTTAATGGGTGATTCCAGCGAATCTCAAATTCTTCATAGTCAAATCCATCGAATGATGAATCTTCGATGGGGAGTTTGGAGACATTTTTGTCAATCTGATCTTTGTACGTATTGACATTACCAGAAAGTTCGTCATAAACCCCGGAAAGCCATTTCTGAACTTTGGTGCTGGTTGCCTGATCACCTTCGACCAGCCGGAAGATATTATAAATAGCATTAGAAATGGCGTTGAACTGACGCAGGCAGGCTCTGTTTTTTTCATGGAAATGATTATAAAAATCACTGGAAAGTGGCTTTAATTTTGAAATGACCATCCCTAAAGGACGGTTGTTACCGGCGTTCCGTTGATTACGCTGTTCATTTTTAGGGGATACGTTGTCGACCATTATAATAACCTCTTCAGTTTTTCCAGTCTTTTGATGTCGGCTAGCTTTCGTTGATGACATTCCGTAAGCAGTTCACGGATCGGTTTAATTTTGTTTTCTGTCTCCTGGATCATCTCCAGTTCCCAGTCTAACGCTTTTTTAAAACAACTAACGCTGTAGCCTCCCAGCTTCGGTTTAACAACAACCCCATAATGTTCAACTTTGTTTTTGAACCTGGGCGAAAAATCCTTCCAGACAATAGTCAGTTTTTGCGATGAACCGACCTTTTGTAACACTGGCGCGTATCTGCCGGGAATAAATCTCCCGCCATTTGCATACGTGTTTTGTGATATCAACTGGTTTCGCGCCTTCCAGGCGGCCCAATATCCATCCAAAACCTTTGAAGCTTCCAGCTTCAGTAACTCGATGTATCGTACCGAGTTCGCGATAACGGTTTCCTGATGATTGGTAATTATCGGGTTCATATCTACTCCTCCAGACAAACAGGCTACAGGAGTTCAAAAAAATTTTTCAGGAATAACAAGGGTGATTTTATTTTTTTTTAACTTTTTTCTGCGGGCACACTGCCACGGCTAAAAAAGTGACTTTTACGTGTTGAGACGAATATCGCCTACAAGCCGGGCACCGTGAGCCCACTGAGTGAACAGAGAACCTTACTCCGGAGGGGGGGGGTACCAGAAAAGTAACTTTTTTCGAATCTGGAATAGTTACCCTTATACATAAGTGACTATTTTGGGAAAATTCACACATGACGAAACCTGGAAAATCACAGCCCATTGGTCACTATTTTGGTAAAATTCACAAATGACGTTTTTTTCCCATTGGTGAATTTTTTTAAAAAAAGCAGCAATGAAAGATGATGGTTTGCGCCAGTTTTGGCATAAAAGTGTCTAATGATATACGTGAAAAAATCGATGATCTAACACGAGGTACTAAAATGCAGATAGTGCTTTATAATATTTGTGAATAACTTTTTCTACACCCTGCCGGGGTTGCTGTGATATAATAAAAGCCCCTTTGACGCGCAGAAGTAGCGCAGTAAGATATCGACTCAAAAGTGTCCTGGAGAACGTATGGACGTACAACAAAACGTACAGACTGACTCGGTCATTAAAGCGTTTCTCCGTTCGGAGTTACAGTTAATCCGGAGTCAGCAAAAGCTGCTCAGCGTGTTGCCTCGTGAACTCGCGTCGGATTATCGCTATATTCCCGATATCCTCCTAGGCCGTTTTTTCCATCCATCTACAGATACTCGTCTTAATCGAATTGCACAATCAGAGGCACGGCCCGGGAGTCTGTTAATTCCGCGTGTAAACGGAAAACCTGTTTTATGGAGCGAGTTGATCAAATTGATCCTGGATGACTCGCATTACCTGAAGTTTGATGCATACGGGCGACCATTTGACAGTTCAGAGCTGAAACCCAATGCCCCGTGCGAATTAATAAGCGGGAAAAGTTATGTCTACAAACCTGTCGACCTTGAGTTATTCCGGAAAAATATTGTCTCTATACAGATGAACTTCCTCGTTAATCTGTGGAATCTCGCCAGATTTAAACCTGCTTTTGTCCAGTCCTATTTAGCCCTGTCAAATGATGCATTTCAGATGTTGGTTGAAACAGAAATGTCTGCATTCGTTGAGGTCACGAATGTGATCTTCTTTCCCCGGTTTATAACCTATGATACCGGTCGACGTGGTTCCAAAGTTTATGCGTGGGGGTACGAGATACTGGCTGATCTGCTTGAGGGATTTATACCCAGAGAAAATATGGAAAACTTACGGGTAGAGTTCACTCTGAAAGAGTCGTATGAGAAGTTAAAGAAATTTTAGTATCACAGTGGGTTTATATTGACTCACCACTGTCAGTCAGGATTGCGACAGAGTGATTATGGTTCATACAGGATAACGAATACACGACCCCGAACGAATTTAGTTAAAAAGTTACTTTTCAGAACCACACGCAGTCATTTTTTCAGCCGGTCGTCTGACCCGGTACCGGGTCACGTTAAGGAGAATACGGATAATGGTTTTAAAAAAGAGTGAGGTAAGCCAGCTGGATAGCCTGGCAAAAGCCATCAGGTTACTGGAATATGATGCTAACAAATATACGATAACGCATTTGTATGGCCGTAAAGTTGCTGACAGACTGGAGTATCGCAAAGGAGTGAATACCAGATCAGGAGTAGGGTCGTGGCTTGGTGAAAAATCTGCGATGCTGCTCTCTAACGTTGTTGTGAACAATGCAATACATATTTTCGGATATGAACCTCAAAACCCTACAGAATCCACAAAAGAAATGGATTTTAATGCACTGGTTGATTTGTTAATACAGACAGGATATTCGCCAGAATACTACCCGCTCCAGGTTAACAGGATAGTTCAGGTTCTCAACGGGATGAGTGAGGCGGATTATAAAGACTACTGTCTGGTCTGCAAAAAACCCTTCATTCATGCGCCGGATAAATATGACTCCTGTCCGACATGCAGCGCAAAAAAATGCAAAGTAGCAATTATGCGTTATTCGCAGCCCGTTGTTCCCTTTGAATAAAAGACATTCATCACTCATGGAAAATCAACTTTTACACACCGCAAGCACTATCTGTCATATCGCGTTTGCATCAACAGGAATAACGACGCCTTCAGATGAACAAGGATTTTTTCATCTTTCAGACTCGATCCATCACCGGTTGCGTACGATTTCGCCCGACCTGAATGTCCGTTGTGCTTCTTATTTATTCCTGCCGGTCATCCATACAGAGTTAAAAACAGATGACCTCAAAAACCATTTTCCTGATTGCATCTTGCAGCTCGTTCAGGAGCTGACGCCGTTAAAAAGGGCCACCTGTCCATCCGGCAAGATCCGGTTTGAAAAAGAACTTGATGCCATGTTTTCGGCCAGTTCGGAAGCGGTCAGCATTCGTCTGGCCGAATATCTTTCGGGACCTTCCCGTTTTCTCCGGATGATAAAAAATCCGGACCGTAAGGCCCGTATAGAGAAAATCCTTGCATCCAGAAACTGTAATTTATCTCACCAGTTGATGCTGTTGATACAGGCGGAAGAAACAGTGTCCAGATTTAAATCCCCGGGCAAAGTCAGGAAAGATTAACCGCATTCTTTCTGCATTTAAATTTCATCAACGGCCACATCCTGGGGTAGACCTTTCAGGCAGAAAAAGGTCATCGCTTTCGCGTTCATGGTCGATTTTTGTATACCTGCCTGTTTTTTTTGCTTTGAAAAAGCACTCCTTCATTCACCATACGGTTTTCCCTTTGAAGGTCAGCAGGAATACTCACCTGTCAGGCTAATACATTACCAGCAGCGTCTGTCTCCGGTTCGCCAGACGCGGATATGTTGCGCCATTGTTCGGCCTGAAACAGCCCGTGAGAAAAATTTCAGATTTCGCACAGAACACCTTCCTTATTGAAGAAAACGAATTTTTTTTTATGGGATGATAATGCTAACCATCGAGGGGTAGCATATGCAGATCATAAAAACTTTCTTCCTTAAAACAGCCATTAGTTCGTTGCTGGTGCTTTCCACTATGAGCATGGCTGAAACACAGTATGTCGGGAATACACCTTTTGTTTCCGGCCAGGCACTGAAAAAAGGTTTCTTCTGGTATAACGATAAAGAGCCGGTTGAGGATGAAGAAGAACAACCGCAACAGCCTTTAACGGGTTCGCCGTCTCAGGACAAGAATGAAGAACTTAAGCTGGATTCCCGGTGGCTGAAAGAAAACCTGCTTAATCTCCGTTATGCAGCAATGGATAACCCGACAGACGAAAACCTGTCCCGTTATTATACTGCGCAACGTTTAATGCTTGATATTGCCACCCGTTTCTCTGACCGTACCCGGGATTATTTCATCAGTAATCCGATGATGTCAGAAAAGAGACGCCAGCCGACTGAAACAGTTGCTTTAAATGCACACCGGGCCGGTCTTGAAGATAAGCAGCAAAAAGCACTGACCTCCATTTTCCAGAAGGGCGGGTTGTTTTTCTTTTTCCAGAGCACCTGCCAGTACTGTCATGAACAAAGCCAGATTCTTAATTTCATGCAGAATTATTATCACGTTGACATTATGCCGGTGAGTATCGACGGACGTCCTCTCCATAATGGTTTATTTCCCCGCTATGGCAGGGCAACGATGGATATGATTAAACGGTATGCCATTACTGAAGTTCCTACTGTTTATCTCATGTCTAATGATGGCTCTCAGGCGACACGTGTCAGTACCGGTCTTGTTTCCGCAGACGAACTTAAAAATACGATTATTCTTGCGGCCAGAGGAATGAACCTCCTCGATGAGGCCACATTCCAGAATACGCTCGACATTAAGAAGCAATATGCGATTGGCGACAGAGACGTCCTGACCGTGAACAAAGTTAGCTATGAACAGGACCCTTATCTGCTTCAGAACTTAATGGATAAAAAACTCGGTGAGTACGACATGCCTACAACCGATCGGGTAGATGCCCGTTTCTCAGAAAATGAAGGGGGCTTTAGTGGCTACTAATTTTCCAAAAGTAACTTTCCTGAAAAAGTTACTTTTATCGGCCATTTTTTTTGGGGCTTACTCAATGCAGCAGGTCCATGCTGCCAACGTCATGGAAGGCATATTCACAGGTATGGTTGCATCAACTGATCCCGGTTCAGTCAGAACGGCGTCACGTGTCGGAGCTGTGGGCGGCAGCTTCTCATACCGCCAGCCTCAGGTGAATACCAACCTCGTCAACGTCAGTTTCCCGAAAGCCAGCGTCGGGTGTAACGGTATTGATATTTTCCTCGGCAGTTTCAGCATGATCAACGGTGATCAGCTTGTACAGATTGGACGCGGTATCGCACAGGGCTCAGCGGTATATGCTTTTAACACCGCAGTTTCTGCTATCTGCGCCGACTGTGCAGCGATTATCGCGAACATTCAGGACAAGCTCGCTGCGCTGAACAAATTTGCCAAAGACAGCTGTAACGCGACCTATGAGTTTTTGCAAAACGGACTGGGCACTCCTCAGGAGTTTACTGAGAAAATCGGGCTCGGTGGCGGCGCTGTTGACTCCATGGTATCAGGTATATTCCCGGATTTTGGTAGCACCATGAGTCAGCCTGCGAGTGAAGTAAACAAAAAGAACTATGCAAAAGATCCTGATGCATTTAAGGAAAAATACGCCGGTAATATTGTTTACCAGGGATTCATGAGCATTGATAACGGCAATATAAATGTAGGGGGCGTGACTGAACTAACAGGTTACAAATTGGCCGAACAAATAATGTCACTTACAGGAACACTTATCGTCAGCTGGGATAGTAATGGGGAAAATTCTGCGATAACACCCGTCCCGCCTACGATGAAAGCGGCTGATTTCATAAAGGGGACAGGAACAGGAAATGTTAAGTTAAATGTTTGTAACCCAACTCCTGATTTACGCAGTAACAGGAAAGCACAGTGTCTTGAAATGCGTCAGGAGTCTATTCAATTCAAAGGACTGTCTGAAACCATTATTGAGACATTGCTCGAAGTTCAGCGGGCTGTCAGGAATGACACTGAGTTGACGCAGGACCAACGTAAACTTATCAGCATGTTAGGTGTTAATAACATCATTCCTACGCTTCAGACCTTGTCAGCTGCTGAGGGTGTTCAATACATCAAAGATATCAGCACGATCGCGGCAAAAAATTTCACGATAGAGTTGCTGAGTAGTGTACAGAATAAAATGACAAATATGACTTTGCCTTCAGAGGCGATGACATCGTTTAAGGACCAACTAGACAAAATAAACCAGACCTTCAGAAATCAGATCCGCAGCGCTTCAGAAGTACAGTCTATCCAGAATACTGAGGAAAAAACGGTTCTGGCCTACTGGGATATGGCATTCATTAAAAAACGCACCTATGGCGATAGCGGGAACGGGGGCTGATATGGATAATTTCACGATATACACCATTAGTGAGATTGATTTCGTCTATACGGCATTCAACGGGATCGCACTGATTTTTTCCTCTCATGGTTCCAATGAATGGATCAGATTTGCTGCTTATGCTGCCACTATTGGACTCTTCTATAAATCAATGAAGTGGGTACTGGCTCCGAATAAAACGGATGTCCCAATATTCTCATGGATAATGGGCCTGTTGTTCTATTCCATTGCCGTCATTAAAGCCGATGTCACGCTGGAATCGGTGAAAACAGGCGAGGTCAGAAATATCGATGATGTCCCGCTATTTATTGCTGCCTCGGGCGAGCTCACTACCGGGTTATTACATGGCCTGATTACAGACTGGCGGGCAGCGTTTGACCCGCTTACCCCGGTAGGACAGGTCAGTGACACGCTGGATGACAGCCTGACACTGGGCCCTATGACCAAAATGGTCAGATATATGGAGTGGGGCGGGGAGTCGAGCGGGTTCTGTCAGGCATTCCCGAATACGATGAGCGGAAGCGAAAAACCTGTCACTTTTGATGTCTGCAGAATCATACAGTCTATTGCACGCGATTGTATTAAAACGACCCAAGACTCAGAGGTTCAGACACCACTAAGAGGGGTGGCGTTAAATGAAATCTATGCCACTGATCTTGCGTCTGTAATGAACGTGATGGATTCAATGACTGCCAACAGCCTCAAGACAGCAAGCGTCCCAATGGTGACATCTACAGGTTTGCAGTATGCGTCCTGTACGGATGCCTGGGCGGCGGTTAAAGCCGCATTCGACTCTCCTCAGGGCGCGTCTATTATGCGTAATCTGGGTCAGATGAATCAGTTTGTCGCACCGCAGCAAGAGGATAGTGGCCAACAAACTGATTTTATCGGTGGTGCAGCCACCACGCTTTTTGGAAGTGCCGGTCAGGCTCACAATATTACTACTGCTGCATTTGTACTCAACCAAATAGATAAAGGTGTGCTGCAGTATCGCAAGTCATTGGGTATAGCGGCTGACTACCAGCTTTTCGAAGCGAGCATGAAACGAACCAACGCCATGGTCAGTCAGGGGCAACTCTGGCTGAACATCTCAGGCGCTGCAATATCGTTCCTAGAAATGTTCAGCTACATGGTTGCACCATTTGCCCTGATTGCGATCCTCTTCCTGGGAGGTGAAGGCATAACTTCAGCTGCAAAATACCTTCAACTGATAGTCTTCGTTAACATGTGGCCGATAACAGCGGTCATGGTCAATGCATACGTAAAAATGGTATTAAATCAGCAGTTTGACACATGGTCATCGCTGGGTGTACAGACCACGATGAACTGGGCAAATATGGGGAGTATTCAGGAGACGTACGGGAGCTACCTGTCTGTAGCTTCAGCGCTGTATTGCATGGTGCCAATGCTGACGCTGTTCCTGTTGACCACCAGCATTCATCCTATGATGGGAGCGTTGAAAAATGTCACGCCGGATGCTCCTGCCAATACTGGCCATGTCACACCAGAAGTGTGGTCGGCGGGTAATGCGGGTAAACAGTCCTTTGGTGACCAGACACACACCGCAGCCACTTCAACCGGTGGCGGTATGTCATCAGGCGGGCTTCTGAATTCTCCGACCAGGATGATGCCGACGCTTGGCCTCGGTTCAGCCCTTCAGGATACTGTATCTGCATCAGGTAAAAATGAAATTGGGACTACAAGACAATCAACTAGGACCGCTTCACAGGCTTTAAACGAAGCCTGGGCCAACGCGTCACAGGGAAACCGGACACAGACCGGATCAAGCACAACTCAGGGTGGAATGAAACTGCTTCAGGATATTGGTACAGCTTTAAGCAATGGGGTTGGAAGCGATGTAGGATTATCCGTTGATGCTAAAGAAGCTAAATCATTCCAGGCAGTATTTGGAGGTGGGGCTGACATATCTCTTGGCTTAGGTGGCGGAGGTAAGGGTGGAAGTACCGGTACCGGTGGCAGTCTCCTTGGAAAAATGATTAATGCAGCTGGCGGATTACAAGCATCTATACAAGGGCGAATTATGAATGACTCGGGTTTAACCGATAGTCAGAAAAAAGCCTATACCGACAGTCTGAATAACTTATTTAAAGACGGCAGTTCGTTTGCCAAAGATATCGCTAAATTCGAAGCAAACAGTATTCAGAACGGATTTACTGATTCAGATAGTTATCAGAAAGTTGCGCAACAGATGCAACAATATGCTCAGTCTATCAGTAATTCTGAAACTAATGCGTTCAGTAAAACTGGTGGTCAGGCTTCTCAGCTTTCAATGAGCAGCAGCCTCAACATCGACGGAGGAGTGCTGTCTGACACGATGAGCAAACCTGCCACCGAGAAATCTGTTGGCGACTTTTGGGCGTCACTTGGCGGAAACCGCGAAGCTGCAGTTGCAGAATGGAAATCCATGAAGGATACATTGAACGGTAGCAATACACTGGGAGACACTAAGAATGGTAATGATGCATTTGTTAAACAAATGTTTAACAAAGCAGATGAGTTGACCAAGATGGGCTCCGGTGAAACAGTGGCTCAAAATCTTGGTGACATTCAGCAAACATCGCAAATGTTTAAGAATGCGATAAGTATGATGGGAGCTAATGCTGGGATTCTTGCTCCAGCAGCTGAAAAACTGGATCAGTTCGTTGGTCTCGGTAGCGGAGGCAACTATGCCAGCCACCAGGAGCAAACGCAGAAAGCCCCTGATACTTCTGCTGTACCGGGAGCTGGCGACATTTCAGGCAACTTCAATAATCAGCGCAGTCAGGTTACAGGTGGACTAGGCGCACGCCAGGACGCAGCGAAAGCACAGCCTGGTACAACTATCGGGGGTATGTCAGCACAATCTCTCAAAGAAGATGATGCGAAACAGTTTATCGCTAATCGGTCTGGTGAGAATGAGGGCAGGATCCTTTCTACAAGTCAGAGAGAATCGCTTGACAATGTCCGGGAGCAATTGCCTGAGAGCAATCAAAAAGGAACCCTCGAAAAAGCTCTTCAGACAGCTGATAAAGACTCCCTGCCGGTAAAAATCGCCGGTGGCGTTCAGTCTATAATACTGGGTGATGCAGAGTCAGTAGATTACGACTCAGCAACACAACAAACAATGAGTAATTTGCAATCAAGAGAACCGCCAAAAAATGCTGAATCATTCCTTCCTTCTGGAGATAAAACAGAGGATGCTAAAGCTACATTAACCCAGGCGGCATTGCATAGCGAAAATGCCCGACATCAGACTGGCGAGGCCAGAGAGAAAAGCCTCGCCCAGAGTGAAGCCTATCGCGAGTCATATAACAATTTAACCGGTGAAAATCTGACAACGTCTGATGTGTCTCGTGTTGCTCGATTAGGCGCAGACGGAAAAAACAATGGATTTGAAAATGGGTTATCAGATGTCGTTAAATCCGTTGTCAGTGGTTCGGGAACGACAGGTGCGCGTCCTGCCACCGGTACAGCTGATTATAATCTGGGTGAAGGCATACGTGATAACAATGGGCATGCGCCAGGGATAATGAACAAAATTGGAGCGGCGGCTGAGAAGGTGGTCGATAATTCACCAGTTTCGCAGCGACTCTTAACTGGAGCTGGTTCGGATCGTCATGTTGCTGATTCAATGAAAATCGGTAGTGGGCCTTCTCAGGCAACACTCATAGGTAATATGGCTAATAACATTCAACTGGAACAGACAATCGCTAGCGCACAAAGCAGTCCAGGTATTACGGAAGATAAATTCAACAGGATGTCAGATCAGAGTCAACAGATGATGAGTAATGTACAACGCCGTTTATCTGATGACCCTAGATATGGACCTGAGGTAGCCGCAGAGTATCCCCAATTTGTAGGTAGCTTACCTGGAAATCTGAGCGAAACGGAGTCATCTGATAGGGCAAAACAGTTTCTTGATAAGCATCGAAAATCTTAAATAAAAAAGGCCAGCAAATGCTGTAATGCCAGTCAGTTAAGCAACTGACTGGCCCTTTTTCGGGGCCGTGGGGTATCTCCATGGCCTTTCCTTTACCACTCTCGGGAAGGCCCTTTCTCTTCTTGTCGGTAATTTTACCAGTTGCCCCATGCTTTCAAGATCGCGCATCAGCTCCGGGAGACGCCCTGGTGAAGCGCCCTGAAGAGTCATCAACATTCTCATGACCATGCCACATGATTCTGAGAAGCTCAGCTGATTCGGCCAGTATCCTTTCAGATGCCCGGCCATTTTAATCATCTGATATCTCACCAGATTATAAGCCAGTAAGACGCCCCACAGTTCCTGCTCCACAAGCTCCGGCTTTTTACTTCTTAGCGTCAGCCTGCTCAGTTGCATCGTCTGTTTTATCTCCCGGTATCCCAGTTCAATTTCCCAGCGATGGCTGTACAGATCTGCCATTTCCCCACCGGGGTAACGCATGGCATCCGTCATTGACGTCAGCAGATGGCAGACTTTACCTTTGCGCGTCACGCTCAACAGCCGGGCTGTCATCTCATCTCCCAGACCCGGCCATTTTTTTCGTGCCTGTGGACTGGTTTTCAGCTTCACCAGATGGTCGCCCTTACCCAGCTTTCTGACCTCTTCGTACTGCGCACCCTTTCTGAGCGGGATCATCCAGTGGCGGTGCTCTCCCGCCTGGCTCCATGCATTCAGCAGCCCCAGGGAGTAATAACCTTTATCCATTAACGTCAGGGTGTTATCGCCGGTCTGCTCTATCAGTTGCTCCGCGAGCTCATTTTCGCTGTTTTTCATCGTGCCGAAGGCCGCTGCCGTCAGCAGATGGCTGGTCAGCTCCATCTGACAGACCATTTTTACCTGAGGATAAAGTGCCGGGTTTCCGCCATGCGTCTGGCGGGGGAAAGCTTTATCATTTTCTGGCGTGTCCGGTGTTCGCCAGAAAACACCATCAATGGCCAGCAGGGTCAGACCGCACCAGTGCGGATGCGGCGTGGCGTTATGCCAGAGCTGCGCTGTTTGCGTGAACACGCGGCGTACGGCCTCGCTTCCCAGCCGCTGGCGGGCCTGGATCACGGCGCTGGGTGCAACGAAC
Source organism: Klebsiella sp. LY (assembly GCF_004010915.1). Classification (NCBI taxonomy): domain Bacteria; kingdom Pseudomonadati; phylum Pseudomonadota; class Gammaproteobacteria; order Enterobacterales; family Enterobacteriaceae; genus Klebsiella; species Klebsiella sp. LY. The sequence goes on from NZ_CP022441.1 coordinate 294,487, forward strand.
GGACGATTGCCGGGTAACATGATATCCAGCCGGTTAACGATCTGATGAAGCGGCTCCTTGCGCTCAAGTGCCATACCGACAATGCACCAGACCATCATTTCCAGAGGAAGGCGCCGTTTGCGTAACGTGACAGTGCCGGACTCTTCAAGGCAGCGGGAAATCAGTTCCGGGTCAAGATAATCGCCCAGAGAAGCCAGAGGGTTACGCAGAGAATCGTAACGGGATACCAGATCAAGAGCCTGTCCAATGTGCATAAAAAAATCCGGAAAAGGGTGAGCATTTCCGGATTTTTACACAGCCACTGGATCGATCAACCGATCCTTAACTGATCGGCATTACAGCAAATGCTGGCCTTATAAATTCACTTATCATCCGGGCTAAAGATTTCTTCATTCCTTTTCATGTTGTAATTGTATTCATTAGAGCGCGGATCGGACATATCCCAATGACGAATTCTAAACGAGTCCGGGAGAGAGGCCTGGGAAGAAATTACTGAATTTTCAGAACTCTGTTCTGATTTAGCTGTACTCCGAAAGAGCGGATGCTTACGACCAACAGTGATGTAGCGGTAAACAAGCACTGCCAGGCAAAAGACATAGAAGAGCTCTTTGAAGTCGGCAAGGTCAAAACCAAACAGTTCGTACATCATTGGGTAGCCCTCTATTCATTCACAATTGATTAGATTATAAACTATTTAACCTCACCTCCAACCCCCTATTTTCAACACACCCGAATGGAGCCTCAACTCAAAAAGGGGGCTTTACAGGGCATAGTTCATAGTGTAACCGTGTGATACACAGCTGTTTCCGCTGTCCAGTATTCCGTCCACTGTAGAGAGGGCGCTGGCAAAACATTTTAAGGTCCCTTCCTGCTGGTGGCCTGGCAAGGTCTCTGTACAGATTCTGGCAGACCAGACAATGGACGTTGGCACTTATCTGCCCGACATTGAATCAGAACAGATTTGGGTAGGTTGCCCGTTACGGGTTCACCGGCGCTGTGATGAACCAATGTTCCGCATCAGTAATGATATTGCCTATGACGGGTTGATGGTCCACGGGAAAAAAACGACCCAGATGAATCTCCCGGAAAGTGGATGGCTGGATGTGAAGGGGAGGACCAGCGAGGGGAACTGGGTAAAAGAGGAAGGGACGGCAGTAGAAAAGTTACTTTTGGATTTGCGTCATCAGTATTCGCTCACGGCTGACAACGTGTTTTTGATTTCGCCATTCCGGGACTGTGCAAAACGACTTGCCGATATAGCGAAGAAATTGCAGTTCAGCAGGGATAAAACGGGCACTGTACACAAAACACAGGGAAAAGAAGCTACGGTGGTTATCCTCGTGCTGGGAGGCAACATACAGAATCCCGGCGCTAAATCATGGGCAGCGGGCACACCCAATCTTCTGAACGTCGCGGTAAGCAGGGCAAAACAGCGAATTTACGTTATCGGGGAGCGGGGATTATGGGAGAAGCTACCCTATTTCTCAACACTGTCGCGGGCGCTGGGCGATCTAAAAGAACCGGTGATCGTCAATAACACGCCAGTGTCGTATCTGGAAGAGTATTTAACCACGGAATGGCGCTGATAAGCGCCATGCCTGTTAACACCTGAAACGGGCCATCGTACCGGCTCATAAACTTGATCACTATAATGCGGAAAGGTAACTACGGTATCGACTTTACCAGAATACACAGTACGGCGCATGTTAACCGGAACGGTAGCACCATATGGGCTGGCAGGATGAAGGATTTACTGACATGGCCGCGTTGACAGATTACGACCACCTTCATTTTAGATGGTGCGGGCGTAAGAGAAACAGCACATCCTCTGCTCTCCCTGTCACCTGTCGAAGTGACGACCAGATGCCATCACTTCAAAAGTTACTTTTATCTGGGTGGGTTGTTCGCGAGTTTACCCGGTATCTCCGCTAATTTCGGGTTTACGCGATCAATCCCTGTCCAGGCATTGAGTTGCTGCATTTTCCCGTTTCGCTGTAATCGCCGGTTATATCGAACCATAAAATTGAATATATAGTTGGCTCTGACGCGAGGGGTCTTACTGTTGTAGTCGGCGATGCCTTCAAACACATTCCCCTTACGATCAATAATTTTACGATGCAGCCACCACGTACCCACCCAAAAAGAGGCGCAAGCATCGTAAGCAAGCTCACGCCAGCTTATCGCGGGGAAATGAGATTTCACTTCCGCCAGATTTGATGAATTTATCTGCATTGGCCCAATATCCCATGTACCGTTGGTATTAAGGACAAAAGAACCAATCTTGCCGCCTTCATTATCAAAAAGGGTAAAAACAAGGTCACGGTCAATGCCGAAGAAACGAGCGGCGTCAGTTAAACACTCATTCTTGACCGTCTCGGGTACATTTTGCGGTTTAGGGCGATCCCTGGGCGGATTGAATGCTGCATTGGCATTGACTGTTAACGTTGCGAACAGCACAGCGCCAGATATTAGTTTCGTCATAAACCCGCTCCTCAAAAGTTACTTTGTCAGGTTACACGTCATCAAAAAAATTTTTTCCTAGCTGGGGGTAAAAACACCTCCTGGTCGGAAAATTATTTTTTTTGGTTTGATACAGTATTTAAGGAGGTAGGACATGATTAAACCAATTGCAGTCGCCCTGACATTGTTATCCGTATCGGCGTATGCGGACGTTAATTTATCAGCGGATGTGAAAGCCAAAATTGAGGCCGTTGGTATTGATGCCTTTTATGCGGAGAAGTCGCCTGTAGAAGGGATTTACTCGGTCTTTTCGAAAGAGGGGACCAGTTACGTCACGTCTGACGGGGAATACATCTTCACCGGGAATTTATTCAAGGTGAAAGGTGCGGAAGTGGAAAACACCACAGATGAGTTTATCAGCAAAGGGATGCGATCCTATATTGAGAAGCTCGATACCATCACCTACAAAGCGCCGGATGAGAAATATGTAATCGGTGTCTTTACTGATATCACCTGCGGCTTTTGCCAGAAATTACATAACGACCTGCAATTCTATCTGGAGAAAGGGATCACCATAAAATACATCGCTTATCCTCGCGCCGGTATGAACTCCATGGTTGCGCGGAACATGGCATCGGTCTGGTGTGCAGACGACAAACCCGCTGCGTTGACCAAAGCCATGAAAGGTGATGGCTTGCCGGATAAGCAACCGACAAAGGCCTGCATGGACTCCGTTCAGAACCAGTTCAATGCAGGGAACATGTTCAAGCTCTCAGGCACGCCTAGCGGTTTAAGCCTGAAAGGTGAACCGATGGTATTTGCTGGGTTACGTGACCCTGACCAGATGCTGAACAGCCTGAAGACGGCCAATCAGAAAAAATAGCTCTCCGGGAGAGACAATGAAGAAATTTATGGCAATTGCAGCGGTGGTGGTTGTGTCATTTTCAGCCCAGTCCAGTTTGTGTGGTCAGAGTGGCTGCAAAGTTACTTTTGTTGATGTCGATGGTACCGAAAAACCGATCCTGCTGCTTGATGCTGCGGAGACTCCGTCGAAGAGTGCTATGGGCCGGGTGTTTGATGATGTAAACACTACCGGTAAGACAATTCAGACCGAGCTGAAATCCTCAGTATCCGGGCATAAAGATAAATCGTCGCCGGTACAAATGAACCGGGTGTTAAGCCCGATTAAAATCTACAGCGCATAATACGGAGTCCGACATGGGATTAATCAGAACGTTGGTCTATGTGGGTATCATCGGCGGCATATTTGCCTATTCACAAACAAAAGATAGTCTAGATAATATTCCACTTCCGGATGTTGAATTGCCTTCATCGCTGACCAGCAATGACATTATGAAGTCCTCAGTGTTAGCGGATTCCATTGCCGCATTGAAAAACCATGGCGTAATGGAAGGTGTAGTCGGGATGATGGGTGAACAACATGATATCCGTGGTTCATTCAACGAAGTCGTCATGATGGCCGGTAATAACGATATCCAGAAGCTTATTCAGGATACAGTGGATGAACTTGACAGCAGTAGCCGGAAAAACAGTCAGTAAGATGGAATTTCTGGTCTTCAGATGTATTTCTTTTGATCGTTAGATGAATACAGGAGGTTTAGCATGATAAATAAACGAAAAAATCATCGTGTCATCATTTGTTCTGCCCTCGTGTTGGGAGGTTTTTTATTAGGTTCAGTAAACTACGGTATGTTGAAATTAATGATAAATAACGGGGTGCTGGGTAATGTTTCTGAAATCATGACTGTAAAGAAGGTAAGTCATGATGATCCATTCGAGTCAGAAAGCAGTCGCCGAATGGCCGGTCAATAAGTGTTCTTTCATATACATCAGTTGCATTTACAAAATCATAAAATGACTTCCGGGGAAAAACCATGGAAAAGAAGCAAAATCCTAATCAACGTATGCTGATTAATATTGGTCTGGCCCTTTGTGGCTTTGTAGCTGGCTCAGTTGTCTGGGGGCCTGCCAGTGACCTGTTTAAATCGAATCAATCGGCTAAAGAACCTGCTAACGAACGCATGATCGAGCAGTTTAATCGGCTAATCAGAGAGCCTCAGGCGAATCAGTCAGCCGGTTTAGTTCTGACAGAACAGGACAAAGAGCTGATTGGAAAGACTGCGGCGCAATATTTGATCGACCACCCTGAAAACCTGGTGGAAGCGGGTAAACGCCTGGAGTCTAACCGCGATGGTGAGAAAATGTCTAATGTAGTGAATACTAAAGACGTTCTCCTGGAATCAACCTACACTCCAAACTACGGTCCGGATAATGCGGATGTCGCCGTGATCGAGTTTTTTGATTACATGTGCCACTTCTGCCAGCAATCCAGCCCGGTTCTTGAAAAGGCCATTAGCGCGAACAAAAATGTGCGAACGTTCTTTAAAGACTTCACTATTTTCGCAGACCGTACTCCGATTTCAGGTATGGGCGCAAAAATTGGTCTTTATATTTTTCGGACATACGGTCAGGATAAATATTATGAGTTTCATAATAAATTAATGAACGAGACCGGAATAGCGCTTCAGTCCAAAAAGGATTACTCACCGCAGAATCTGGCAACGCTGGTTCATGGGCTGGGGTATAAAGATATTCTTGACGAACACGGTAACTTCCTTCTGACTGCACAACTACGTGACCAGCTCCAGAATGTGCTTGATGCGAATATGATGCTGGCTGATAAGCTCAATTATAGTGGTACTCCGGTATTCATCATCATGAACATTAAGAACCCGCAAAACAAAACTACCACCATTATTCCCGGTGCGCCTGATTCTTATCGCTTGCAGCAGGCCATTGATAAAGCAAAAGACAACTAAACATATTCCTTCCTTAGGTTGCTTTAATGAAGCTTGAGCCAGGTATTTTACTCAACATTAATTATAAGAAGGTCATATCTATGTTTGAACATAACATTCTTTTCAACAGCATGATGATTATTATCTTATCTTACATGCTATTTAAGAGCATTAAGTCAAAAAAAAGATTGCATAAAAAGTATGAGGAAGTCTATAAGGCTTTTCATCTGGCTGACTCTCAGTACAACGGCGGCATGAAAGACGCTTACAGAAACTTATCTTTAAGCAATGCACATTTGAAGTTTTTGGCAGAATACTTCAACCAGGAGACAGTTAAGTTTGATGGAAGAAACATAATCTGTGAAAGAGAACAAGATGTACAGTATGTTCTTTCGCTTATGGCGGATAGTCATTTTTGGTTGAATAAAGCCATGAAGGATATAAATACAGCAGTAAGTAACACGGATGTTATAAAAGATATTAAATTATCAGCTCCGCCATTTTCTTCATTGGGAGGATTGAAATTAATAGCAGATGAATTTCATCTTGAAAATAAAGAGTTTGATGGGTTTGCTACTCTTAAAATCAAGTATGAAGAGATGAAGGGGGAGAGATGACAGGGGCTTTGTTTTCACTTTCTGCTAGTGGGGTGGTGTTTGCCGCCTCTGTGGTTATTCTCATTCTTAGTGCTATGTTATACGACAGTTTAAACAAAAGGCGTGTTCGAAATGTTCAATCATATGAATTTTTAGCCTCGCATGAAGCAGCAACTGGAACTCATCCAGAAGGTACTGTTCTGCTCTATCTTGATTTTGATGGTGTTCTACATCGAAGAATGAATGAGTCCTTTGAAAAAATGCCCCTGCTGGAAGAAATTTTAATTCAATGCCCTGAAATCCTCATAGTGATCTCCAGCAGCTGGAGGGAGACGATGTCTTTAGAGGGGCTAAAGCATCTTTTCCCGGTTTCATACCGGCACAGAATCATTGGCGTTACGCCTTCACTTCAGGATGTACCGGATATTGAATATATCCGGTACAGGGAGTGCCTTTCAAATGCCCGATATCTGGGTATCAGTCATTTTATTATTATAGATGATGAGTCGCACCGTTTTCCACCTGGGTGTGAAAATCTGGTGTCTACAAAATACAGAGAGGGGATGACTGACGAAACAGTATCAGCAGTCATCATGAAATATCGTCAGTATATCGTATGAAGGCATGCGTTTCATATTCTGTACGCGATGAAATAAACGCCGATTATGAAACGCAGATACTCAAGCCAGAGGTAAGGGGCTGTCTTCAACGGATTGCCGGGAAGGTTTAACAGAAAAGACAGCATTTCATATTGTCCGGTGATCCCCGCGCCCCTAGAATAAGCGCATTATGAGTACCACCAGCCCATAAGGATGAACAAATAGTAAAACTAACTATAGCATTTAGTAGTTTATTTTAAAACTTTATTACAGGACGGCATGGAAAATGAAAAAAAACATATATAATGATGTGGCAAACATTTTTAAAACGTTGCAGGATGCCATAACGAAAGAAAATATAACAAAAGATATGTACGCAGATTACTGTCAACGTGAAGCGATGAGGGTAGATGAAGGATGCGCACGACGAAATGCCCAGTCTATAAAAATTATTACCGAAAAAAGCATGATACTTGAAACGGTATTTCTAAATGTAAAGAAAACGTATGAGCTAAGGCAGCAGTATGAAAGAGCTCTGATTGCTCAATGGGGCGGTGTAATAGACGACGAAAATGTAACGTATGATATTATACACCCTAGCCTGAAATCCTTATCTGCTTATGTAGCATATCGAAAGGACATAAAAATTGATGAGAGAATGGGAGAGATGTATGAGAAAAAACCTGAACTGTCCCGTAGCATCAGGTATCATGAGCGATATTTATGTCCGCAGGAACTAAAATACAAATATAAGATAAACGCCAAATTTCGTCCGGATCTAAAACTTCTGATCAATCCACCTTACCCTGGGTTTTGTAAGAATTTACTTTACTGGTATGTCAGTGCATTTTCACTGCATCTTAAAAATGGAAAACCAGGGGAACCAGGGAAGCTTGAAAATCCAGGTGAACCATTAAAGATAGGATTTCGCCATCCAGTGAGTAAAATGAATTATGAAGAAATGTGTGAAGGTCTTGAGATTTTTATGCCGTATATGTGCAAAGCTGAAAACGGAAAAATTGTTATTCATGCGGAAGGGTATTTATCATGTGATAGCTATTATAGCAGCATACTGGTTAACCCGCAAACGGGGGGGGCTGAGCTAGTTATATACAGAAAGGGTCGCTTTGACCATCGACATAACCCGAATGCACTGGAATCTCGTACGTGGTTGAATGAAGATAGAATAATAAAAGAATTTCCCAGCATACGAATTGCTTTGCTGAATATCATAGCGTGCAGCTATCGTGCGCACTTCAAAAACAGGGATATCTAGCTAAAGCTCCGTAATCCCCGGTGCAATCGGGCATTGATATAAGGAGGCTAATATTTATTGAATTTTACATGTGAGGGATAAAAGTGAATTAATGGTTGCTTTAATGAAGATTGAGCTAGGTATTTTACTCAACATTACATATAAAAAGGTCATATCTATGTTTGAACATAACATTCTTTTCAACAGCATGATGATTATGATTATTTTCTTATCTTACATGCTATTTAAGAGCATTAAGTCACAAAAAAGATTGCATAACAAGTATGAGGAAGTCTATAAGGCTTTTCATTTGGCTGACTCTCAGTACAACGGCGGCATGAAAGACGCTTACAGAAACTTATCTTTAAGCAATGCACATTTGAAGTTTTTGGCAGAATACTTCAACCAGGAGACAGTTAAGTTTGATGGAAGAAACATAATCTGTGAAAGAGAGCAAGATGTACAGTATGTTCTTTCGCTTATGGCGGATAGTCATTTTTGGTTGAATAAAGCCATGAAGGATATAAATACAGCAGTAAGTAACACTGATGTTATAAAAGATATTAAATTATCAGCTCCGCCATTTTCTTCATTGGGAGGACTGAAATTAATAGCAGGTGAATTTAATCTTGAAAATAATGAGTTTGATGGGTTTGCTACTCTTAAAATAAAGTATGAAGAGAAGAAGGGGGAGAGATGACTGACGAAACAGTATCAGCAGTCATCATTAAATATCGTCAGTATATCGGATGAAGGCATGCGTTTCATATTCTGTACGCGATGAAATAAACGCCGATTATGAAACGCAGATACTCAATCCAGAGGTAAGGGGCTGTCTTCAACGGATTGCCGGGAGGGTTTAACAGAAAAGACAGCATTTCATATTGTCCGGTGATCCCCGCGCCCCTAGAATAAGCGCACTATGAGTACCACCAGCCCATAAGGATGAACCAATATGCATGAAGAGTTTGCCATCGGAAGAGGAGGGGCAATATGTCGCTGATCACCATTGTCCTTGTTTTCATGATGGCGATAGTTGTTACTGTGTTTATATCTCATTTGTTGCCCGTAAAAATTCCATTACCCCTGCTTCAGATAGCTGCCGGGGCGGGTCTTGCTGCCGGAGGCTTCCAGGTTGATTTCGAACCGCATATCTTCCTGCTGTTGTTCATCCCGCCGCTGTTGTTTCTGGATGGCTGGCGAATACCCAAGGATGCATTTTTCAGTGATCTGAAACCCATCCTGTCACTGGCAATTGGCCTTGTCCTGGTCACCATTATTGGCATTGGCTGGTTTATTCACTGGCTTATCCCGGCGATCACGGTGGCCGCCGGATTTGCGCTTGCCGCGATCCTGTCTCCAACGGATCCGGTGGCCGTCTCTGCTATGACCGCCAGTTCACCGCTGCCCTCACGAATGGCGCATATCCTCGAAGGCGAATCCCTTCTGAACGATGCATCCGGCCTTGTGGCCTTTAATTTTGCGATTGCTGCAGTGCTCACCGGTACCTTCTCCCCGGGAGAGGCGGTGACCAAATTCTTCCTGATGGCCTTCGGCGGTATTCTGAGCGGTCTTGTGGTCGTCTGGGTAACCGGTAAGTGCAATAATTTTCTGGTGAAACGGACACGCGAGGAACCGGCCATCCAGATACTGATTAGCCTTCTTATCCCGTTTGCCGCGTATATTCTCGCTGAGGCATTCCATGTCTCGGGGATCCTGGCTGCGGTAGCTGCTGGCATCGCCATGCACTATGAACAGCTGTCGGGTCCTCGTTTACCGGCCACACGCATGAAAAGCGGTGCCGTGTGGAATATGCTTCAGACTACGCTGAACGGGATGATTTTCCTGATGCTGGGTGAGCAGTTGCCACGTATGCTTTTGACTCTGCCGGAAGTGGCACAGCAAGCGGGAGTGTCATCTCCGTGGTACTTACTGCTGTATGCCGTGGTTATCACACTGGCTCTTGGTGTGATGCGTTTTGCCTGGGTATGGCTGTCCATAACCCTGACGGTATTTCGTCAGAAACGGCGGGGCAAGGTCACGACGGTGCGCACCCGGTTCTCTGCGATGGCTGTGATGGCTCTCGCCGGTGTGAAGGGTTCCGTCACTCTGGCGGGGATACTGACACTTCCGGCCGTACTGGATGACGGGTCACCGTTCCCGGGAAGAGAGCTGCTTATTTTTCTCTCAATGGCGGTGATCCTGTTATCACTTATTGTGGCTGCTGTAGGTCTTCCCTTCATGACGCGCTCTCTCGGAGAGGATTTGCCTCATGACGCCGGGAGCGGCAATATCGGAGCAGCGTTGACGGAAGCGGCCATCAACCGACTGACCGATTTGCTCAGCCAGCCAGTCGCTGATCCCGATGAGCAGGCCTTACGCGCTGATGCCGGAAATATGCTCCTTGAGACATACCAGCGACGGCTTCACTACAACTACAGCGATGAACAAACCGACGTCGGGCTGGAGCTGATGAAACGCACCAGGCTTGAGAAGTTTATGCAACGTGAGGCCATTATCGCGCAACGTAATGAGCTTTTCCGTATGCGAAAGGCCCGTACTATCAGCGATACCGCCTTCCATCAGGCGCTCAGGGCGATCGACCTCAAAGAAGAAAGCCTTCATTAACCGGTGTCCGTACCAGTCCTCCCTGTTCAGAGATGAGCGGGGAGGCTGAAGGCTTTGTTAATTCAGCATATTACTTTTCTTCGACGACACGCGGTTCGTAATGTAACCCCAGGAAAACATCATGAATACCAGTTCCTCTTTAAACTTAATGGTTGATGCTGCAGATGATTCAGAGTGGAAACGCGCGAACGGCTACCAAAAAGAAGAGAGGCCGGTTCAGACAATCAGGAAAGTCATTATCAAAGGTGCATGGCCGGTCGTCATTTTTTGTGGATCTAAGCTTCAACTGGTGGTGGCTGCCCGGGACCTGGACGGGTTCAGGCATATCGAGACCCGTATTGATGGGCAAAATCTGGTCGTAGGGCAAATGGGTAACGGAGTCATCAGAACAGGTCAGCATTTATCTGTTTCTGGATCAGGCAACATCGTATCAGCTGGTGACGTATTTGAAGTTTCATGGCATTAAAGCCAGAAAAGATTCCATCTATCCCGAATGAAGCCACGCCTGCAGCGATAATGAGCTGACTATTGCAGAAGAGTAGCTATCCCGGAATTTCCGAGAGGAATTCATTAAAGAGATTATCATCGTACAGTGGGTATATTTGCTTCATCATACCAAAAACGGACATAGCTGCACTTCGCAAGTCGGGATAAAAAGCAGGCTTAGTGATAAGATCGCTTTCATTCTTCAGCACACCTTCGAAGCAACCGTAATCTTCCCCAAACTCCTGAACTATCATCCACCGGCCATCCTTGCATTCAACTACCATAATAGCAGACTTGGGGTAGTCGCCAGCTGGGGTCAACCAATCAAAATGGTAGTGGGTGATAGTTTGATAACTCTTATGGACATTCATAGCATTAACCCTGATGCAAGACTTACAAAGTGAGAGGTTAGTGCTCGATAAAAAAATACTGTATACATATACAGTACGTATTTAACATAACGTACATTATGCGCACCAGTGCGCAGATAAACCCGTTCGGAAAGAATTTGTTGCCGGATACCAGGAAGAAACAAACCGCACCCCGGGTTGATGTGAAAGCCTGTCACCGGCGATCGCCATTCTGTCACACACGCTGTAAGGCATCAATTTCATCAACTGGCCATGTCGATGCCTGAATGACCTGCGGCCGCAAAAAACAGGCTTTGCAGTGATGGGAATATTATGGCTGACGCCATAATGCTTTCTGAGTCCTCGCTTCGCTGCGGGGCTTCCGGCGCAAAGCGCCTCCCATGCCTGACGGCATCAAAAAACAGAAAAGCCAGCGATGGCTGGTAGCTGAAAAATGAAGATTCGCCCTGCTTCCCGGCATCCTCCCCGCTGCGCAGGGAGAACGCCGGCAATCATGGCTTTCAAAGTGGATTAACGACACGGGCACGAATGAGCATGTACAGCGTTCGTTTGCTGGCGTTGGTGCTTTTGGAGGTAAAGAGCGCACCTATTAGCGGGATTTTTGAGAGCCACGGTACTGACGAATCAGCTTCACTGTCCCTGTTATCAACCATCCCGCCAAGAAGCACAGTCTGACCAGATTTAAGCTGAACGGTCGTCGAAATCGAACGTGTATTCGTAATAATGTCTGAAGCTGCCTGAGAATCAGAAATACTGTCTGCGTTCGTTTTGACATCCATTATGAGTAATCCCGCAGGTGTCACAACAGGAACTACCTGCAGAGAAATCCCTACGTCACGTCGTTCTATTGTCTGGAAGGGATTATTAACGCTTGCAGCTTCTCCGGTGATTCGTCCGGTCACAAAAGGCACGTTCTGACCTGCGGTGAATGTTCCGGGCTGGCCTGACATTGTAAGTATGCGAGGCATAGAAAGTAATGTCGATTTATTCGAAGTCTCAAGCGCTTTAAGACTCATTGCCAGAACATTTCCATTAAAAATACCGAATGAACCACCTGAAGACGAAAGAACCTTACCAAGCCTGTCAGTATTCACACCCCCTGCTACTGGATGGCCTGATGGATCACCGGCAGCAAATGAAAAGTCAAAACCGTCAGAAGCAGATGTTTCAAAAATAACTGACTCAACCAGAACCTGAATTCTGGGTACATCAACCGAAGGGAAAAATTCTTTTAATTGCTTATGCTGTGAAGCAGATGCGGTAACTGCAAGTATATTGGCTCCATCAAAAGGAAATACTTTTGTACCTGCAATGTTATCCCCTTTAAGGAATACATCAATTACCGGGGCAAGGTCTTTAGCTCTTACATTATTAACAGGGTAAGTTTGTGTAATCAGGCTTGCCTGAGTTTTTCCTGGATTGAAGAAATCGCCAGCAGGAGAAGATGAAGAATCCTGAGGGATATAATCAACATCATCCGAGAATGAATCGGCATATTCATAATTACGTGAACTGTACTTCTGAACAACGCCCGGATTACCATTACTTAAATCGTAACCATTTGCACGAAGTACAGAAACAAAGAACTGTGGTAATTCTTCTCTTTTAACATCAGCAGAATAAACAGTCACTTCCCCTTTCACATCAGGCGACACAATAACTGGCTGACCAGAAACTTTAGAATACCATGATACAAACTCCCGCAACGGTACATTGTTAAGCTCAACAGGTATTGCATGAACTGTAAATGTCAAAAACAATAAAATACTAGCAAGTAACTTTTTCATGTTTACCACCTTTAACAAAATCCACATTACACAAATCGATGAAAACCATTTTATAACCGTCTTTCTTTAAATCCTCAGATGTATATTTATTCTTTTTTGAATCCATAAACACAAAACTGACTTTATTCAAAAGTCGATATGACGAGATAATTTTAAATTCTGAGATGTTGTACTTTTGAGTATTAACCTGTTGAGATGCCTGTTGCTCGATAATTACAGGTGTGTCGGCGCGAGTAATAAATGAATATAAAAATGCGAGAAGCACGCCAAAAATAAAACAAAGAACCCTCGAGTACTTCCTGAAATAAATCTTAGTAAGTGTCATATAAAACCTTGAATCTCTTTTTGTGGCGTAGCGCCCATGTGATAAAAAAGGCGGTAAATATGAATACGATGAATGCTCATAACTATCTGAAAATGCTTGCTTAGTGTCATACGCCTGATAGAGGTCACGCCCGGTGTATGTCCAGCGTTCTACTGTCATCGACTGAGGCGAATCACCATATTTAACGATACCAACATGCACTTTTGGCAGAGGTAATTTACTCCCCGTCATAAGGCTATAAATTGCACCTATAAACGGAATTGTGATTTTATCCAGACGGCGGCAATAAACAACATGCTCCGCCAGAGCAACGCGGGCTTGTTTATCCATGATTGATAAATCCTGAATGAGAAAAATAATATCCCACCCAAGTTTACGGGCATGTAAAAACCAGTTAATAACTGCCTGGCGTTCTTTATCAGCCCAAGAACGAGAATTGAACCATGTCCCGCATTCATCGAGTACGAGCAAGCCGTTTTTATTTTCATCATAACTATCATTACCCTTCCCTATGGATAATAAATCATCCAGTGAAGGTTTGTCGGGTATACGAACTACATTAGGCGTTTTGGCAAAAATACCGACGCGAGGTAACTTATGTATGCGTAAGTCAAGATTCGTTGCTACCTTACAGCCGGAAACAATCTTATCCTGTATTTTACCAACAGCAACAAGTGTTTTACCTGCACCTAGTTTACCTGTCACAACATAAACAGCCATTACGATTTATTCCAGTCAAGATAACCAATAATACGGTCTTTTACATCAAATATAAAAATAGCAGCCTTCAATGAAAAAATCGCATAAAGGCAAGGCAACGCATTCGAAGGAATGATATAAGCTATTGCATCTGATATATCTGCTGGCAATGCTGCAACCAAATCAGACAAATAAGAGACCAGTAATTGATTGAGCCCCACGATTAAGGCCAGAAAAAGTGTTATTGCAAGTGCGATACGTGCAATACCTAAAGTAAGGAACCTTGCAAAATAACCGATTAAGACCCCCGCAAGCCACCCAATAAAGCGTGCAAGCAAAGGCAATCCTAAAAACGCTGGCATAATTACTCCTTACCTTTTCTTAGTATCCCGGCAAATGAATCGTAAACGGTAACAAACGTCCAGAAATAAAGAATAAAAGCAAATACAGATTTAAACATATCAATATATTTGCACTCTATAGTGAATTCATATTTCTTTCCGGCAGCAAAAACAAAGGGTGTACATTGTTTTGCCGACGGTAATGAAGGAAATAACTTTCCTTTGGTAAAAGCATCCAGCAATGGTGAGCTGTCACCAGAGCCAATTTTTTGCATATCAGCAGATGCAGCAGAAAACTCCGGAGATACTGGAGTACCAGCCCCAAGAAGGCCGCCAACGCTGTCAGAGAGCCCTTTTACAGAGTCTGTAAGGCTCTGGACTGTTCCATCCAAAGAGGAAGAAATATCAGACTGAATTGCAGAAGAATCGAATTCTTCCGTCATAGCGTCCTTGTTGGCCTTAGCCATACGGTCATAATCGAAATCTCCGGTTCCTGAGCCTCCGCCAGAACCGCCTCCGTCACCGCCTCCTGTGTTTCCACCATCGGAGCCCCCACCGGAGCCTCCATCGCCCCCACCGGAACCACCATCGGAGCCCCCACCGCCAGAACCTGAACCGCCGCCATTAACTGGAGGTTGAGGAATTTCGGATGGCTGGCCTTGATAATCACAAACAAAAGGATCTTCGTTGAATCCTGAATGGAAAGCACAATCCCGAAACTTACCATTCCAGAATAAATCGTACATAGCTTTAGAGGAAACTGGCGTATATTGAATTTTAGTTACAACGGGGTCTGTGCCTGTAGATACAGAACCTGTATAAACGGTTAATGCCCCTTGTTTATTTACAAACCTATTCCCCTGAAAAATCCATGTATTTAATGGTTGTTCATCATATAGCGTTGGATTGGGATTATTCGGATTCTGTTCGGAGCCAGGCGGATATGTTCCATCTAGAGGATTAACATATGTATATCCGGGTTTTGGATCTGTTCCAGTGTTACCGCCATCACCGCCACCTGAGCCTCCTCCTCCTTCATTACCTCCTGAGCCGCCACCTTCAGGAATAGCTACGCCAATAGGCTTCCATGTGCCATAACATTGATTTTCGTCACCAGTACAAACAACAACACCAGTTGCATTCCATAAACAGCCCTCGTAATTAGCATAACGATCTAATGTCTGGTTATCTTTCCAGACGTTTGTCATAGAGGCATCAAATTCAGGTTTTGCAATACATTCGGCATCAGTTGCAGCATTAGCAAAGAAAGATGCAAATAATAAAGGCGGAAGTAATCTTTTCATTTTTAATGCCTAAAAGGGGTGGCATAAGCCACCCATTAATTAACGGTGTTGGCAGATAAAAGAAAGGCTAATATTAAGATGCGCGGTTAACAAATTTCTTAAAGAGTTTGATTCCCACGGTTGCACCAACAACTAATACAACCAGTGCCCAGGCATAACCGGACATTTCTGTAGCCTGTGCGGTGAGAGAGTCAAAAGCAGCTTTCGCTTGAGAGGTAGCATCACCTTCGGCAGCAAAAGCTGAAGAACCAATTACCAGAGTTGAACCTGCAACGATTTTAGAAATAACAGATTTTTTCATGTTGAAACCTCAGAGAGCTTTTTAAAGACAAGGATGGAGTGAGAAATCACCCAGCCGATACAATAAGCAGCAAAGAAATAAGATAAATCACTCATCTTTGACCACCACTTATAACGCCGAGGCCGAAGCAAATTACAAGCCCGGCGTTAAAGATTAGTTGATAAAGGGATTGGAAATCTGTAGCCCCCATAATCACTCCAACAATTCAAGCAGCATATCAACGTTGTAACCTTTTGATTGCTCGCCAGTTTGCTTGTCAGTGTAAGGGAAGCTGCGCTCGTACCCCGTTACACGGCATGGAACGTCAACAATTTCCTCGCCAACACGGCCTAAGGATTTTTTTGATTTGATGCGTATTACAGGAGGAAAGCTGTAAGCATCAGCAGCCGGAGAAACAACTGTTGTGTAATAGAAACCACCACTACTGTTAAAACGTTTAATTTTCCCGGTAACTGTCGTTTCTAAATTTCCTAAATTACTACTCATATAAACACCTTTTAAATTAAGCCACACGCAGATGTGATGGTTTTAAATACCATGATGGAATAACGCAGTCAGATACTTTGATTTCTCTTGTCTGCTTGACAACAACAGGCGAAAACTTAGAGATATTACATTTCTGTGCAATATCAATACCAATCTTTCTTAACCTTGCTCGATGTGTTTGGACTTGCTTTTTATTTAAATCAAAAACATGACCGTGAAACCATTGAATAGCATACATGGCTGTAGTATTGGCTGCACGAGTAGTGTCAACAACACCACGACTAACAAGATGTTCACTAATAGTTTCAAAGTCCATAGCATTCACCGATAACTTTTCATCAAGCTCAAGAAAATCAGAATGTAACTTATTTAACAAAGAATAATCAGAAAGTCCCCAATAGCACAGGGATTGCTTTTGAAGAAATCGAGACTTCAATTTTTGTTCAAACCGAACAATACCATTCTCTTTGCAATATTTTATAACATCGCTTATGTAATTAAATTCCCTTGAATTTTCGGAGAATTTATTTTTAATTTTCACAAGGCTATGTAACTCAAGCTCATGAGCCTTGTTATATACTGTTGGGTATATAAGGTTGACATTGCCTTTTTTTGAAAGCCAGTCAACTGATTTTCCATTGGAATGCAACCGTGGAATACTATTCCTGTAAGGTTGAGTAGAAAGTCCTGAAATATAATCATCCTCATTTCCCTTCCCTACTGATTTGTTTGATGTTATATGCAGTTCTTTAATTAAAGCACCATCAGTAATTAAATGAGCTTTTTCATTCTCTTTCGATTGCCCGGGCATTAACTTTGTACACTTGGTAAACAAAGGTAATTTCAGTTCAGTTAGAATCTGATTAAATACCATGACACAAGCATCTACAGTTGGAAGCCCAAAGAGATTATCAAGACGTCCCCAGCGGGACGGATTTCCAGTCATTTTTAACACTGAACCACGGATCGAGATCGAGACAACATCACAGAAAGATCCACGATGCTGGAAGGTTGGTTGAGATAAAGCGCTAGCCTCCCCGCTTTCAAGGTGAATGCGCTGATAAGCTACGTCAGAGATGATGGGCAACTGATAGCCAAAATCCTGCTCAATACTCAACCAATCGAAAAACATAGCATCCATGTATGCAAGAATATTTGGATACCTTATACAACAAACGCGCACATGCATACAAGAGCGCATCGCTATTTTTATGCAATGTAACTAACATGCATGAACCCAAAACACACAAAGACTAGATTTATGGCTGAGAAAAAATACACGTCCCTGCGAGTACCGGAAGAACGTAAAATGGAGCTGGAGAAAGCCGCTATTGAAGTCAGTTATGCCACCGGACGCATGGTGAAATGGACTGACATGGCGTTCTATCTCATGGATGAGTATCTAAAAGAGGCTGTCAGAGACCTGAAATCATCAACAAAAACGTCTACTGGCGTGGGGAAAAAATGAAGCACTACGCAGTGCAAAAACCGTGGGAAACCACGGTAAAGTTCGGGTGTCACAGAACCCCGAACCGCTTCGCGGCGAAAATGTGAACAATCGAGCAGGCTTGATGGTTGAAGTATTAATTAGTTGGATAGACGAAAAGTCACTGAATAATTAACAAAGGATTAACAATGAGCGATTCATCAATGATCGACATGATGGTTGACAGCATGCTGAACGTAGAGCGTAAAGACATGCTGATAAATACATGTCGTAACCTGTTCATTGAAAAGGATTTTTCAAGCATGCAAAAATCTGTTCAGAAGGAATTAAAAGCCATCTTCGAAGATGACAGCATGCCTGTTCCCATATCACCACGATTCACATTAGGAATGAGCGCCCTACTTCTGGCAAAAGAATTAAACGATGACGTTTTGAAAATGTTGGCAAATGAAATCATGCTCATATCCGATAAAGGAACGTTGCAGCGAGCATTCGAAATGGTCAGGAAAAGGCTGCAAGACGCAAGCTGATGCGCATAATGACGTTATGCTAAAGAGGCCGCTGCGGGAGAGATTTTCGCAGCGGCCTTTTCAACATAACGCGTTGACATTATGCGCACCAGTGCGCAGATAAACCCGTTCGGAAAGAATTTGTTGCCGGATACCAGGAAGAAACAAACCGCACCCCGGGTTGATGTGAAAGCCTGTCACCGGCGATCGCCATTCTGTCACACACGCTGTAAGGCATCAATTTCATCAACTGGCCATGTCGATGCCTGAATGACCTGCGGCCGCAAAAAACAGGCTTTGCAGTGATGGGAATATTATGGCTGACGCCATAATGCTTTCTGAGTCCTCGCTTCGCTGCGGGGCTTCCGGCGCAAAGCGCCTCCCATGCCTGACGGCATCAAAAAACAGAAAAGCCAGCGATGGCTGGTAGCTGAAAAATGAAGATTCGCCCTGCTTCCCGGCATCCTCCCCGCTGCGCAGGGAGAACGCCGGCAATCATGGCTTTCAAAGTGGATTAACGACACGGGCACGAATGAGCATGTACAGCGTTCGTTTGCTGGCGTTGGTGCTTTTGGAGGTAAAGAGCGCACCTATTAGCGGGATTTTTGAGAGCCACGGTACTGACGAATCAGCTTCACTGTCCCTGTTATCAACCATCCCGCCAAGAAGCACAGTCTGACCAGATTTAAGCTGAACGGTCGTCGAAATCGAACGTGTATTCGTAATAATGTCTGAAGCTGCCTGAGAATCAGAAATACTGTCTGCGTTCGTTTTGACATCCATTATGAGTAATCCCGCAGGTGTCACAACAGGAACTACCTGCAGAGAAATCCCTACGTCACGTCGTTCTATTGTCTGGAAGGGATTATTAACGCTTGCAGCTTCTCCGGTGATTCGTCCGGTCACAAAAGGCACGTTCTGACCTGCGGTGAATGTTCCGGGCTGGCCTGACATTGTAAGTATGCGAGGCATAGAAAGTAATGTCGATTTATTCGAAGTCTCAAGCGCTTTAAGACTCATTGCCAGAACATTTCCATTAAAAATACCGAATGAACCACCTGAAGACGAAAGAACCTTACCAAGCCTGTCAGTATTCACACCCCCTGCTACTGGATGGCCTGATGGATCACCGGCAGCAAATGAAAAGTCAAAACCGTCAGAAGCAGATGTTTCAAAAATAACTGACTCAACCAGAACCTGAATTCTGGGTACATCAACCGAAGGGAAAAATTCTTTTAATTGCTTATGCTGTGAAGCAGATGCGGTAACTGCAAGTATATTGGCTCCATCAAAAGGAAATACTTTTGTACCTGCAATGTTATCCCCTTTAAGGAATACATCAATTACCGGGGCAAGGTCTTTAGCTCTTACATTATTAACAGGGTAAGTTTGTGTAATCAGGCTTGCCTGAGTTTTTCCTGGATTGAAGAAATCGCCAGCAGGAGAAGATGAAGAATCCTGAGGGATATAATCAACATCATCCGAGAATGAATCGGCATATTCATAATTACGTGAACTGTACTTCTGAACAACGCCCGGATTACCATTACTTAAATCGTAACCATTTGCACGAAGTACAGAAACAAAGAACTGTGGTAATTCTTCTCTTTTAACATCAGCAGAATAAACAGTCACTTCCCCTTTCACATCAGGCGACACAATAACTGGCTGACCAGAAACTTTAGAATACCATGATACAAACTCCCGCAACGGTACATTGTTAAGCTCAACAGGTATTGCATGAACTGTAAATGTCAAAAACAATAAAATACTAGCAAGTAACTTTTTCATGTTTACCACCTTTAACAAAATCCACATTACACAAATCGATGAAAACCATTTTATAACCGTCTTTCTTTAAATCCTCAGATGTATATTTATTCTTTTTTGAATCCATAAACACAAAACTGACTTTATTCAAAAGTCGATATGACGAGATAATTTTAAATTCTGAGATGTTGTACTTTTGAGTATTAACCTGTTGAGATGCCTGTTGCTCGATAATTACAGGTGTGTCGGCGCGAGTAATAAATGAATATAAAAATGCGAGAAGCACGCCAAAAATAAAACAAAGAACCCTCGAGTACTTCCTGAAATAAATCTTAGTAAGTGTCATATAAAACCTTGAATCTCTTTTTGTGGCGTAGCGCCCATGTGATAAAAAAGGCGGTAAATATGAATACGATGAATGCTCATAACTATCTGAAAATGCTTGCTTAGTGTCATACGCCTGATAGAGGTCACGCCCGGTGTATGTCCAGCGTTCTACTGTCATCGACTGAGGCGAATCACCATATTTAACGATACCAACATGCACTTTTGGCAGAGGTAATTTACTCCCCGTCATAAGGCTATAAATTGCACCTATAAACGGAATTGTGATTTTATCCAGACGGCGGCAATAAACAACATGCTCCGCCAGAGCAACGCGGGCTTGTTTATCCATGATTGATAAATCCTGAATGAGAAAAATAATATCCCACCCAAGTTTACGGGCATGTAAAAACCAGTTAATAACTGCCTGGCGTTCTTTATCAGCCCAAGAACGAGAATTGAACCATGTCCCGCATTCATCGAGTACGAGCAAGCCGTTTTTATTTTCATCATAACTATCATTACCCTTCCCTATGGATAATAAATCATCCAGTGAAGGTTTGTCGGGTATACGAACTACATTAGGCGTTTTGGCAAAAATACCGACGCGAGGTAACTTATGTATGCGTAAGTCAAGATTCGTTGCTACCTTACAGCCGGAAACAATCTTATCCTGTATTTTACCAACAGCAACAAGTGTTTTACCTGCACCTAGTTTACCTGTCACAACATAAACAGCCATTACGATTTATTCCAGTCAAGATAACCAATAATACGGTCTTTTACATCAAATATAAAAATAGCAGCCTTCAATGAAAAAATCGCATAAAGGCAAGGCAACGCATTCGAAGGAATGATATAAGCTATTGCATCTGATATATCTGCTGGCAATGCTGCAACCAAATCAGACAAATAAGAGACCAGTAATTGATTGAGCCCCACGATTAAGGCCAGAAAAAGTGTTATTGCAAGTGCGATACGTGCAATACCTAAAGTAAGGAACCTTGCAAAATAACCGATTAAGACCCCCGCAAGCCACCCAATAAAGCGTGCAAGCAAAGGCAATCCTAAAAACGCTGGCATAATTACTCCTTACCTTTTCTTAGTATCCCGGCAAATGAATCGTAAACGGTAACAAACGTCCAGAAATAAAGAATAAAAGCAAATACAGATTTAAACATATCAATATATTTGCACTCTATAGTGAATTCATATTTCTTTCCGGCAGCAAAAACAAAGGGTGTACATTGTTTTGCCGACGGTAATGAAGGAAATAACTTTCCTTTGGTAAAAGCATCCAGCAATGGTGAGCTGTCACCAGAGCCAATTTTTTGCATATCAGCAGATGCAGCAGAAAACTCCGGAGATACTGGAGTACCAGCCCCAAGAAGGCCGCCAACGCTGTCAGAGAGCCCTTTTACAGAGTCTGTAAGGCTCTGGACTGTTCCATCCAAAGAGGAAGAAATATCAGACTGAATTGCAGAAGAATCGAATTCTTCCGTCATAGCGTCCTTGTTGGCCTTAGCCATACGGTCATAATCGAAATCTCCGGTTCCTGAGCCTC